>DASSQZ010000266.1:0-25061 GCA_035702105.1 Myxococcales bacterium | reverse complement strand
AGGAGTGTGCCCAAGAAAGACCGCATAGTTGCCGAGGCTGTTTGCGTGCTTCGGGTCGGCCTCGATGGCGCGCCTGTAGAAAGCCTCCGCCTCCTCGCGACGGCCAGATGTGTGCTCGAGGAAGACAGCATAGTTGCCGAGGCTGTTTGCGTGCCTCGGATCGGCGTCAATGGCGCGCTTGTAGAGAACCTCTGCCTCCTCGCGACGGCCAGGGATCTCCTCGAGAAAGACAGCATAGTTGCCAAGCAAGGGGGCTGCTCTCGGGAACTGGTCGATTCCAGCCTGATACACCTTCTCCGCGGCGGCCGGATCAGATTTCTCCAGGCGTGCGGCTTCGCTGACGGCTTGCCAGAAGTCAGGAAACGACTGTTCGGTGGCGCGAACGGCTTCCTTCAGCGTAGCGGCGGAAACGTCAGTTGCAGGCTTGGCTACGATCGCCGCCGATAGCTGCTCGAACGCCTTGTGGTAGTCGCTGAAGACCCGGGTAAAGCGCTGCGGATCAGGATGCGGAAGGTCGAACGTATTCCGGATGACGAGCATCACTTCGTCGAACCAGCCGCTCTTGACCCAGATGCCATTGCGTTTGGCAAGCCACTCGCGGATTCGCCCGACGGGTTCTTGAGGATGGACCCAGTACGCGCCAAGCGGCAGAGCGTCCAATGGGAGATCGGAGAGCAACTTCAATATACCCTTGTCATTGCCGCCGTACCCCATGAAGACCAGGCCGCGGTCGTTCAGGACCATTGCCGTGTGGCGAGCGACCTCGGCTGCGATGCTCTCGGTCTCGAGGACTGTATTTCTCGGCGCCAACCGGTGGTCGCCATGGAGCTTCACCAGTAGAGGCCGGGTGCGGGTGGGGCGGATGAACGAAGCCAGCGATTCGTGGTGAATCACCAGCGGTCGCGACTCGGTGTAGAGGTAGAGGGCGTCTGCGACCAGATCGTCGAAGTTCGTGGTCAAGACGACATTGAACCGGCCGCTGGGCCTGGCGATCAGTTGTGCCAGCACCGCATATCCGAATCCCGGGGAGCGGCTATCACAAAGTGACTCAATCTCGCGCTGCCGATCGTCGGCGGTGATGAAGAGCTCGTTGATCAAGCTTCCGTAGGACGCGCCTGGATTTTCGGGGTCGTAGCCAGGGATCGTGCGAACTGCCCAGACTTCGACGTCGCGTTCGCCGGGGCTCCGGATCCCGCACAGTCGCGGCAACCACCGATCGCGGACCAGTGCCCCCGCCGCCGGAATCCCGGACGTCACCGAGCAACCGGCCCCCAGGAAGAGGGCGAACCTCTTGTCGTGTTTGTCGTCGTCCAGGAACAGCCGGCGGGCGAACTCGCCAACGTCCATGGTCCGCAGCCTTCCGGCCACAGTGTCTGCATGGGAGGTCCCGGTGGGATCTCCTTGGTTGTTCCCGTCCTGCACGCGCCGCGTCACGTCGGGCCCAGTGTACCAGATAGACGTGACAAGATTTGCGCCGCTCGGGAGCCGTTGGCGGACGAGAGATGGCCAACCTCGATGAGCGGTACGTCTGGTTCAACCGGTTGAACCGGTTGTTCCATCCTGAACGGATGTGGCGCCGGTCCGCGGGTTCGACCGGCCGTTGGCCGTCAGCGGCTGCGCAGCGCCTGCGGGGAGCGTTTCTCCAGCCAGGCCGTGAGCGCGGGCTCCGCCCTGGCGCGGAACGCCGCGCACTGTCTCACCTGCTCGAGGGCCTGCGCGAAGCGGCGGTCGCCGCCCGGGTACAGGCGCGAGCGCGGGCGGAAGAACTTGTCCAGCGCCTGGGCGTGCGCGTCGTCGCAGAAGCCGCTGCCTGCGTTGACCAATCCCGCCCCGTAGTCGCGCGGCATCCGCTTCACGATCTTGTCGAAGTTCTCCTCGACGAACTGCAGCGCCGCCTCGCGCGTGCGCGGGTCGGAGGCCGCGCCCCACATGAGCAGGATCGACTCGCGCGGATCGAACTCGTCGGAGAGCGCGATCTGGAGGCCCTGCTGCACCAGCTTCGGGTCGCGGAACTCGCCCATCGCCTGGAGGATGCGCTGCCGCTCCACCCGGACGGGCTCCTTCTTCGCGGCGGCGTGCAGCTTCTCGTAGAAGGCCTGATCGCCGGCGATGGCGGAGAGGAAGAGCGCGGCCGAGGCCAGCTCGGGGCTGGTGGTGCGGTGGTCCGCGAGCCAGCGATCGGCCACCTTCCGCGCCTGGGCGCGAAGGGCCGGGTCCTCTCCCTGGTCGCCCACCAGCTCGAGCAGCGGTGGGCGGAGGATGCGCGCGTCGTCCCCTTCGCCCTTGCGCTCGGCGAATCCGAGCGCGCGGGCGCGGCGGCCGAAGGTGTCGCGCACCCAGGCGGCGTACTTCGGCCGCAGGCCGTCCGACACGAAGCCGCGCGCGTCCGGGTACTCGACCGCGGGGAAGAGCCCCTGCACCACGTGCCGATCCTTGTCTGCCGCGAGCGATCGGGCCAGCTCGAAGGCGCGGGGGAACTCGACCGCCCCGGCCTGCGAGGCGGCGAACACGTCGGAGAAGAAGAGCATCTTCTCCGGCGAGGTGAGCGTGGCCGTGTTCTGCGTCAGCTTGCCCAGTTGCTCGTCGTCGAGCGCGGTGCGGTAGTAGCCCGATGCGCCGGCGTTGGGCATCACCCAGCGCGGGCAGGAGCCCAGGTCCAGCGTGCCGGACTTCTGCGCCAGGAGCGTGCAGGCGCGGCCCTGGTCGGTGCGCGCGCAGACCGGGATCTGCCAAGTCTGCTCCGGCGGCGGCGTCTGCGCAGCCCCGAGCGGCAGGTAGCGCGACTGCTCGAGCGAGAGCGTGCCCTTGCCGCCCTCGCAGGAGAGCCTGGCCGTCACCAGCGGCAGCCCCGCCTGGTCGAGGAAGGTGGAGAACGACGGCGAGACGTTCTTGCCCGCGGCGGCGGAGATCGAGCCGAGGAAATGCCGCGCGGTGGCGCCTTCGTCGGCGAACTCCTTGAGATACGACTGCACGCCGCGGCGGAAGACGTCCTCGCCCACGTACTCCTCGAACATGCGGATCACCGCCGCGCCCTTCTGGTAGGTGATGCCGTCGAAGGCGGTCTTGATGTCGCCCTCGCTCTGGATGGGCTGGCGGATGCGCCGGGCCGAGAGCAGCCGGTCGGCGTTCATCGCCCGCAGCATCGAGTCGGCGCGCTCCGCCGGCGTGTTCCACGACGGCGCGAACTTCTCGATGGCGTGGAAGGTCATCCAGGTGGCGAAGGCTTCGTTGAGCCAGAGGTCGTCCCACCACTCGGTGGTCACCATGTCGCCGAACCAGAGGTGCGAGAACTCGTGCGCCTCCACGTCCGCCGCCCGCCGGTGGAACTGCGGCGTCTCCTCGCCCGGCCTCGCCAGGTTGATGCGCTGGGCGAAGGTGATGAGGCCCGGGTTCTCCATCGCGCCGCCGCCCAGCGGCACCTCGATCAGGTCGAGCTTGGGGTAGTGGTAGGGGATCTCGAACCAGTCCTCGAGGATGTCCATGATCCGCGGCGAGCTCTGCGCCGAATACTTCGCCCAGGCGGTCTTGCCCCTGGTGACGACGATGCCGACCGGCGCGCCGCTCTTGGTCTTCCCCGCGTCCACGCGCTCGAACGGCCCCACCCCGAAGGCGAGCAGGTAGCTGGGCAGCGGCTTCGTCTCCGCGAAGCGCACCAGCTTCATCTCGCCCGCGTCCTCGGTGGCCTCGACCGGCGTGTTGAAGTACGCCGCGTCCGCCTTGGGCACCCGCAGCGAGATGCGCCAGGGAATCTTGTAGAGCGGCTCGTCGAAGGAGGGGAAGACGCGCCGCATTCCCAGCGGCTCGCCCTGGGTGAGCACGTACCAGGCGCCGTTCTCCTGCTGGCGGTAGGCGCCTTCGTTGTCGGTGGCGGAGAGCTTCCCGGTCCAGCGGATCCTGACGGTGGCGTTCCCCGGGGCGAGCGGCTCCGCGAACCGCAGGCCCACGAAGGAAGGCGGCGCGGGGATCACGGTCGAGCTCGGCTGTGTCCCGGAGATCTCCAGCGAGTCCGCGTTCAGCCAGAGAAGGTGCGCCGGCTCGTCGAGCTTCAGCTCGATCTCCTCGGTGCCCTCGAACGAATCCTTTCCCGGATCGACGGTCAGCTCCGCGGTGACGCGGATGGGCTCCACCCCCTCGGGCAGCCGCAGGTGGGGCGGGACGATCTGCGCCTTCGATCCCTCGGGCCGCACGAACTTGAGCGCGAAGCGATCGCTCTGGCCGCGCTTCCCCGCCTTCTCCGCCGCCTGCGGCGAGGAGTTCCAGTCGCGCGCGTCGTCGGGGTTGCGGAGGAAGTCGCCCTCCTGGGCGAGCTTGAACCCGGCCTTCTCCACCTCCTGCTTGACGACGTCCTCGTCGATCCGGTGCAGCGGCTGGGTGGCGGAGAGGCCGCTGCCCGGCTTCGCGCTGGAGTCGATGACCACGAAGGCGCCGCCCGGCTTGAGCGCGTTGAAGACGATCTGGTTCATGCGCACGCGGTCCACCGGCATGTTGGCGATGTCGTGGTAGATGACGTTGAGCACCACCAGGTCGAGCCCGCCCACGCCCGAGGGGATGGGGTCGTCGAAGGGCACGTCGGCGCGGATCGCGTTCTTCATTGCCGGATGGGTGAGGCGCCTGGCGATGGCGTCCTTGAGGAAGGGAAGCCAGCGCGGGTCGTTCTGCATGTAGACCACGCCGCTCGGAGCCACGGCGCGCGCGAGGAGCTCGGTGGTGTAGCCGCCTCCGGCGCCCATGTCCTCCACCTTCATTCCCGGCTGCACGCCCAGGAACTGGAGCATCTCGACCGGCTTGCGGCCCGGGTCGAGCTTGCGGTCGGCGGCGTCGCGGTCGGGTTCCGCCACCAGGACCGCAGCGTTCCCGCGCGTCTCCGCGGAGGGCGCGGCGGCGGTGGGAGCGGGGGCCGGCGCCGACTTGCAGGCGGCTGCGCAGGCGAAGAGGAGGGCGAGGCGCTTCATGGGTGGTCCTTTCGCGAGGAACGCGTTCTACAATACCCGCCGGCTCAGCGTCACCCCGGCGCTGCAGCACCAGGTGGCCGCCGTGACCCTTCCCTGGTACGTCGAGTTCTTCCGCAGCGGCGCCTATGCGCGGCTCTATTCGTTCGAGCCCGAACGATCGGCGCGCGAGGCGGCCTTCGCGGCGCGAGCGCTCGGGCTGCGCCGGGGAGCCAGCCTCCTCGACCTCTGCTGCGGCCGCGGCAGGCACCTGCGCGAATGGCCCGGGGCGGTGGGCATCGACCTCGACCTCGCCTCGTTGCGCGGCCTGCCCGCGGCCTGCGCCGACATGCGCGCGCTCCCGCTGCGCAGCGGCTGCGTGGACGGGGCGGTGAGCCTCTTCTCCTCCTTCGGGTATCTGGAGAGCGACGAGGAGGACGCGCACGCGCTCCGCGAGGTCGCGCGCGTGCTGCGCGCGGGCGGGGCGCTCCTCCTCGACCTGCTCAACCGCGAGCACGCGCTGGCTGGCTTCGCCGGGACGCAGCAGCGGGTCGAGGAGGACGGGACGCTGGTGGCCGAGCGGCGCGCCTTCGACCCTCTGACCAGCCGGCTGACCACCTCCTTCGTCATCGTCTCGCCCGAGGGGGTGCGCACCGATTCGGTGGGCCATTCGCTGCGGCTCTACACGCTCACCGAGATGTCGCGGATGCTGGCGCGCGCAGGGCTCCGGCTGCGGCGGACCTACGGCGGCTTCGCCGGCGAGGAGTACTCGCTCGACTCGGTGCGGATGATCTGCGTCGCGGTCAAGGAGTGACGGCTACCCGATGCCGCGCTCCCTGCGATCGCGGCGGCACTCCCTGGAGCCTGGCTTCACCGCCCTGCAGGCCGCGGGGCGAAGCGGGTAGATCGAGCACGAGACCTGACGGCCCAGCTTGCCTTCCAGCGCCGCGCAGCGCTGCTCGGCGCCGCGCAGCCGCATGTGCCGCTCGCCCTCGGCGTTGACCACTGTCAGCCGGTGGAGCAGCCTCGGGTGCTGCGAGAGCGGGGCCCGCGGCTTCACCTCCACGTAATCGACGTAGGCCTCGGCGCGGTTCTCGTCGGTGTTGCAGCAGCACGCGCCGCAGGACTGGCAGTCGAAGATCACGCCGACAGCTTCGCACGCCCGGCCCGCGCGAGGCGCGGCAACTGCACCACCTCTGCCGCAGGCCGGTCCAGGACGCGGAGCGCGAGCAGCGCCGCGCCCAGCCGGGCCGCCCCCCCGAGCAGGAAGAGGGCGTGCGCCGTGACCAGCGGCGCGCCGAGCAACGACCAGGCGGAGGGCAGGAACCTCACCGCGAAGCCGCCGGCGGCCGATCCGGCTCCTGCGGCGAGACCGCCCGCCGCCGCCGCGCCCGCCACGTAGAACGAGCGGGTGGCAGGGCGCGAGAGCGAAAGCGGCAGCGAGAAGGTGGCGAGCGAGAGGCCGGCCATGCCGATGCCGTTGAGCGCCGCGTCGGCGGCCAGCGCGCCCAGGTGCCCGGCGGAGGCAAAGAGCCAGAGCGGCGGCGAGAGGCAGAGGGCGAACGAGCAGGTCACCAGGACGAAGCGCGCGCCGCGGCGATCGAGGGCGTGGCCCCAGAGGGGCGCCGCGATGGTCTTGAAGGCGGCGATCGCCGCCGTGTAGAGCGCCATGCGCGCAAAGCCCATCTTGAGATTGCCGATCATGTGCAAGGGATAGAACGCCGCGGCCACGCCGCCCGCCGCGCTCCAGGCCATCTGGAAGAGGAGCAGCCGCCGGCCGGCGGCCTCGCGCACGGGCGAGAGCGCCTCGCGGATGGGCAATGCGGCGGG
Source organism: Myxococcales bacterium (assembly GCA_035702105.1). GTDB lineage: Bacteria > Myxococcota > Myxococcia > Myxococcales > 40CM-4-68-19 > 40CM-4-68-19. The sequence goes on along the minus strand of DASSQZ010000266.1, from coordinate 18,303 downwards.
CGCGGCCACGGCGCGGGGCGCGTGCTGCAGGCGCAGGAGCCAGGTGGTGAATGCCCCCGCAGCGCACGCCGTGAGCGTGAGCGCAGAGAGCGCCGCGCCGGCGTGACCGTAGCTGCGGCCGCTGTCGAGCAGGGCGCCCGCCCCCAGCGCCGCGCAGGTGGCCGCCAGCGCACAGACCGCGGTGCGGCGGCCGAAGTACCTGCCCCGCAGCGCGCCCGGGACCAGGTCTCCCATCCACGACGTCCAGGCGTTGTTTCCCGCGACGCCCAGCGCCGAGGTCGCGAAGGTGCAGCAGAGGAAGACGGCCTGCTTTGCGGCGAGCGGAACGGGCAGCCACGGCAGCGCTGCGAGCGGCAGCACGCACTGGCGGCAGATGCCGATGGTCCAGAGCGCCGCCCGCCGGCTGCCCAGCCGGCGCGTGACCCACGACGCGGGGAGCTGCACCAGCTGGGCGGAGAAGGGCAGCGCGCCGAGGACGCCGATCAGGAACGGCGACAGGTCCAGGTAGAGCGCCCAGGCGGTGATCACGCCGCCGGCCGCGCAGGCGCCCACCAGCTCGGCGAATGCTCCCTCCACCATCGATGTCCGCAGCGTCCGGCGCAGCACGGCGCGACGACGATGCCACGCGCCGGCCTGTGCGCCGCCAGGGAAAGGCTGTGCGCCGGCTGCCGACCCGAGCAGGCGCCTGCCCGGGCGCCCGGAGGGAGGCACGGTCGCCGCCCGGACGTGCGGGACCTAGCTTTTCAGGAAAGGAGGTAGGGCATGCTCTGGACCATCACGGTGATCCTGCTCGTCCTGTGGGTCCTCGGTCTCGTCTCAGGCTCGGCCATGGGCGCATGGGTGCACATCCTGCTCGTGCTCGCCATCATCAGCCTGATCTTCGCCGTGCTGCGGCGAGGCGCGACAGTCTGAGGACTCGAGGCTTCTTTCGGGGGCGGCAGAGTTTCGGGGCGGTCTCTCTCTCGAGGGACCGCCCTTTCTATCTGCGCCGGGTCGGGGCGAGGGGCCTGGTTGCGGCCGGGAGCGATTGCCGGAGCGAGAGCAGGGGCGCAAAGAGGTCGCCCCTCTCGTCGATCCGCTCCAGCGCGGCGGCGGATTCGAACGACAGCAGGGAGGGGTCGCGGCGCTCCAGGCAGCGGCCGACTTCGGCCCAGGTGACGGGCAGGGAGACGGTGGGGCGGTCGCGAGCGCGCAGCGAATAGACGCAGACGGTGGTCTTGTGCGGATCGTTCTGGCTCCAGTCCACCAGCACCTTTCCGGCGCGCAGCGACTTCTTCATGTTGGAGACGATCAGGGCGGGGCGCCGCGCCGCGAGCCCGTCGGCGACGGCGCGGGCAAAGGGCTTGGTCTCGCCGTAGCTCGTGGGCGTGTTGAGCGGGACGTAGAGCTGCAGGCCCTTGGAGCCGGAGACCTTGGCGAAGGTCTGCAGCCCCAGCCTCTCGAACGCGTTGTGCAGGATCAGCCCCACCTCGCAGCACTGGACCAGATCGGCGGGAGCGCCCGGGTCGAGGTCGAAGACCACGCTGTCGGGCCGGTCCAGGTCGCGATGGCGGTGGAGGGGAACGTGCAGCTCCAGGTCGGCCAGGTTCGCCGTCCAGGCCAGGGTAGCGACGTCCTGCGCCAGGACGAACAGGATCTCGCGCTCGTTGTGCTCGCTCCACACCGCTGCGGTCTTGACCCACGCCGGCCGGTGCGAGGGCGCGTTCTTCTCGTAGAAGAAGGGCGCGTCCACTCCGTCGGGATAGCGCTTGAGCGTGAGCGGCCGGTCGCGCAGGTGCGGCAGCACCGCGGGCGCCGCGCGCAGGTAGTAGTCGATCACCTGCGCCTTGGTGAAACCCGCCTTCGGATAGAGGACCTTGTCGAGGTTGGTGAGGGTGAGGCGCTTCCCGCGGAGGGTGACCTCCTGCGAGGCCGGGCTCATCCACTCTTCCGCCTGCGGGAGCGGGACGCCTTGCGCGGCCCGTGGGCGCGGGCGCTGCGGGCGGCGGCGCGGTGGTGCGGCCCGGGCTGGTGGCGGATCTCGCCGCGATCGCGCAGCTCGCCGGACTTCGCCGCGGCAAGGCTCTTCTGCAGCGCGTCCATGAGGTTGACCACCTTGCCGCGCGGCGCCTCGGCGGGCTCGCCGGCGACGATCTCCTCGCCCTCCGCCTTGCGCTCGAGCAGCGCCAGCACCTGCTCGCGGTAGTCGTCCTTGTACCTGCCGGGGTCGAACTTCGCCTCGAGCGAGCCGATCAGTTGCTCGGCCATCCTGAGCTCGCGCTCGCCCGGCCTGCTGTGGGAATCGGGCAGCCCGTCCAGATCGTCCTGCGCGACCACCTCGTCGGCGTAGAGCATGGTGGAGATGGCCAGCGCGCGGCCCATCGGCCGCACCGCCGCGAGATACTGCCGGGTGCGCAGCACGAACCGCGCGACGCCCACCTTGCCGGCGCGCTTCATCGCTTCCGCCAGGAGCGCGTACGGCCTGGAGGCGCCCTTGTCGGGCACCAGGTAGTAGGTGCTCTCGTAATAGATGGGATCGATCTGGTCCAGATCGACGAAGTCCTCGATCTCGATCGCCTTGGTGGCCCGCGGGTTGAACCCCTCCAGCTCCTCGCGGGTGACGGTGACGTAGCGGCCCTTGCTGATCTCGTAGCCCTTGACGATGTGCTCCCAGGGAACCTCCTCGCCGTCGATGCTGCAGACGCGCTTCTGGTGGATTCGCCCGCCATCCTCGTCGTGGAGCATGTGGAAGCGCACTTCCTTCTGCGAAGTGGCGGAGAAGAGCTTCACCGGCACGCTGACCAATCCGAAGCTGATCGACCCGCTCCAGATCGGCCGCGGCATCTACACCACCTCGTGCGCCGCGGGCGGTGGCTCGGCGCCGAGCAGGCTCGCCTCGGCCCCTTCTTCCGGCGGCTCGGCCGCGTCGACGCCGAAATACCGGAAGAGGCGCTCCTGGTGTTGCCGCAGGCCGCGCAGCTTGATCTGCTTGTCCGCCGATTGCACGGCATTGGCCATCACCGCGATGCCGTAATCGACGAACTCGCGCACCTGGGCGAAGTCCACCACCACCTGGCCGAGCGGCTCCTGCTCCAGCCGCCCGGACAGCTCCCAGGCGCAGGCGCCCTCGAACTTTCCCGAAATCCTGTACAGGGCGGTGGTGCCGATCACTTCGCGCTCCAGGGTGCAACCGGGCATGGGAGGTCTCCGCTTCATCTGTGCATGGAAGGCGTAGCCGGCAATGCATGGTCACGGGAAGCCGGGGAGGCAAGCAGGCGAGCGCTTTTCGACACCCCCTGGGCGACGTCGTGTTTCGTGCAGGTCGTTCCACCTACGGATTGATCGGGCTCCTCCATTCGCCGCCGTCGATTCGTTCGACCGCGAATTCCATTCCCGGCTACGCGGGCGACTTGCGGAAGCGGGCCCAGAGGGCGCGCTTGCGGGTGCGCGCGGCGGCCTCCGCGGTCTTGGCGGCGCCCGGCGCGGCGATGCTGGGGCGCTCCACCGGCGGAGGGGGCGCCTCGCCCGGGGCGCGTGCGCCCGCCGCCTTGCCCTCGGGCGACGCATGCTCGAACAGCGCGTTGATCTCGCCGCCGAGGATGAAGACGAACCCGCTGATGTAGAACCAGGTCATGAGCACGATCACGCCGCCGATGGCGCCATAGGTCTTGTCGTAGCTGCCGAAGTTTTCGGCATAGACGGAAAAGCCCCAGGCGAGCAGGAGCCAGAGCAGGGTGCCGATCACCGATCCCGGGGTGATGAAGCGCCATTCCTGCTTCACGTCGGGCAGGAAGTAGTAGAGGAGCGCAAGCACCAGCATGATGCCCAGCGCCGTCACCGGCCAGCGCAGCCAGCCCCAGAGCAGCGGCCAGAACTGGTCCACGTGCAGCCGGGTGGCCAGCCAGAGGCCGGCGCCTGTGCCGAGGGTGATGGCGACGACGGCGAGGAGCATCAGCGCGGAGGTGGCCACGGTCACCACGACGGCGATGCCCTGCACCTTCCACCAGGGCCGCGACTCCTTCACGTCGTAGGAGAGGTTCAGCGACGCCCGCAGCGCGTCGACCCCGCGCGAGGCGCTCCAGAGCGAGAGCGCGAGTCCCAGGGTGAGCAGGTGGGGCCGCTGCTGGGTGGTCAGCGTGGTGAGCTGGCCGCGGACGAGCCGCATCGCCTGCTCCGGGACCAGGGGATCGATGCGGCCTAGGAGGCCTTCGAGCGCGCCCTGGACGGGCAGGTAGGCGGCGAGCGTCACCAGGAAGAAGAGGAAGGGAAAGAGCGCGAAGACGAAATAGTAGGAGAGCTGGGCCGCGCGCCCGCCGGCGTCGTTGTCGCCGACGCGCTTGAACAGCTTCTTGAGGAACGGCCAGGGCCGGATGTGCGGCAGGAACGCCATCGCAGACAAAGCTAAGTCGCGGCGGCAGCCGGCGCTCCCGGCCGCGCGCACGGCCGCCCGGCCGCTCAGCGCATCGGCGCCAGGGCTCCCACCAGGGCGCCGAAGACGATGTGGGAGAGGATCACCACGAGCGGCGTACTGACGCCGTAATGCAGCGCGAACGGTCCGGGCGGCTCGAGCTGGCGAAGCTCGGTGGGGCCCTGGTGCAGGCTGGCCATGCGCGGATGGATGGAGGGCAAGAGCGGCATCACCACCAGCAGCACCACGGCCGAGTGAACCAGCCCGATGAAGGCGCCCCGCAGCACGCCACCCTGGCCCAGCGCGTGGAAGATGGCCAGGTAGAGGAGCGCGAAGAGCTGCCCGTTGATCAGGTGGGTGAAGAAGCCGATCACCTTGGCGCGGTCGCGACTCTTCGTGAACGCCGCCCCGAGCAGGTAGGGCACGCTCATGCGGGTGAGATTGAGCTGCTGCGCTCCCGCCTCCAGCGTGGTGAGCACCAGGGTGCCCACGAACCCGGCGAGGAGCGAGCCCGACCCGATCACCCGCGCGCCTCGCGTCCGCGCGCGGCGGCAGGGCGGGCAGCGCGTTTCTGCAGCGAGAGCGCCGCGTTGATCAGTCCCAGGTGCGTATAGGCCTGCGGGAAGTTGCCTCGCGCCTCGAGGGTGTCGGCGTCGATCTCTTCCGCGTACAGGCCCACGTCGTTGGCGAAACCGAGCAGCGTCTCGAACCGTTCGGCCGCTTCCTCCGGCGTGCCGCCGCCGAGCGCCAGGTACTCCGCCGCCCAGAAGCTGCAGATGCCGAAGGCGCCCTCGCCCCTGGTGAGCGGGCCGCGATAGCGGATGAAGAGCCCGGGGCGCGCCTCCAGCTGCTCGCGGATGCGCCGCCAGGTGCCGCGCATCCGCGGCGCATCGGCGGGACAGTAGCCGTACCAGGGAAGCAGCAGCAGGCTTGCATCCACGTCGCCGCCCGCCAGCGTGCGCGTGTAGCTCTGCAGCTGCTCGCTGTAGCCCAGCGCCTCCACCTCGGCGCGGATGGCGTCGCGCGCCCTCGCGAACTGCGCCGCGGGCGCCCGGTCGAGGAAGCCCTTCTCGTGCAGCTCGCAGAGCCGGTCCAGCGCCGACCAGCAGAGCACCCGCGAGTGGGTGAAGTTGCGCCCCAGCCCGCGGATCTCCCAGACGCCCTCGTCGGGCTCGCCCCAGTCGCGCAGCACCTCGTCGCCGAAGCCGCAGAGCATCTTCGAGGTGGCGCGGTCGAACTTGCCGCCGCTGCGGGCGAACCAGGCGGCGGCCTCGATCACCTCGCCGTAGGTGTCGAGCTGCACCTGGCCGGCGGCGGCGTTGCCTACCCGCACCGGACGCGCGCCGCCGTGGCCGCGCAGGTGCGGGAGTTCCTTCTCCGGGCCCGGGCGGCGGCCGTAGAGGTCGTAGAGCACGTGGAGCCTGGGCTGGCTCAGCGTGGTGGCGCTGAGCAGCCAGCTCATGAAGCTGGTGGCCTCCTCGGTGTGGCCGAGGCCATAGAGCGCGCGGGCGGTGAGCGCCGTGTCCCGCAGCCAGCAGAAGCGGTAGTCCCAGTTCAGCGTGCCGCCCTTGCGCTCGGGCAGCGAGGTGGTGGGGGCCGCCACCACCGCGCCGGAGGGCGCGAACTGCAGGAGCTTGAGCGTCAGTGCGCTCCGCACCACCATGTCGCGCCGCGGTCCGTCGTAGCGGGTGCGGGCCGCCCAGGCTTCCCAGAGGCGCAGCGTCTGCTCCAGGGCGCGGTTGCAGTGGGTGGCCGGCAGCCCCAGCACCGCCGGGCCCTCGGTACTGTAGGCGAGGGTGAAGTGCAGGGACTCGCCTCCGCGCAGGCGCAGGCGGGCGCGGCCCTCCGGAGGCAGCGGCGCGTCGGTGCAGAGCGTGAGCAGCCCGCCCGGCACCTCGGCGCGCAAGCCCAGCTTGCCCATCCGGCGCAGCCGCGGCTGCCTTCGCCCGTAGTCGGGGCGCGGGTCGAAGAGGATCTCCACCTCCACCTCGCCGCGCTCGCAGCGGACGATGCGCTGCAGCTCGTGCTCGGGGTGCATGCGCCGCCGCGCGTCCTCGTGGGTGAGCACCGGCATGAAGTCGGTGAGGCTCAGCTCGCCCTCCGCCGCGTGGAAGGTCGTGCGCAGGACGCTGGTCTCGCCCAGGTAGCGCCGCTCGGAGCGGAAGTCGCCGGCCGGAGCGATCACGAACCTGCCGCCCCGCTCCTCGTCGAGGATGGCGGCGAAGAGCGACGGGCTGTCGAACTGCGGCCAGCAGAGCCAGTCGAGCGAGCCTCCCCGCGAGATCAACGCCGCCGACCTGCAGTCGCCGACGATGGCATAGTCGCGGATGGAGGCGCTCATGCGCTGGCCCGCGCGCGGCGCTCCTGGATCCGGTCGAGCACCACCGCCTCGTCGAACCAGAGGGCGTGGGCCAGCCGCGCAAGGCTCTCCCCGTCGTTCACCCAGTTGCCTTCGCGGACCGCGTGCCAGAGCGCGTTCTGCAGCACCCAGAGGTCGAGGTGCATGCCGAGCGCGGTCGCGAGCGAGACCAGCTCGGCAGCGTGCAGCGCCGCCTCCCGCCGGCCGGCCAGCGCCCGGTCGAAGAGCGCCCTCACCGCGGCGAGGAAGGGGCCGCGCACGGCGGCGAGGTCGATGCGGGCGCCCAGCCGCTGCGCCACCTGGGAGAGCGCCACCAGCTCGGCCTGCGCCACGGCCGGCTCGACCTTGCCCGCGGCGAGCCTTCGCGCCGTCTCCAGCGCGTCGTGGGTGACGGCCACGTCGGCGGCCACCTGCAGCGGCCGCGGCACGGGCGAGTCGATCTCGCGCAGGAAGTCGATCAGCCTGCGGTTGGCCTCGTAGATCTGCAGGTAGTCGCTCTCGTACCGCGCCATGTTCTCGCGCAGGAGCCGCCCGGCCACCTCCCGGCGCTCGTCGAGGAAGAGGTCGCGCAGCGAGTAGTCGCGGCCGGGGAACTCGCGATCCAGCTCGCGGACCACCTGGGCGAGCGAGAGCTTGTCGAACGAGACGAAGAGGCGGTCGGCGGTCTGGGCGAAGCGCTCGGCATCGTAGGGGCGCACGCCGCAGCGGAAGTCCGCGCCGGCGAAGTGGAGGACGCAGGTGGTCAGGTCCACCTGCTCCTGCGTGATCAGGCTGCGCACCTCGATGCGCGCGAGCGAGAGCGCCGCGGTGCCGGCGTCCTCGCGGCGGCGGAAGCTGGTCTGCACCTCGTGGCAGAAGATGCGCGCTCGCCGGGGGAAGTCCTCCACCAGCCCGGCGATGGCGTAGTGCGCGGCCACCGTCTCCAGCGGCGCGATGGAGGGCTGCACTTCCTGCTCGTAGACCCTGCGCGCGTCGCGGCGCTCGGGGAGGTTGGAGGGCGCCTGCTCCAGCGCCGCCTTGAAGTCCGCCTCCAGCTCCGCGCCGGTGGCCTCGCGGGCGAGCTGCAGCGCGCGCGCGGCATACTTGAGGATCTGCACCGTCTCCAGCCCGGACACCTCGGAGAAGAACCAGCCGCAGCTCGTGTACATGAGCATGGCCTGGCGCTCCATCTCGAGGAGCTGCAGCGCCCGGACCCTTTCCTGTGGCAAGGGCTCGCGCACGGCATGCCGGGCCACGAAGGCGGCGGCGTTGCGGCGCTCGGGATCGAGCACCACCTCGATGAACTCGTCGCGGGCGCGCCAGGGATCGCGCAGGAGCTTTGCCGCCTCGCGGTCGTAGAGCTCGGAGAGGCGCTCGGAGAGCCCGTCGAGCGCGGCCCGCAGCGGCGCCCGCCAGTGTTGCCGCCAGCCGTGCTGCCCGCCCGCGGAGCAGCCGCAGTCGGAGCGCCAGCGCTCGATGCCGTGGGCGCAGCTCCAGGAAGAGCCTTCGTAGATCTCCGCCTCGTGGGTGGGCGGGAACAGCTCCAGCGCCTGCGCCAGGTTGACGAGTTGCACGTCGTCGCGCTGGGAGAGCTTGCGGATCGCGGCGGCCAGCACCTCGTCGCCGCCCTTGCGGTGGTGGCCGAAGGTCTCGCCGTCCACCGCAACGGTCAGCACCTCGTCGTGCGTGCGCGCCGCCGAGAAGCCGGCATCCAGCCTGCGCAGCAGGTCGTCCGCGCTTCCCAGCCCCTCGCCGAAGGCCACCGCCCGCGCGATCGGGCCGTCGTAGAAGAAGACGGGAAAGAGCGCGCCCGAGGGCAGCCGCACGAAGTAGGCCTGGGCAGGGTCGAAGCGGGCGCCGCTCGCGTCCTCCCACGGCCCGCCGGGCGCCCGGACGCGCCTGCACTGGTAGGGCGAGAGCACGGTGAAGCGGATGCCTTCCTCGTGGATGGCCGAGAGGGTCCGCAGGTCGGCGGCGGTCTCCGGCAGCCAGATCCCTTCGGAGGGGCGGCGGAAACGCTGGCGGAAGTCGGCCAGCCCCCAGCGGACCTGCGTGCGCAGGTCGCGGTCGCTGCAGAGCGGCAGGATGGTGTGGTTGTACGCCTGGGCGATGGCGTTGCCGTGGCCGCGCTCGCGCAGGCTGCGGGCATCGGCGTCGAGGACGTTGCGGTAGATCTCCGGCGCCTGTCTCTCCAGCCAGGCGAGCAGGGTGGGGCCGAAGTTGAAGGAGAGGTGGACGTAGTTGTTGACGATGTCGCAGATGCGCCCGGTGCTCGTCTTCAGGCGGGCGGCGCCGTTGGGGCCGTAGCATTCGGCGGCGATGCGCTCGTTCCAGTCGTGGAACGGCGCCGCGGAGTCCTGGACCTCCACCTCCTCGATCCAGGGGTTCTCCCGCGGCGGCTGGTAGAAATGACCGTGCAGGCACACCGCTCGCTTCGTCATGGGTACGAACCTAGACACTTCGCGCCGTCCCGACGAGCGGCGCTGCGGCCGAGCGTTCACTGCCCGCAGGTTTGCGCACGCAGCGTACGGTCCTCAACTTCCTGTTCAACCCTTCCGAGGAGGTTCCGGTGGACGCGATCGAGCTGCTCAAGAACCAGCACGACGAGGCGAAAGCGCTGTTCAGGAAGATCGAGAGCGCGAACGAAGGCGACAAAGGCGTGCTCTTCGACGAGCTGGCGGACGCCCTCGCGGTGCACGCCGCGATCGAGGAGAAGCACTTCTACCCCGCGACCCGGAGCGCGCGCACCGAGGAGCTGCTCGAGGAGGCGGTGGAGGAGCACCTCTCGGTGAAGCGGATGATCGCCGACCTGCTCGAGCTGGAGCCCTCCGACGCGCAGTTCGACGCCAAGATCTCCGTCCTCAAGGAGCAGGTGGAGCACCACGTCGAGGAGGAGGAGGGCGAGCTCTTCCCCAAGGTGAAGAAGATGCTCTCCCAGGACGAGCTGGACGACCTGGGCGTGGTGATGGAGGACATGGGGGACGAGCTGAAATCCGAGGGCGCGCCCCGCGCGCAGGTGCCCGCCGAGACGGGCTCCGCCGCGCCGCTGGAGTAAGCTCGACCGAGCGTGATCGTCGACTCGCCGCAGGGCCTCCATTGCCCGGCCGGCGCGTTCCACCTCGATCCGGTGCTGCCGGTGGAGCGCGCCGTGCTGACGCATGCCCACGGCGACCACGCCCGCGCGGGGAGCGCGGCGTACCTGTGCACGCCGGAGTCGGCCGCGCTCCTGCGGCGCAGGCTGGCCCCTGCCCGCATCGAGTCCCTGCCCTACGGCGAGAAGCGGCGCATCGGCGACGTCACCGTCTCCCTGCACCCCGCAGGGCACATGCTCGGATCGGCGCAGGTGCGCATCGCGGGCGCGGGCGGCGTGTGGGTGGTCTCCGGGGACTACAAGCGCGACCCCGACCCGACCTGCCTGCCCTTCGAGCCCGTGCGCTGCGACGCCTTCGTCACCGAGGCCACCTACGCGCTGCCGCTCTTCCGCTGGGACGATTCCGCGGCGGTGGCCCGCGAGATCGTGGAGTGGTGGCAGGGCAACGCCGGCAAGGCCTCCGTCCTCTTCTGCTACGCGCTGGGAAAATCGCAGCGGCTTCTGGCGGAGATCGCGCGGCTCACCGACCGGCCGGTGTGGGTGCACGGCATGATCGAGCCCTTCGCCGAAGTGTACCGCGAGTGCGGCGTGCCCCTCGCCGCGACCCGGCTCCTCGGCGAGGCGCGCGGGCTGGCCGGAGAGCTGGTGCTGGCGCCCCTCAGCGCCCGCGGCACGCCCTGGATGAAGCGCTTCCGCAACCTCGAGCAGGCCTTCGCCTCCGGGCTGATGCGCATCCGCGGGACCCGGCGGCGGCGCGGCTTCGACCGCGGCTTTGCCTTGTCCGATCACGCGGACTGGCCGTCGCTGTTGCGCACCATCCGCGAGACGGGCGCCGGCCGCGTGCTCGCGACCCACGGGTACCGCGAGGCCCTGGTGCGGCAGGTCCGGGAAGGCGGGCTCGCAGAGGCCGATTCCATCGGCACACCCCGGCCGCCCGACCTCGAGGGCGACTGATGCGCCGCTTTTCCCGGCTCTACGAGGCGCTGGATTCCACCACCTCCACCAACGCGAAGGTTGCGGCGATGGAGGCGTACTTCGCGGCGGCGCCGCCCGCCGACGCGGCCTGGGCGCTGTTCTTCCTGACCGGCGGCCGGCTCAAGCGGCTGATCGCGCCGCGCCACATCGCCCAGTGGGGTTGCGAGCGTGCAGGGGTGCCGGGCTGGCTCTTCGAAGAGTGCCTCGGGGTGGCGGGAGACCTGGCGGAAACCGTCGCGCTCCTCCTCGACACCGCGCGACAGGGGCGGCCCTCCGCGGCGGAGGCCCCGGACCTGGGCCGGCTCATCGAGGAGCGCCTGCTGCCGCTGCGCGGAGCCGCGGAGGACGAGAAGCGCGCCGCGGTGGTCGCCCTCTGGGACGCGCTCGACCGGCGGGAGATCTTCCTGCTCGACAAGCTGCTCACGGGAGAGCTGCGCGTGGGCGTCTCCGGCACGCTCGCCATCCGCGCCCTGGCGCAACACGCGGGCCTTACGCCGGCCACGGTCGCCCACCGCCTGATGGGCGCCTGGCAGCCATCGGCCGAGGCGTTCGCGGCGCTCCTCGCGCCGGAGGACTCCGCCGCGGACCCGTCGCGCCCGTATCCATTCTTCCTCGCCACGCAGCTCGAACAGGAGCCGGAGGCGCTCGGCGATCGCGGCGCCTGGCTCGCCGAGTGGAAGTGGGACGGCATCCGCGCGCAGATCGTCCGCCGCGCCGGCGGCGCATTCCTCTGGTCGCGCGGCGAGGAGCTGATCACCGACCGCTTTCCCGACCTCTCCGCGGTCTGGGCGGCGCTGCCGGAGGGCACCGTCCTCGACGGCGAGGTGCTGGCCTTCGCGCAGGGCGCGCCCATGCCCTTCTCGGTCCTGCAGCGGCGCATCGGCCGGCAGAAGCTCTCGCCGAAGATCCTCGCCGAGGCGCCGGCGGCGTTCATGGCCTACGACGTGCTCGAGAGCGAAGGTCTCGACCTGCGCCCGGAGCCGCTGCGCGAGCGGCGGGCGCGCCTGCAGCGCCTGGTCGCGGGCCGCAGCGAGCGGCTCTCGCTCTCGCCCGAGGTGGCGGCGCCGTCCTGGGCCGCGCTCCGCGAGCTGCGCGCGCAGTCGCGCGAGCGGGGAGTGGAAGGGCTGATGCTCAAGCGCTGGGACTCGCCCTACCGGCACGGCAGGCCGCGCGGCGAGTGGTGGAAGTGGAAGGTGTCGCCCTACTCCATCGACGCGGTGCTGGTGTACGCGCAGCCGGGCTCGGGACGGCGCGCGACGCTCCTGACCGATCTCACCTTCGCGCTCTGGGACGGCGGTGCGCTGGTTCCCGTGGCCAAAGCCTATTCCGGCCTCACCGACGAGGAGATCGATCGCCTCGACCGCTGGATCCGCGAGCATACGCTCGAGCGATTCGGGCCGGTGCGCGCGGTCGAGCCGGTGCAGGTCTTCGAGCTGCACTTCGAGGGCATCGCGGCGAGCGCGCGCCACCGCAGCGGCGTGGCGGTGCGCTTTCCCCGCATCGCTCGCTGGCGCAGCGAGAAGAGGGCGCAGGACGCCGACGCGCTCTCCACCCTGCGCGGCCTGATCGCGGCGCCGAAGTGACGGCCTCAGCGCCGCTTGCCGGGCTCCAGGCTCCAGGGGAGCAGACCGGTGTACGCGGCATATCGCGTGACCGGCTGGCCCTGGAACGCCTCCACTCCGCAGCCGGCGAAGACCAGCGCGGCCTTGCCGTGGGTGAACACGTCGCCCAGCCCGCAGGCGACCATGCAGGGGTGCTCGCGCGGCGGGCCGGCATCGGCCGCGAGCCGCGCCGGCTCGGCGTCCTGGTTGCGACGGACCAGCACCTCGAGGAGCAGGGACTTGTAGGGCTGCATGCAGGTGGCCTGCCCGGAGCTCACCTTGAGGTCCACCACGGCAAACGGCTTGCCCTTCGCGTCCAGGAGCTCCCCCTGGTCGTCGTGGCGGATCTTCCGCGCCGGCACCCAGGAGGAGACCTTCAGCTTTCGCCGCCAGGTCTCCGCCGCCGCCCGCGCCTGCTTCACCGCCTTCTGCTCGGTCTCGCCCTCGGCGCCGGTGTCGAACGTGATCTGCACGGTCGGCATGGCGTCGGCGTTCCGCGCCACCTCGGTGACGTGCATGCGGGCCCAGGGGAAGCCGTTGATCTCGCCGACTCCGTGCTCGATCCAGGCGACGTACTTGTTGTCCGGGGAGAAGCCCACCACATCGACGGGATGGATGGCGGCCGCGGCGAGAACGAGAGCGATCAACATGCGCCGTTTTCTAGCAGATGAGTCGCCCGGGCGATCCGGGATCTTCGCAGATTCTTCGCCAGCAGGGGCGCTCTACCTCGCTCCGCGCGACCGGGCGATGGTGGCCTTGCCGCTCTCGAGCATCCGGCGGATCTCCGCCACCAGCTGATCGGGCAGGCAAGGCTTGGCGAGGAACGAATCGCACCCCGCCTCCCTCGCGCCACGGGAGTGCCCTGCGAGCGCGTGTCCGGTCAGCGCCACCACGGGAATCGTCCGGGTGCGCTCGTCGGCCTTCAGCCTGCGCGTCGCCTCCCAGCCGTCCATCAACGGCAGCGACAGATCCATGACGATGATGTCGGGCAGGCGGTCCTGCGCCGCGGCGATGGCCTCGACGCCGTTTTTCGCCTCGATCACCTCGTACCCGGAGAAGCTCAGGTACTCGGAGTACATCTCGCGGTTGTCGGCAAAGTCGTCCACCACCAGGACCAGCGCCTTGCGGCCTTCGATCGCAGGGTTCATCGGCTGTCTTCCCGGCTGGATGTCGAATCCCATGGACAGAACTTTCTAGACCGACTGCAGGGGCTGCAGGCAAGCGCTGATTCGCCCTTCAGTCGGAGTCAGCCGCGGCGGCCGGCGACTGCGAAGGTCGATGCCGGGGCTCCGCGGAGCCCTCGCCGCCAATGAATCCGAGTCTCCTCGCCGGGTGGGTAAGGATGTTCCCACGCTGTTCGAAAGCCGACAACGAAGATGCGTGGATCCACGTCCGCAAAGCGACAGGGTGCGAGCGAATCCGTTTGCGCCGCGGACGCCGTGGCGCGAAGGTGCGCCCCCATGCCGGACGCTGCGGAGAAGCTTCGCGTACTCCTGGTCGAGGACGATCGCGATCTCGCCGAGGTCACGCAGGTCGCGCTCGAGTTCGAGGGCTTCGACGTGACCGTGGCGCACGACGGGCGCGAAGGCCTGGAGAAGGCCGGCCTCATGCGGCCCGACGTGATCATCACCGATCTGATCATGCCGGTGCTGGACGGCCTGCAGATGATCGAGCGGCTGCGGAGCGAGCCGGAGCCGCGCTCGCCGGTGATCGCCGTCTCCGCCGTCGGCAGCAGGCTGCGGGCGGCGCGCGAGATGGGGGCGGTGGAGGCCCTGGTGAAGCCGGTCCATCCCCGCGAGCTTGCGGACTGCGCGCGCAAGGTGTTTCGCGGGGCGCACGCTTCTTGATCGTCGGCTACCAGGAGTGGCGCGACCTGCTCTTCCTGCACTGGCGCGTGCCCGCCTCCGTGCTCCGCCCCCGCGTGCATCCCCGCCTCTCGGTGGACGAGCATGGCGGCAGCGGCTGGGTCTCGATGACGCCCTTCACCCTTCGCCGCGGGCGCCTGCGCGGCCTGCCGCCCTTGCCCGACTTCCACGAGCTGAACTTCCGCACCTACGTGACGCATCCTGCGCACGGCCCGGGGATCTGGTTCTTCAGCCTCGACGCGGCGAGCGCGCTGGCGGTGGCGGCGGCGCGCATCTCGGTGCGGCTGCCGTACTTCCTCGCGCGCATGGACCGGTCCGAAGGGTGGTACCGCAGCGACCGCGCCTTCCCCCAGGCCCGATTCGAGGTGCGGTACACGGCGGGCGAAAGCCTGGGCCGCGCAAAGCCGCGCTCGGTGGAGGAATTCCTCGCGGAGCGCTATCTCTTCTACTCGCAGGCGGCGGGGCCGGTGCTCTGGCGCGGCCCGGTGCGGCATCCTCCCTGGGAGCTGTACCAGGCGCAGGTGAGCGAGCTCCAGGAGTCGCTCTCGGCCGCGGCCGGCCTGCCGCCGCTCGGCCGCCCGGACCTCTGCCAGTGGACGCCCGGCGTCGCCGTCGAGTTCGAGCATTTCCGACCCACGTAGGGTTGCGGATGGCCGGACGGCCGCCATGTTCAAGGAGTGGGCGAGCCGCCGCGCGAGAGCTGGTTCAGAAGGTTTTCCTGCGCCGTGGCAGCCGCTGTCGGCACCCACCACGCCTTCCTCACCGCGCTGGTGGTAGTGGCGGCGTGGGCAGTCACCGGCCCGCTCTTCGGCTTCTCGGACACCTGGCAGCTGGTGATCAACACCGGCACCACCATCGTGACCTTCCTGATGGTGTTCCTCATCCAGGCGACGCAGAACCGCGACGGCAAGGCCATCCAGCTCAAGCTCGACGAGCTGATCCGTTCGCAGCGCAGGGCGCGCAACGTCTTTGCCGACCTGGAGAACGCCACCGACGAGGAGCTGCGCGAGTTCGAGGAGGAGTTCAAGGCGCTGCGCGCCCGCGGACTCTCCGACAAGAAGGCGGCCCGCACCGCGGCGGAGCGCGCCACCAAGGAGTAGCCCTTTCAGTGCCGCAGGAGCGGCGCGACCAGCTTCAGGTCGCGGACGAACGCGGCCATCTCCCGGTGTCGCGCCTCGTCGTCGGGAGCGCGGAGGATGGACGAGGGGTGCACCGTCGCCATCACCGAGAGATCGCGCTCGCGGCGGAAGATCTGCCCCCGCATCTGCGTCACCCGGAAGCTCTTGCCCAGCACCGCCTGCGCCGCGGTGGCGCCCAGGCACACCAGCACCTCCGGCTCCAGCACGGCAAGCTCCGCTTCCAGCCACGGACGGCAGGCGGCGATCTCGCGCGCGTTGGGCTTCTCGTGCAGCCTGCGCTTGCCGCGCGCGGTCCACTTGAAGTGCTTCACCGCGTTGGTGACGTAGACGAGCTTGCGATCGATGCCCGCTTCCAGGAGCGCCCGGTCGAGAAGCTTTCCCGCGGGCCCGACGAAGGGCCGGCCCAGCTTGTCCTCGCTGTCGCCGGGCTGCTCGCCGAGGAACACCGCCCGCGCTTCCGCGAGGCCTTCGCCGAAGACCGTCTGCGTCCCGGTCTTGTAGAGCGGACAGGCGGTGCAGCCGGCTGCGGCGGCGCGCAGTCTCGCCAGCGTCGGCCTCGGCGGCACGAGCGGCGCGGCGGTGGCCGGTCCGGCGTGCGTCATGCCGCAAATGTACCCACCTTTGCGCCGTGATCCACCTCGGCACCAGCGGGTACGTGTACAGCCACTGGCGCAAGGTCTTCTACCCGCAGGGGCTTCCTGCCAGGCGCTGGCTCGACCACTACGCGCGCTTCTTCTCCACCGTGGAGCTGAACGCGACCTTCTACCGGCTGCCCACCGCGGCCGCGGTGGACGGATGGCGGGAGGGAACGCCTGCGGGGTTCCGCTTCGCGGTCAAGGGC
The DNA here is from genome assembly GCA_035702105.1 of Myxococcales bacterium. Classification (GTDB taxonomy): domain Bacteria; phylum Myxococcota; class Myxococcia; order Myxococcales; family 40CM-4-68-19; genus 40CM-4-68-19. The sequence goes on along the minus strand of DASSQZ010000266.1, from coordinate 2,066 downwards.
AGCCGCTATCTCACGCACATGAAGCGGCTCAAGGATCCCGGCGCCGGCATCGACCGCTACTTCGAGCTCATCCGCCGCCTCGGCCGCAAGCTCTCGGTCGTGCTCTGGCAGCTTCCGCCGCAGATGGACAGGGCGGACCCGGAGCGGCTGGCCGCCTTTCTCGAGAAGCTGCCGCGCGGGAGCTTCCGCCACGCCGTCGAGTTCCGCAGCGCAGCCTGGTACGTGGAGCCGGTCTGCGCGGTGCTCGACGCCTGCGGCGCGGCGTTCTGCGAGCACGACCTGGTCGCGCGGCGCCCGCCCCGCCTCACCGGAGGCTTCCGCTACCTGCGCTTCCACGGCGCCACGGGAAAGTACCGCGGCCGCTACGGCAAGCGCGCCCTCCGACCCGTCGCGCAGAGCCTGCTCTCCGGCCCCGGCGACGCGTACGTGTACTTCAACAACGACCACTTCGGTCACGCCATCCGCGACGCCATCGACCTGGGCGAACTGCTCGGCGGACCGCTACACTCCGCCGATGCTCTTCGAGACGCGCGCGGGGCCGGTGCGGCTGCGGTGGAATGAGCGGGGACTCACCGCCATCGAGATGCCGGAGATGCCGCAGCGCGAGCTGCGGGCGGAGCTGGCGAAGCAGAACGGCACCCAGGCGCCGCCCTTCGTCGCCGATGCCGCGCGCCTGCTCCGGCGGCACCTCGCCGGCGAGCCGCAGGATCTGGCGGCACTGCCGCTCGACCTCTCGGTGCTGGCGCCCTTCCAGCGCGCCGTCTACGAGAAGATCCGCGAGCTGCCGCCGGGAAAGACCGCCACCTACGGCGAGGTGGCGGCGATGCTGGGAAAGCCGGGCGCGTCCCGCGCGGTGGGACAGGCGCTGGGGCGCAATCCGTTTTTGGTGGTGGTGCCGTGCCACCGCGTCCTCGGCGCGGGCGGCGCCCCCGGCGGCTTCTCGGCGCCGGGCGGCGTGGTGGCCAAGCAGCGGCTGCTCGCGCTCGAGGGCGTGACCATCGCCGTCGATCACGGACTGCCCTTCGACCCCGTGGCGGCGGTCGCGCACCTGCGCGCGCGGGACGCGAGGCTGGCCCGTTTCATCGAGCGGGTGGGGCCGTTCCGCCTGCGCCCCGCGGAGCTGCAGAGCCCCTTCGAGGCGCTGGCGGAATCCATCGTCTACCAGCAGCTCACCGGCAAGGCGGCGGCCACCATCCTGGCGCGCGTGGTGGGGCTCTTCCGGCCGCGCCGCTTTCCCCGGCCGCAGGACCTCCTCGAGGCGTCCGACGAGGAGCTGCGCGGCGCCGGCCTTTCCCGCTCCAAGGCCGCGGCGCTCAAGGACCTGGCGGCGAAGACCCTCGACGGCACGGTGCCGGGCTCGGTGCGGGTTCTGGAGACGCTGTCCGACGAGGAGATCGTCGAGCGGCTCACCGCCGTGCGCGGGATCGGGCCGTGGACGGTGGAGATGCTGCTCCTCTTCCGCCTCGCGCGGCCCGACGTGCTGCCCGCGACCGACTACGGGGTACGCAAGGGCTTCGCCAAGGTGCGCCGCCTGCGCGAGCTCCCCTCGCCCAAGGAGCTTCTTGCCCACGGCGAGCGCTGGCGCCCGTACCGCAGCGTGGCGAGCTGGTATCTCTGGCGCGTGCTCGACCTCTGAGGCGCGCCGATCACTGCTCGCGGCGCGGCGGCGGCGGCGCCCGTCCCTGCGCGCGGGGGCTGGGAGCGGGGATCACGTCCACCCGGATGACCTCGTCGTCCGGCTCCGCGAACGCGCCCTCGAATCGGAGGAAGGCCGCGGGCCCGTTTCCGAACAGCCACACCTCGGAGTCGGGGGCGTGGACGAACAGCTTCACGATGCCGGGGATGTCGGGATGGATGGTGTAGTGGTCGGCGGGAATCGAGCGGCCCGCCATCCGCACCTTCTCCTCGCCGTGGCGGATCACGTTGACCGGCGCGACGCGCGGCTTGGGCGTGAAGGCCACCACCTTCAGATCCGCCTCCTTTCCCGGACCGAGATCGTCGCGCAGCGCCTTGATCACCGTGACGAAGGCGATGCCGGCGAAGGTCTTCCCCGGCTCGATGTCGTC
>DASSQZ010000265.1:0-19686 GCA_035702105.1 Myxococcales bacterium | reverse complement strand
GGGCGGGTAGCTCAGCGGTAGAGCATCGGTCTTACACACCGAGGGTCGCAGGTTCGAAACCTGTCCCGCCCACTCTGTGGGGTGTTAGTTAAGCTGGTTATAACGCCGGCCTGTCACGCCGGAGGCCACGGGTTCGAGTCCCGTACACCCCGCCAATAAAGAAGCCGGGATTTCCAAGGCGATAGCCGGTGGGGTCCCGGCCTCTTCTTGTGCACCGGCGCCCGTCCGTACCACCGGCGTACCAAGGCGCTGGCTACCAGCAGCGGAATCCGGCGAATCACTGCCAGTCGCGGCGACGCCCCGCCCGGGGAGCGCCGGCGCAAGGCGATCGAGGCCGAAGCGAAGCCGGTCCACCTCCGACTTCATGAAGTCCGGCAAGAGGTGCCCGTAGCGACGCTCGGTGATCTTCGGGTTTGAGTGGCCGAGGAGCTTCTTCACCGAGGTGAGGTTCGCCCCGAACATGAGGAGGCACGCTCGCGTAGGTGTGGCGCAGGTCGTGAAAGCGGATGTGCCGGACGTTTCCCTTCGGCCAGAGCTTGTACCCGCAGCGCGGGCACGGACGGATCTCGGCGCCCGCGCGCTCCTCGGCGTAGCGGCAGCCCTTGCGGCGGCAGACGTGCGTGTAGCTCGTGACGAGCCCGGCGCGCTTGAGCGCGCGGCGCAGGACGTCCTCAGGCTGCCATGTCTTGTCGCGCATCGTCCCGTCCGCGTGGGACGACCCCGACGTCCGCGACGCCCTCCGCGACACCCTCGAGGATCGCGGCCACGAGGTCTACGACGCCGGCGGCGGGACGGAGCCGCTCGCCTGGCTCCGCTCGCATCCGCCGCCCGCGCTGATCTTCCTCGACTGGAACATCGCGTCGATGAACGCGCCGCAGTTCATGGATGAGTTCCTCAAGGAGGGCGCCTTCGCCAGCGTCCCCGTGGTGCTGATCACCGCCGACATGCACGCGAAGCAGAAGGTCCGGAGCGGGCCCTACCTCGGCTTCATCTCCAAGCCGGTCGACCTCGACGCGCTGTTCAAGTTCGTCGGCAGCGTCATTGGCTGCTGAGGGGAACCAAATTCGCACGACACCGCGCGGATCGAGGATGAAGATGGCCTCGTCCCGACGCTGTCCACCAGGAACCGGAAGACTCGTCACGATCAGCGCGCTTCCACTACCCCCGAACACGTCGAGGACCACCTCGCCCATGTTCACTATGTCCCACCGTGCGAGCGGCGCCACGCCGGACGCGCCGCTCGCAGACGTAGGGTGCTCCCGGACCGCCCCGTACGCAGTCTTCGCCGGAGCGAGGGCGCCCGAGGAGCGTGCCCGAGGAGCGCTCGAATGAACCCCAAGCATGATCACAGCCCCGAACGCCGGTCGACCGACGGAAGCCTGCGTGCAGAGCGGAACAAGACCGACAGCGAGCTCGCGCTCAAGCGCGCCGCGATCGAGGAGCGGGCGGACGCCGTGGTCGGCCGCGCCCGGGATCGGGCGGACGAGGTGGTTCAGGCCGCGCGGAATCTGGCCGACACCAAGAGCACCTCCGACTCATCCGCGCTCGCGAAGGAGCGGGCGGGCGAGGACGCCGCGCTGCAGGCCGAGCGCCTCGACGCAGATGAGGGCCTGCGCCGCGAGCGCGAGGAGCGCAAGCGGGCGCTGAGCAGTCTTCTGCGCCTCGAGCGCGAGGAGACCGACGAGGATCTCATGACCGAGCGCGGCCGCTCGGACGAGGCGCTGAGCACGCGGGACATCCTCCTCGCGATGGTGAGCCACGACCTGCGCAACCTGCTCGGCGGGATCGCGCTCTCCGCCGAGTTGATGGTGCGGGACGCGGCCCACGGGCCAGGTGGCCCCGCGCCGATCCTCCCGCGCGCGCAGCTCATCCAACGCTCGGTCGCGCGGATGAACCGAATCCTCGGCGACCTCGTCGATATCGCGAGCATCGAGTCGGGGAAGCTCGTCATGGAGCCCTCGCCTCAGGATCTGACGGCGCTGGTGGGGGAGGCGATCGAAACCTTCCAGCTGTCCGCGGCGGCGCGCGACCTCACGCTTACGCTCGAGACCAGTCCGCAGCCGGTGTCTGCGGTCGTGGACCACGATCGCATCGTCCAGGTGCTCGCGAACCTCTTCACCAACGCGATCAAGTTCACCGGCAATGGAGGGCGGATCGCGGTGCGAGTCGAGGTCGTCGCCGGGGCGGCCCAGGTCTCGGTCGCGGACACGGGCCCAGGGATCGCCGCCGAACACCTCGAGCCGATCTTCAGCCGCTTCTGGCAGGTGGGCCGCAGCGATCGCCGCGGGCTCGGGCTGGGCCTCTACATCGCCCGCTGCATCCTCGAGGGCCATGGAGGCAGGATCTGGGCAGAGAGCGTCGGCGGCGCCGGGAGTACATTCTACTTCCAGGTGCCCGCGGCCTGACGCTCGTGCTCCTCACGGCCAGTCGATCGACGGCTCAGTGGACCACGCTCCGCGCTGCCGCTGTCGCGGGAGAGATCCGCTCGATTGCGTCTCCTCCCCAGGAACGCCGAGGGGTGCGGAGCTGTAACCTGCCGACCGCGGACCTGGTGTCGATCTGCTCGCCTACGCTGAGAAGCGCCGCCTCCCCAGGCGCGACCCGCCAGTCGACATCGCCGCGCTGGAGGCGCTTTCACGAAGCGTAACGATGAGCACCGCGATTACGACAAGTTCATCGAGCGTGTATCGCAGAACCCGCTCGCGGTGGCCCATAAGGCTCGCCGACCTCGCGGACAACATGGACATCACTCGCCTAGATGAGTTCACGAAAGATGACCAAACGCGGCTGGCAAAGTACGAGCGCGCAAAGCGGCGCCTCTTGACGGCCCTGCCGTAACCGCAGGGAGATCCCGCTCTCACCCAGAACCGCTGCTTCGCAGTCGCGAGGACTGATAGCTCCGACTGCCACCAGCGGAGCCCATGGGCTCAGAACCTGCGAACCGCGCTGATCGCTTAAGAGGTGGAACCAGGCGATCGCGCGGGTCCGGCGGATGGCGTCGTCGCTAGCGCGAAGGTGATGCTCTCCAGCAAATGGTCGAACTCGACCGGCTTACGGAGCACACGACATACGGCTCCGAAGAAATCCTCTAGAGGGTATTCGCAGCTGCTCACGACGAGGACCGGAATGCGAACCCAGTCGTCGCGTTGACGCAGCGCCTCGAGAACCGCGAATCCGTCCATGACTGGCATCATGAGATCCAGAAGAACAACGGTGGGACGAAGCCCGATATGAGCAACTCCAGTGCGGCCTTGCCGTGCTCTGCTACTTCTACCTCGTATCCTCTGGTATCGAGGCGCTCATAGAGGGTGTCGCGCACGTCCGCGTCATCATCGACGACGAGAATCCTGTCTTGCATCGCGCGAAGCTGTCAGACTCTCAGCAAGCTGTCTGTACCCAACCGCCCGTACCTGCTACTGTTCAGAGTTCTCCGTGCATCCGCGGACGGTGGCGCCACGCTGACAGAAGCGCTGACCTCCTCAGTTGAAAGCGTAGTGCGCTGGGACGGTCGCTTCCTTTCGCCTTGCGGGCCATCGCGAGCAGATCCTCGGCGATGTCACCGGCGGTCTTGTTCACCACATGGATCATCTCGTACATGTTCCCGATGGTCTTCTTCTGTACGTCCCCAGCCGTCTTCGTAAAAGGAAGACCCGGTGCGATGCGCTCCAGCACGTCAATGGGCATGCGCGCGATCGCCTGATGGACATTCGTCCTCCCGACCGCATTAACCGACCGCGTCAGAGGAGGAGCGGCCAAAGAGCCTGGTCACGCCTATCGGTTGACGCACTGGTTCCTCGAACGGAAGCTGCGGCGGAACGCGACGGAACGCGCCATAGAGAGGTCGTGCTGCGCGGCGGCCGTCGGTCAGGTACGCGAGGACGGCGACGATTGCACCATCGATCAGGCAACCGGCTGCGAGGATCGCGAGAGTGGACTCCATGATCAGGTCACAGCGCCGGAGGGACGGCGTCGCGCAGCTCGCCCGCGGTCAGAGGCGCGAGCTTCTTCCAGCAGTATCCGCACACCGTGGCATCGCGCATTCCGGGCCTTTCGCAGTAGGGACAGTTGCGCGTCGCCCGTGCAGGCCCCAACGCAAGTACGCCGATCAATTGTGCCCACGCACCACGCAGCGCGGACGACGTCGCGGGAAGGCCTGCGATCTCGCGATCCACATACTCCACCGCCGCCCGCAGATTCACCAAGTCCATTGCTTCCTCCTCACGCGGAACGCCGCTCGCGCAGACGCGGGGATCGCGCGCGACTTCGAGTCGCGCCGAGACACCTCCGCGCGTCCAGGATGGGCAGGCGACAAGCGAGTCGGGCAAAGAGCAGTGTAACAGTGCGGCACGCGATCGCTCGTCCATCGCGCTGTCGCAAGGAGAAATGAGCGGGTCGCGGAAGCCTGAGCCGCCAATCGCAAGCTTCGCGCGGCCCAGGCTGTTAAGCTCCTGACCAGTCCTACGGTTCCCTCGCAGCCGATTCCCGATCGACGGCCCCGCTCACGCCGGAGCGCGCGGCGACCGAAGTACCTCGTCCGGGAAAGAAGAGGCTGCTCATGATGGACCCATACATGAAGAAGACCGACGAGTTGGTCCGGCAGGGGAAAGCCGTGCTGGAAAGTCGGGCCGCGAGGATGCTTGCGGCGGCCCCGAGTCATTCCGTTTCGGCGTGCCGGCGAACACTGATGAACTGGAAGACGCGCTATGCCGAGATGCACCGCCGCTTCGACCTGCTGCGCAGCGCAGACACTGCAAATACCTCGGACCTCAAGGTCGCGCTGGAGAAGGCCATCGACGCCTTTCGCGCAGAGATCGGCTGGAAGGCTTGAACATCGCGACCTGGCTGCCGGCGCTCGCTTGCGTGTCGCTCATCCTCTTTCTGCTGCTGCGGCGCACTTCTGCGGCCACGGACACGTCTGCGCATCGGCTCGCGCGTCTTGTCGGCGTTCGACGCGCGTGGGGCGAGTCGGACGCGAGCCTGCGCCGGCGCGCGATCGCGCTGTCCCGCTGGCCGTATGCGCAGCCGCTCCCCGACCTGGCGTGGTGGGCGCGGCCTTGGGCTCGGATGCGGCGGCGACAACGGGACCAAGGAGGAGAGTGATGCCGCCCGACTTTGTCGAAGCGAATCTGACCCGCGAGATCGGCACGCTGCGCGAGCTGCTCGGCGACACGCGCGTCCGTTTTCGCCACCGCGAGACGCAGTCTGCCTCCTGGCAGAAGCTCATCGACGTGGACCTGGAGATTCGCCTTGCGCTCGCGCGTCCGCTCTCGGCCGACCTTCAGCTCGACGTCCGGCGCCTGACGGTATGCCTGCGCATGCTCGATCCGCACTGAAACGGCCCGTTCCCATGGTGCGCAGAAGGCTCAGCGGGGTCGCAGCGTCCGACGGCATCGCCATCGGACAGGCGCGGGTCTTCGTTTCGCGGGTCACCGTCATCGATCGGCTCATCTCGCGCGAGCTGGTGCCAGCCGAGGTGGCTCGGCTCCGCCAGGCCGTAAGTGCGACGGACGGACAGCTCGCGACGCTCTCCGCGCGGCTGGAAGCGGAGCAGCTCCACGAGGGACATCTGATCCTCGAGGCGCATCGGTTGATGTTGCGGGACGACGAGGTAGTGGAGGGAGCCCGACGCCTGATCGAGAAGGACGGGATCGCGGCCGAATGCGCGGTGCGCCGGGTCATCGAGGGAATCTGCGCGAAGTTCGACCGAATGGAGGATCCCTACCTGCGCGAGCGTGGGGCGGACGTCGAGGCCATCGGCGAGCGCCTGCTGCGCACTCTTCTCGGCCTGCCGGAGCCGTCGCTTGACGCTCCGGCTCCCGGCACGATCGGCATTGGCTCGCTGCTCTCTCCCATCGATGCCTTGCATCTGCCGCGGGCCGGGCTGGCCGGTTTCGCGGCTGAGCACGGGGGCAAGACATCGCACGCAGCCATCATCCTCCGGGCGCTGGAGATCCCGCTCGTCGTCGGCGTCCCAGGCCTCCTGGCGGCAGTCCAGCCGGGCGAGACCGTGATCGTCGACGGGTCGCAGGGCGAGGTGATCCTCGGCCCCGACCCGGACACGGTTGCGGCGTACGAGCAGCGGCGGGCCCGGGAACGGTTACGCGCACAGGCGCTGAGGGCGCGCGCCGCGGGCCCGACCGCCACCCGCGACGGCACCCGGATCGAGCTCGCTGCCAACATCGAGGCGCCCTCCGAGGTGGCGAGCGCGCTCGAGCATGGTGCCGAATCGGTGGGCTTGTTCCGGACCGAGCTCCTCTATCTCGACCGCACCGAGCTTCCCGGCGAGGAGGAGCAATTCCGGGATGCGGTGGCGGTCCTCGTCGCGCTTGGCGGGCGACCAGCGACGTTTCGTACGCTCGACATCGGAGGAGAAAAGCTGCCTCTGGCAGTGACGGTGGCCGGAGGTACGAACCCGAGCCTCGGCGTGCGGGCGATCCGGTTTTCACGCCGCCGCCCGGACATCTTCCGCACGCAGATGCGAGCCCTTTACCGCGCATCGGCAGCGGGCCCGCTGCGCATCATGTTCCCCCTCGTGTCGGGGATCTCAGAATTGGACGAGATGCTGCGTGTTTGCGCCGGGATCACGGCGGAGCTGGCGCGAGAGGGGGTGGCCTTCGCGCGCGACGTCTCCATCGGGGTCATGATCGAGACGCCCAGCGCCGCCCTCACCACCGACCACCTGGCCGGGAAGGCGAGCTTCTTCAGCATCGGAACCAACGATCTCCTCCAGTACACCTTCGCGGCGGACAGGGAGAATGAAGACGTCGGATATCTGCAGCACCCGCTCCACCCCGCGTTCCTGCGGCTTCTCAAGAGCGCGATCGACGGCGCCCGGGGCGCGGGCAGGCCAATCGCCGTCTGCGGGGACATGGCGGGTGACCCGGCGTTCACCTGGGTGCTCGTCGCGCTGGGCGTGCGCAGCCTCTCAATGTCCGCTCGCTTCATCCCCGCCGTGAAGTCAATCATCAGCGCCAGCACGCTTTACGAGATGGACGCGCTTCTTGCGAAGGCCTTCTCCCTGCGCTCCGAGGTCGAGGTCGAGGAGTTGGTGCTGGGCGTGATGCGACGTCGATTTCCCTTTGAGCTGACGAGCTGACGACGGTGGGAGGCTGGAGTTGATCCGCTTCGGTGGACACCAGATGAGAGGTGGATACGGTGTCGACCATGGACGAGGGAAAGCGGCAGAAGCGACCGCGGCGGAGCTTCACGGATGACTTCAAGGCCAGCGCAGTGCGGCTGGTGCTCGATGAGGGGAAGACCATCCCCCAGGTGGCGCGGGATCTCGATCTGACCGAGTCCGCCCTGCGCACGTGGGTCGAGCGTGCCCGCGCAGACCGCAGCAAGGGGAAGACGGGGCTCACCAGCGAGGAGCGGGCGGAGCTGGCGCGGCTGCGCAAGGAGAATCGCGCCCACGCTGGGTGCCGGCGCTTGTACTCCTCGGAGAACATCGCTCGAACCCACGTCTGAGCCATGCCGCCCAAGGCGATGACGAGCATTTCGTCCCGAGAGAGCACCATCACGCCACCATCCTCTTCACCTGCACCGGCGCGCCCCCCCTGCTGTTCCACCTCGCGGCGGGGGGGATACGGGAGTCGTGGTTCCTGGAGCCGTAGAACTTCCCGAACGTCCGGGCCGTGCTCACGACCAGGCCCACCCCACCGATACTCAAGGAGACGAGCCCGAAGCCCATCCATCCATTGTCGAGCGCCGCCGCTCCGATGCCGTACCAGAGACGGCCTATTCCGAGTCGCGTAGCCTTGTCCCCCAGCCGATCAGCCAGACAATGAGGGCCAACTCCCCGAAGCTGGTGAAGAAGAGGAAGCCGAGGTCGATCCCCAGGTACTGCCCCGACTGCCTGACGATCCAGCCTGCGCCAGAGATCGCGAGCACGATCCCGATCCATCGGGGCAGATATCCCGAGCGGTAGAAGAGCCAGCCCAGGAGAACGAGGTAGACGCCGAAGAGGATGAGACTGAACGCGAACTGCGAATTGAAGGCACCAAGGGCGGTGTACGCCTGCGCGTCGAGCTGCTGCCGCCCAAGAGCCTGGAGCGTCGCCTTCTGTGTGACGAGGCGATGCGCGGTCACGAGGTTCAGGACGGCTGCGAGCCCGAGCGCCGCGAACGCCACCCGCAGCCACGCGACGAACATCGAGACTGCCGCGTTGAGCGGCCGCAACATCAGATAAAGTCCCCACGCCGCCACGATGTCCCCGATGAAGTTGATGAGGAAGGCGAAGATCACCGCGACGAAGACGCCGTGGTGTGCGGCGAGGTTCAGCGTGGTCTTCGCCGCGTCGTCCGCGACGAACAGAGTGGGGAGGGCCTTGAAGTCGGCGTACGGGACTCCCCAACTCATGACATAGCCGACGAGGGTGATGATCGCGGCCTGCCTGAGCCGCGGGGTGGGGAGGATCTCATCTTCGGCCATTTGGGCGTCCCCCTAGTTCAGTGCCGAGCCGCATCACGGTCGCACCTTGCATCGCCGGTCGACTCTGACGATCGTCTGTGAGGCTCGAAGCCGAGGCTCCGCGGCCAGCAGCCCTCTTGCCTACGCGACCATGCGCTTCACCTGCATCGGCGCGAAGCCCCGCCCTGTCCGGCTCTGGAGCCCGCGGCGCGCCAACTCAGCCGCGACTGCCCGCAACGACAGCCCCTGTGAGCAAAGCTGGCGGGCTACGGCGCGCGCTTCCTCCTCCTGAAGGTGAGGCTCCAACCTCGCCCATCGGCAGCCACGCGGCGGCCGTAAGGCGCCTGGCCGCCGGTGTACTCGCCTTGCCGGGCCTTGTGCTGCATCGCCGTGGCGGTCCGCTCCGCGATCGCCTCCCTCACTGGCTGACCGAGGCGAGGACGTTGAGGACCAGCCTCCCTGCCGCGCTGCTGGTATCGATCTGCTCGCCCACGGAAAGCAGCGCTGCCTTGCCCTGCCCGAAGTAGCGCTCGACCAGCGTGCCCAGATCCGCCACGCTGCGGGTGAGGCGGTCCAGCTTGACCATGAGCAGCGCCTTGGGGCGCCGTGCTACCCGAAAATGCGCCGTCGGATTCCTCTTGTGCTCCTTCGGGACCAAGTGGCCCTGAGGTCGCTTCGACCAACGAGCCTGAACTCACAAGGAGTCGGTACTTACGGTACTTACGGCTGAACACCGAGGATGCTTCCGACTCGCACCAGCCGCGGCGGGCGTCGATGTCTCCTGCACTCGCGGCACCACCTCGCCTTGCGCCACGCGGATGCCGGACCGACCATGCCGTGGCAGCGGACGAACTGCGAAATCGGTTCAGCTGTCTCGCGCAGGATCGCGACTACTTCACTGCCATCATGTGAAGCACTGTCGTCACTTCGTTGGACGGACGAGGATTCGTAGTGCGTAGCCGACCCTTACGTGCGGGATCTTGCCGCTGGCGACGCCGCTGTAGATCGTGGCGCGGTTCACGCGCAGCGCAGCGGCGACCTGCCGGGCCGTCAGTGGAACCACCCGGCCGATCTCGACGCCAGCGCTCCGTACCAAGGGCGTACCAAGCCGGCGGCGAAAGTCGCCCATTTGCGGCGAAGGGCTCCCATTCCGCGGGAGCGGTTGTCGAGCGTCTCCAAAGGGTTGCGAGGTGTGGCGAGCCATTGCTCGCCTGGAAACATGGCCTGTCACGCCGGAGGCCACGGGTTCGAGTCCCGTACACCCCGCCAGTTTCTCTTGTGGCCGGCCCTGGGTTCATGACGACTTCTTCCAGAGCCGGTCAAAGTTGCGCAGTACGCGGGAGAGGTCCAAGTCAGGTGCGTCCTTGCGCAGGACCGCCGGCAATTCGCGGACGAGCCCGTCCCGCAGCAGCTTCCGGCGCTTCTCGGTCATCCCGAAAGACCCCGGCTGTTTCGCGAGCGGGGGACGCCCGACCTCGGCGAGCTTGGCGTCCACGAGCGCGACGAAGCGCTTCGACGTGAAATCCGCCTTCGCGGCCAGGAGCTGCTCGAGGTCATAGAAGTCGCGGATGGCCTCCCTGTCGTAGGCAGCACGCACCTTCTCTGCGCGAGCCTCGTCGGCGTCGAGCCCGAAGCAGTACGCGTCTGCGAGATCGCCCGCCAGCGGGTCGGAGAGGAGCTGCCCGAGCTCCACCCTGCGGCTCGGCAGCAGCAAGGGACGGATCGACACCTCCAGCTTGATGCCCTGCCTGCCGAACTCCGAGGAGTACTCCAGGTCCCAGACGCAGTGCGCTGCGCGGTCGGACAGGGTGCCACCGGGGCTGAGCGTGGTCACGCCGACCGACGGCAGGATGGTCTTCAGCGCGCCGCGGACCTCGTGCATCCTCCGCACATTGCCAAGCTTGCGGGCGGACGGCTCGCCCGGCAGCACGAGGTCGGCGTCCTCCGACATCCGGAAGAATCCGAGATCCACCTTGGAGAGCAGCGTGCCGCCCTTGAGCAACAGCCGCTCTCCAAGGGTTTGTCCCACCGCCCAGAGCAGCCGCGTCAGGTAGTAGTCCTTCTCGATCAGCGCGGGCTCGACCTTCTCGCTTGCCGCCGCCTCCCGGCAGAGTTGCGCGAGCAACGCCCGGTCAGGGAGCGGCGGCAGCCGGAGGCTCACCGGTCGTTCTCCACCACGCCCCAGCGCTTGTTGAACGGGCCCGTTCGACGTTCGCCCGCGACGAGCGACAGCATCGACCGCGACTCAGCGGCTCGTCGGAGGAGCAACCCGAGCAGCCGCCCGCTGGCGCCGGCTCGCTCGAGCAGCACCCCGAGTCTCTGGCAGGTGCTGCTGCTGCCGACCTCGACCGCAAGCTCCGCGAGCTTGCGATGCTCGGCACGGGGAAGCGCCGGCTCGACCAATCGCAATGCGTGTGCGGCGCTCCCGGCCAGCGAGGCGTTGTCCAGCAGGTCCACCAACGTGCGCTCCGGCCCGCTGAGCGGTATCTCGACGCCCTCGACGGCTGTAGGCCCGACGCCGGCGCGCAGGTGCTCGGGGCGGCAGCGGTGGAACTTCAACTGCGCCCCACCGTACGCGCGCGACCTGCGGCTGCCGGCGACGAAAACGTCGATGACGCTGACGTACTGCTGGTCGGTCAGCCGGTGGAAGGTCAGCGCCCACAAGCCTCCGACGTAGTACGGCGTGCCCTGCATGGCGGCTGCCGCGAGCAGGACCGCGGAGGACGAAGTCGGGCGAGCCATCGATCGGAAGGGACGGAGAAGATATTGGCCTCGCGCGACGCGCTCCAGGGCGTGCTTCGCTACGAGCCGCCGGGCCACGTCGGCCGCAGCTCGGGGGCCGACCGCGGCGCGCAGGTCGGCGACCGTCAGGAGAACCCGCCGCTCCCGCTCCCAGCCGGCGAGAAGCTTCACCTCTCGTGTGGAGAGCGGCTCGTTGTAGATGGACCGCCTCTTACCGGCAGACTTTGCCGTTTTCACGACACCAATCTACAATAGCGCTCGCGGTCCTTCCAGAGGCCGGTCAGGCCCCGCGAGCTTCCCCGGATAGAACCCGTTGCAGCGTCAGGTCTTGGTCGTGCCGTGCTCGACGTCGCCCGAAGTCGGCTTCTCCGCATCCGCCGGCCCCGGAGCGGGCGCAGTTGGAAGGTGCCACCCGCGGCGGATTGCCATCAGGCGAAGCCCGAAGCAGAGGATGAACCCCACCACCATCGCCACGGCTGGCGGAATGCGAACGGCGTCCCCGAGGACGACCACGGCAGCGCCGGCCAGCGCCGCGACCGCGTAGAGGTCGGCGCGCAGGACGGTGGGAACCTGGGCAAGCAAGACGTCGCGGGTCATGCCGCCCCCGATTCCGGTCAGCATGCCGAGCAACGCCGCCATCACCGGACCGAGTCCGAAGGCGATCGCCTTCTGCGTGCCGGACACGGCAAAGAACGCCAGCCCCGCGCCGTCGAAGACGAGCACGGAGCTGCGCCATCGATCGACGGCGGAATTCCAGTAGAAGGTGATGAGGCCGGCGACCAGCGAAACCGCCAGATATCGCCAGTCGCTGATCGACGCCGGCGGCACCGCTCCGATCAACAAGTCCCGGGCGATGCCCCCGAAACAACTCGCGGCGAAGGAAAGCACCAGTACCCCGAAGAGGTCGGCCCGGCGCTCGACCCCCGCAAGCGCGCCGCTGAGCGCGAAAACGAAGGTGCCGGCGAGATCGACCACCAACAGGAGCGTCTTCATCAAAAGCCTCGAGCCCCACCGGCCGGGGGAACACTCCCTGAAGCGTCATGCGGAAGCCGCGCGTCGTCAACTTGCTGACGCCGAGAGCCAGGCCCGCGCCGCAACGACCATCGCTTCCACACCTGCTTCCAGGGTCGGATGGATCGCAGGAAGAAAGCGGGGGTTGTGGTTGGTGGGCAGTTCGTTGAGCCGGCCCGTCTCCTTCGCGGTTGCATAGATGGCGGGGTCGGTGCCGCCGACGAACCAGAAGACCGACGGAGCGTGCCACTGAGCGCCGAACGAGCCGAAATCCTCGCTCGCCGACGCGGGACCCGTCTCCATCACCCGCTCCGCCGAGAAGTGGTCACGGAATGCCGCGAGGACACGAGCGGTCGCCTCCCGGTCGTTGACGACGAAGGGATAGCGGTCGATCGGCGTGATCTCCGGCGGCCTGGGCGCGCCCGATGCCGCTGCTTCGGCCTTGACGATCCGCTCGATCGCGGCCAGCACGCGCCTGCGCACGCCCTCGTCGAACGTGCGTACGTTCAGCTTGATGATCGCATCGTCCGGGATGACGTTCTCTTTCGTCCCGGCCTGCAGCGAGCCCACGGTGACGACGGCGGCCTCCGTCGCCGCCAGCTCGCGCGAAACGATTCCCTGCAACCGCATCACGGTCGCCGCCGCCATGACCACGGGATCGATGCTGGCTTGCGGCATCGAGCCGTGCGCGCCGCGCCCGAACAGCTTCACCTGCAAGCTGTCACCGGCAGAGGTGATGACCCCCGCTCGTCCGCCGATCGCGCCGGCCGGCCCGACCATGACGTGCTGCCCGAGTACGACGTCGGGCTTGGGGAAATGGTCGAAGAGCCCGTCGTCGATCATCGCCTGGGCGCCCTGTGCGGTTTCCTCGGCCGGTTGAAAGACCGCCATCACCGTCCCCCGCCAGGTTTCCCGGGCCTGCGCGAGGAGCGCGGTGGCTCCGGCCAGCCACGTCACGTGCATGTCGTGGCCGCATGCGTGCATCACCGGCACGGTCTTGCCCTCGCGGTCCGTGGCCTTGACCTTGCTCGCGTACGGCACGCCGGTCGCCTCCTCGACCGGCAGCGCGTCCATGTCGGCGCGAAGCATGACGACCGGTCCGTCGCCGTTGCGCAGCACACCGACGACGCCCGTCTTGCCCACCCCGGTGGTGACGTCGAACCCGGCGGCGCGAAGCCGCTCGGCCGCCAGGCTGGAGGTCCGCGTCTCCTGCAGCGAAAGCTCGGGATGCGCATGGACATCCGTGTAGAGCGCCTCCAGGGCAGGAAGGAGTCCGGAGAGCCGCGCAAGCGACGGGTCAGACGATTTCGTGCCCTTGTGGGTCATGGGCTCCTCCAGTGACAGCGGCGCGAAGACCTGGGCGAACGTATGCCCGAGGCTCATCAACAGCATGCAGCCAACTGCGAGACCAAGGTCGCGAGCGACGAGCGAGTGTGACTTTGACGCGTACGAGGCGGAAATCGCAAGCCGACGAACGGGTCGAGGCCGCGCCCGGCGGGCGAGAACGCATCGGGATCGGAATCCGGCACACGGCGCGGCCTTGGTGGTAGAGGACCCCCATGACCGAGCACTTCCTCCTTGGGCCAGCCCCGTATTCCTCGCTGACCGAATACCGCGCCGCCACCGGCGCCGACGCGGTGGCGCTCGCCCGCGCCAGCACTCCGGCAAACCTTCTCGCCGTGGTCGCGGAGTCGGGCCTGCGCGGGCGGGGAGGCGCGGGATTCCCTGCGGGCACGAAGTGGAGGAGCATCGCGTCGCATCCCTGCCCCGTGCGCAGTGTGGTCTGCAACGCCGCCGAGGGAGAGCCGGGCACCTTCAAGGATCGCTGGCTGCTGCGGCACAACCCGTACGCCGTTCTGGAAGGCGTGCTGATCGCGGCGCACGCGGTGGGCGCGCGCTCTGCCTACATCGCGCTCAAGGCGTCGTTCACGCGGGAGATCGCGCGGGTCAACGATGCGCTCGCCGAGTTGCAGGCCGGGGGCGCGCTCGGCGGGTTGCGCGTCTCCATCGCGCGCGGTCCGGAGGAGTACCTGTTCGGCGAGGAGAAGGCGCTGCTCGAGGTCATCGAGGGCAACGACCCGCTCCCGCGCAGCGCGGACGAACCTCCCTACGAGCGCGGCCTCTTCGCCACGCCGGGCTCGCCCAACCCTGCGCTCGTCAGCAACGCGGAGACGCTCGCCCACGTCCCGTCGATCGTGCGCCACGGAGCGGGCTCCTTCCGCGAACTGGGGACGCGCGACACGCCCGGCACGTTGCTGTTCACCGTCAGCGGCGACGTGCGCCGGCCGGGAGTGTACGAGCGGCCGGCGGGAATCACGCTGCGCGAACTGTTCTGCGAGGCCGCGGGTGGGCCGCGCGAAGGCCGCCAGCTGAAGGCGGCGCTCTCAGGCGTCTCGGTCGCGCCGATCGCGGCGGAGCGCTTCGACACGCCCGCCGACTTCGGGTCGCTGGCGCTGATCGGCTCCGGGCTCGGCTCGGCGGGCTTCATCGTCTACGACGACGCAGCGAGCATGCCTCGGGTGGCGCAGATGGCAGCGCGCTTCCTCTACGTCGAGTCGTGCAACCAGTGTTCGGCCTGCAAGCACGGCCTCCGCGTCGCCAGCACCGCGCTGGATGCGCTCTTCGACGCGCAGCATGCCGGGCCGGGGCTGCTTGCCCGCGCCCGCTACGGCGCCCTGAGCGCGCCGCAGGGGAACCGCTGCTATCTGCCCGCGGAGGGGGCGGCGGTGATCCCGGGCCTGCTCTCGCGCTTTGCCGCCGAGTTCGACCAGCAGCTCCGCGAGCCCGGCCGCGCGCCGCAGCCCTTGCCGGTCCCGAAGATCGCCGACTGGGATGACGCAGCGAAGGCTTTCGTGCTCGACGAGCGCCAGCAGCGCAAGCGGCCCGACTGGACCTATGAGCATCCGCACGCGCCGCCCGACGCGCGCGCCCGGCCGGCCCCCGCGCCGCACGATCGCGCGCATGTTGGCGTGCCGCTCCCCGCCGAGTTGGTGACGCTCCTGCGCGCCCGCGCCGAGCGCGAGTCGGTCTCGTTGGAGACGCTGGTCGAGCGCGCCCTCGAGAGCTGGCTGCACGGCGACCACTCATGAGTCGCCCACCTGCACCGGCTACGACAGCGGCGACGGCCGGCGCGGCCCGGGTTCAGCCGGCACCCCGGAAGCCTGCGGAACGGTAAAGGAGAACGTGCTTCCCCTGCCGACCTCGCTCTCCACCCAGATCTTCCCGCCATGCGACTCGACCACGGCCTTCGCGATGTAGAGCCCGAGCCCGCTCCCGCGACGGCGGTCTTCCTTCTTCTGCCAGTAGCGCTCGAAAACATGGGGCAACTGCGCCGCGGCGATTCCGGCGCCGGTGTCCGATACGGAGAAGCAGACGAAGGGTCCCCGCCGGGCGACGTCGAGCGAGACGCGGCCATGGGCGGGGGTGAACTTGATGGCGTTGCCGAGAAGATTTGCCAGCACCTGCAAGATCCTGCCGCGGTCGCAGGAGACCTGCGGAAGCTCCCGCGGCACGCTCGATTCGAGCACCAGCGAATGCTCCTCGGCGGCTCCAATCGATTCCTGCACCGCTTCGTCCACGATCGACGCCACGTCCTCGGCGCGAAGCTCGACGGGAAGGCGCCCGTTCTCCGCCTTGGCCGCGGTCAGCAGATCTTCGATCAGCCGCGACATCCGGCGGGTACCGCGGCGCACCGCTTCGATGCAGCGCGCGCGATTTTCCGGCAACAAGCCCTTGGTCTCGGCGGCCGCCAGCGTCTCGGCGGCGAGCTTGATCGCGTAGAGCGGATTGCGGAGGTCATGGGAAACGACCGCGAGGAGATCCTGGCGCGCCTCGACCGCCTGGCGCAGGGCCCCGTTCAGGTCTGCGTTCTGCAGCGCCACGGCCGCGGACGAAGCGATGAGCGCCGCCACCCGGTCGTCCTGCTCGGAGAAGGCCTCCGACCCCGGCTTGCGCGCGAGATAGAGATTGCCGACGCCACGCCCCGCGTCTTGAATCGGAACGCCGAGGAAGGGACCGATTCGCGGATGATCCGGCGGCAGTCCGCCAAACTCCGGACTGGATGCCAGGTCGTTCAGGCGCAGCGATTTTCCCCGGCGTGCGACCGCTCCGAGAACTCCGACCGGCCGCGGAGACCGCCCGATGGTCTGGAGCAGGTGTCGATCCATGCCAGAGAAGACCCAGACGCTGAACGGGACCGAGGGATCCGTCCCCAGCCCGAGCGCCGCATAGTCGGCGTGCAGGACCTCGCGCGCCTGATCGACGGTCACCTGGGCGACGGCGTCGAACGGCGCGGATTCGGAGATCTTCTGCGCGACTTGCACGGTGGCCTGGATGGTCGCGCCGAGCTTTCGCGACATCTCCCGGTCGGCCTCCTGCTGTCGGTCGCGAAGCGCCAGATGCTGACGAGAGACGCGTCGGGCGATCTCCATCAGGGAGACCGCGAGAGCGACGTCGAGCAGGCCAAGGACCCAGAGGGTGCGCTGCGAGCGCCGTCGAAGCGCCTGGATGGACCGGCTCAGGCGCGTGCCCTGCTCGGCGTCGAACGTCACGGCGGCTTCCAGGGCCGCGTCGGCGCGATCGACGGCCGCTGCCATCTCGGCATCCCGTAGCGACTGCGCGCCGATCAGATCGCCTTGCTCGACCCGATCGACCACATGCCGGATGGCCCGTTCCGCATCCTCGATGACCTGCCGTGTGGCCTGGTATCGGACGTCCTCTCCGGGAAAGAAGGGAAGCGCGACATAGGCGTCCAGCTTCTGGTGAAGCTGGACCTGCGCCCGCTCGATCGCAGGGCGGAGCGTGGCGCGCCGTACCGGATCGACGAACGCATCGCTGACCTCGTCGACCATGGTGAACAACTGCGTACGGGCCGCGGAGAGGTAGCGTACGCTCGGGGTGGCGTTCTCCCCGATGTCGTACGCCATCCCGTCGATTGCCGACGCGATGCGCCCCGCATAGACGATGCTGGCCAGAAAGCTGGTGACGACGACCCCGGTCAGCACCACCACTCCTCGCGGCGGGCGCAGCCACGCCAACCAGCTCGAGCGACCGTTCGAGGCCATCGCGCTCCTTTCGCAAGAGGGGAAGAAACCTACCACCCCGGGGACGAGCGGCGTCGGCTTTCTGCACGATCAGGGCGCGCACGAATCGCAGGCGGGGCGAGGGGATTGGCGGCGTTCGAATGTCCTGGCGCAGACACTCCCTCCGCGATTCGCCAGCCCACGGGGAACCTCGACGCAATTCCAGGCATCTCACCCTCATGGAAGCGCTCCAGGAGATCTCCGCGGAGCCCTCGCCGCAGACTGCCTTGACGGACGAGGAGATCGTCGCACGCGTTTGCGCCGGCGAGCATCGCTTGTTCGAGTTGCTGATGCGCCGGCACAACCGCCAGATCTATCGCGCGGCGCGCGCCATCGTGCATGACGAGAGCGAAACCGAGGAGGTGATGCAGGACTCCTATGTGCGCGCGTATGAACATCTGAGTGAGTTCGAGGGTCGGTCGCGGTTCTCGACGTGGCTGACGCGGATCGCCCTTCATGAAGCGTTCGCGCGCAGCCGCCGGCGCAAGCGCTTCGAGCCGCTCGACTCCTCCACGGGCGAGCAGGAGTCGCGAGCGACCGACGCTCGCGATCCGGAGCAACAGACGAGCGATTCCGAGATGCGAGGCTTGCTCGAGACCGCGGTTGGAGCGCTGCCGGAGAACTATCGGGTGGTCTTCATCCTGCGCGAGGTCGAAGGGATGAAGGGCGCCGAAGTTGCAGAGTGCCTGGGGCTTCGCGAGGCGACGGTCAAGACGCGCCTGTTCCGCGCCCGCGCACGACTGCAGGACCTTCTGGTCGCGTCCGGTGGAACCGGGATCCGGGCGCTGTACGGCTTCCACCTCTCGCGCTGCGACCGCATCGTCGCCGTCGTGCTTCGCCGGATCGACAATCCCGTGACCGCTCTCGATCGCAGCGCTGACCAGGGGGCGGAGCGGATGCGGCGGGCGATTGAGAGGTGGGAGGGTGAAGGCGGCCGATTTCTCGATTGGCAGAGGAGCCAGGCATGACCAGGCCATCCATCGCCGGAGGCGTCTCGTTCGATCCCGCAGCGCTCGACTCCGAGCTACGCGAGGAGGCCGCGTATCAGGAGTCGGGATATACCGCCCGGACGCTGGTTCGCGAGCCCGACTTGCGCGTCGTCCTCATCGTGATGAAGGCGGGCGCGCGCATGGTCGATCATGAGGTCCAGCGGACCGCGTCGGTGCATACCCTTTCCGGCCGCGTGCGGCTGCACCTCCCCGGCAAGCCGGTGGAAGTGCCTGCGCACCACCTGCTCGCGCTGGAGGCCGGCTTGCGCCATGACGTCGAGGCGCTCGAGCAAAGCGCATTGCTCTTGACCATCGGCTGGCGCGACGACGCTCGGCAGTGAGTCGCGGCGCGCGCCGCCGGCTGCAGCAAGGGACGCCTCAGGCGCCTAACGGTGCGCTTCCGCCATCGCCTCGAGGGCGATGACCGAGTGTGCGAATGCACCCCCGGCGCGCATCTCCGCCGCCACCCAGATCGCCTCCATGATCTCGCGCTCGGTCGCGCCGTCGCGGAGCGCGCCCTGTGTGTGGCTGCGGATGCAGTAAGGGCATTGCGTGGTGTGCGCGACGGCCACCGCGATGAGCTGTTTCAGCTTGCGCGAGAGCGCGCCTTCCGCGAAGGCGGCCTTGCTGAAGTCCTGGAACGCCTTCTCCACTTCGGGCGCGAGCTCGCGCCGTCGGTCGGCGAATTCCCTGGTCGGCAGCGGATACATCTTGTCGTGCATGTCTGACTCCTCCTTGACTCGAGACGACCGGACGGTGCTCGCGCGGTCAGGCGCACTCATGCGCCATCGAGACGCAGCTTGCGCGCTGCCTCGAATCGGCGCGCGACGTCGGCCCAGTCGAACACGTTCCAGCACGCAGCGAAGAAGTCGCTTTTGCGGTTCTGGTACTGAAGGTAGTAGGCGTGCTCCCAGGCGTCGAGAACGAGCAGCGGCACGCCGCCCTGGCTCAGGTTCGACTGGTGATCGTAGATTTGCGTGATGAGCAGCCTCTCGCCGAGCGGCTCCCAGACCAGCGCGGCCCATCCCGATCCCATGATCGAGCCGGCGACTTCGTTGAGCTGCCGCCTGAACGACGGGAAGCCGCCGAAATCCCTCTCGATGGCTGCCTTCAGCTCTCCCGTGGGCTCGCCACCGCCAGAGGGCGAAAGATTGCGCCAGAAGATCGAGTGCAGAATGTGCCCCGACAGGTTGAAGGCCAGCGACCGTTCGAGGGCCGGAATGCGATCGAACTGCTCCTTGGCCCGCGCATCGTCGAGGCGTTCGAGCGTGGCGTTCGCGTTCTTCACGTATGCAGCGTGGTGCTTGCCGTGGTGCAGCTCCATGATCTTGCCGGAGACGTGAGGCTCGAGCGCTCCGTAGTCGTACTTCAGGTTCGGTAGAACGTACTGCTTCATTGCTCTCTCCTTTCGTCTTGCGCTCACAGGCTAATCGCTCCAGGGCATCCTCGCTGCA
>DASSQZ010000264.1:0-47911 GCA_035702105.1 Myxococcales bacterium | reverse complement strand
GCTGGTCGCGCCCCGCATCGCCCGCTGAGTCATTCCAGGTACAGCGTCAGCCCGCCCTCGAAGAACTGGTCGTACGGGCCTTCCACGCGGCGGCGCCAGACGACCTGGAGGCCGCCCTTCTCGGTGAGGATTCCCAGGCCGGCGGAGAGCCACCACTGCTTCTCGGTCGTGTCCCAGGTCGCGCCGGAGCGCAGCACCAAAGACTCGCCCACCAGAAGCTCGCCGCCGAGCGCCGCCTTGCCCTTGACGTGGCTCGTGTCGGAGAAATCCGCCTTGTAGTCGAAGGCGAGGTGCCAGTCGGCATCGCTGCCCCAGGCCACCCCGGCGGTGGCGGTGAGCGGGAAGAGCGGGATCTTCTCGGTGGAGATGTTCTGCACCACCACGGCCCAGGAGAACCTGTCCTTGCGCGAGAGCAGGCCCACGTCCTGGGCGAACTTCTGCACCAGCCCGTCCGGCGTGTGGAAGCGCAGGTACTTCGTCTCCCCGCCCATGAAGAGCGCCTGCCCCACCGCTGCCGAGTACGCGGCGCCCAGGCTCCAGCCCTCGCCGCGGCCGGACGGCTGCCCGCTCGCCCAGCGCGAGAAGAGCAGTCCCGTGCCCACCGACGTGGACGCCGAGTCCACCACGCTCGCCAGGACTCCCTGCGCCGGGTACTTCGAGTCGTAGAGACCGTCCACCTCCAGGTGGTAACGGCGCGCCTGCGAGAGCCCGGCGGGGTTCACCGAGAGGGCGTCGTTGCTGGAGGCGATGGCCGCGTGCGCGCCGCCCATCGACGCGGCCCGGGGCGGTTCGGCGTTGGTGGGCCAGGGCGCGCCCGGATCCTGGACGCGGTTGTCGGCGAGCGCCGCGGCGGCGGCGAGAAACGCCAGGAGTGCCAATCGCATGCGGGCACAATATAGCTTCTGGCGGGTGTCAGACCCCTTTGCTACCTTGCGCGCTCCATGAAGCACTCCTTGCGAACAGTGGTCATCCCCGCCGCCGGCCTGGGCACGCGCTTCCTGCCTGCCACCAAGGCCGTGCCCAAGGAGATGCTGCCCATCGTCGACGTGCCCACCATCCAGCTCATCGTCGACGAGGCGGTGAAGGCCGGGGCGCAGCAGGTCGTGCTGGTGAACGGCCGCGGCAAGGGCGCCATCGAGGACCACTTCGACCGCAGCTACGAGCTGGAGGACACGCTGCTGCGCAAGAACAAGCGCGAGCTGTTCGAGCAGGTGCGCCGCATCAGCGACATGGTGCGCCTGGTGAGCGTGCGACAGAAGGAGCCGCTCGGGCTCGGCCATGCGGTGCTGGCGGCGCGGCCGGCGGTGGGCACCGGGCAGTGGTTCGGGGTGCTCCTCGGAGACGACCTCATCGACTCGGACGAGCCGGGCATCGGCCAGCTCGCGCGCGTGGCCATCGAGACGGGCAAGGCGGCGGTGGCGCTGATGCCGGTGCCGGAGGACCAGACGCAGCTCTACGGCGTCGCGGCCGGCAAGCAGCTCCCCTCGGGCGACATCGAGGTGCAGAAGATCGTCGAGAAGCCGGCGCGGGGCACCGCGCCCTCCAACCTCGCGGTCATCGGCCGCTACCTGCTTCCGCCCGACGTCTTCGACATCCTCGAGCACGTCAAGCCCGGAGCCGGAGGGGAGATCCAGCTCACCGACGCCCTCGCGGTGCTCGCGCAGCAGGGCCGGCTGGTGGGCGTTCGCTTCAAGGGCGAGCGCCACGACGCCGGCGACCGGCTCGGGTACGTGAAAGCCAACATCGCCTACGCGCTCAAGCGGCCCGACCTGCGCGACGGGCTGCTCGCGTTCATGCGCAAGGTGGTGCAGTGATGCGCCTCTTGCTCGCCGCGCTGCTCGCGTACATCCCTCCCGCGGGGTCGCTGCTCAAGCACACCGCCGCCCGCGCCCAGGCGCTGGGCAGGGCGAAGGAGGTCACGCTCTCCGGGACGCTGAGCGTCTCCGGGCAGCCGGCGCGTCCCGCGCAGCTCGTGCTCCGCTTCCCCCTCCAGTGCAGGCTCGACGGCGAAGGCGGCATCTCCTTCGCGGTGCGCGGCACGGCAACGCGCCCCAGCGGCGCCGCCGAAGGCACCACCGGCCCGGCGCTGCAACTGCTGCAGCTCGCCTGTCCCTTCCTCGCCTACCGCGGCCTCTCCGCCGCCGACGTCGATACCGCCATCCGCGCCGTCGCGGCGCAGGCGGGCGCGGATCTGACCGCGGGATCCGCCCTGGGGCGGCTCGAGGACCGCGTCGTCTACGTGCTCGGGGCCGGGCCGCGCGACACGGCGCGCCCGCAGCTCTGGCTCTACAAGGACACCGCGGCGCCGGCCCGGCTCATCGGCGCCGGCGGCCTCGACCTGCGCCTGCTCCAGTACGGCAACCCCGCGGCGGCGGACTTCTTTCCCCGCGTGCTGGAGCTGTGGAGCGCAGGGCAGCTCACGGCGCGATTCGAGGTGCTGGAGACGAAGGGCGCGCGCGGGGCGACGGAGGAAGAGGAAGACGATTCCCGCGAATGAGCTGTTCTCAGTTGCCCTGAACGTCCCGGCGGGAGACGGCGTCTTCACCTACCGCATCGCGCCGGAGCTGGGCGAGGCCGCGCCGGGCCGGCGCGTGCTCGTGCCACTGGGGCGCCGGCAGGCGACCGGGGTCGTGGTTGGCAAGGGTGAGCCGCAGGGCGAGGTCCGCGACGCCATCCGGCTGCTGGACGAAGCGCCGCTCCTCACCGCGGAGGTCGTGGAGCTGGCGCGCTGGGCGGCCGCGCACTACCTGGCGCCGCTCGGGCCTGCGCTCAAGGCGGCGCTTCCGCCCGGCATCGAGGTGCGCGACGTGCTGGTGCCGCGCCTGACCGACGCGGGGCGCGCCCTCCTGGAAGCGGGACAGCTCGACCTGCCCGGGCAGGAGCAGGCGCAGCGGAGCGCGCTGCGCAAGGTCGCGTCGGGGACGAAGGTGTCGCGCGCGCAGGGCGCGGCGCTGGCGCGGCAGGGCCTGGTCACGCTCCACCGCGAGGAAGCGCCGCCTCGGGTGGCCGACCCGCGGGTCGAGATGGCGCAGGCGGCGGAGGGTGCGACTGCCAATTCCGTCCGCGGGGCGCCGCGGCAGGCGGAGCTTCTCGCCTGGCTCCTCGCGCGGGGGGGACCGGTGCCGGTGGAGGAGCTGCTCGCGGCGTTCCCGCGGGCGCGGCCGCAGCTGCGCGCCCTGGTGCAGCGCAAGCTCGCGAGCGTGGCCAGGGTCGCAGCCGGCGCGGCGGCGCTGGAGGACGCGCCCTGGGGCGATCAGCGCCATCGCCCCACGCCGGCGCAATCGGCGGCGCTGGCGGAGCTGGTCGCCGCCATCGACGCGGGCGCCTTCGCGCCGTTCCTCCTCCACGGCGTCACCGCCAGCGGCAAGACCTGGGTCTACCTGGAAGCGATCGCGCATGCTCGTTCGCGCGGCCTGGGCGCGCTCGCGCTGGTGCCGGAAATCGCGCTCACGCCGCAGCTCGCCGGCCGCTTCCGCGCCCGCTTCGGCGACGACGTGGCGGTCTTGCACTCCGGCCTCTCCGAGGTCGAGCGGCTGGGCGAGTGGCGCCGCGTCCGGGAGGGACGCGCCGGCATCGTGGTGGGCGCGCGCAGTGCCGTCTGGGCGCCGGTTGCGCGGCTCGGCATCGTGATCGTGGACGAGGAGCACGAGCCCTCCTACAAGCAGGAGGACCGGCTCCGCTACCACGCGCGCGACCTGTCCCTGGTGCGCGCGCAGAAGGCGGGGGCGGTCGCGGTGCTGGGCAGCGCCACGCCCTCGCTCGAGACGCTCCGGCGCGCGCAGGAGGGCAAGCTGCGCACGCTGCGCCTGCCCGAGCGGGTGGACTCGCGCCCGCTGCCCGCGCTGGAGCTGGTGCGGCGGCGGGTCTCCGACGAGCTGCTCACGCACGAGCTGTCGGCGGCGCTCGGCGAGGTGGTGGCGCGCGGCGAGCAGGCCATCCTCTTCCTCAATCGCCGCGGCCATACCCGGACGCTGATCTGCGCCTCCTGCGGCTCGGCGGTCGGATGCCCCAACTGCTCGGTCGCGCTGGTGCTCCACCGCGCCGGCCGCGACCGGCTGCGCTGCCATCTCTGCGGGCACGACGAGGCGCCCCGCGCCCTGTGTGCCGCCTGCGGAGCCGGGAAGCTCACCGCCTTCGGCGGGGGCACCGAGAAGGTCGAGGAACAGCTCGAGGCGGTGGTTCCCGGGGCGCGGGTGGCGCGCCTCGACCGCGACGCCGCGGGAGGGCCCGGACAGGCGGCCACCGTCCTCGCCCGCTTCGCGCGGCGCGAGCTCGACGTGCTCGTCGGCACGCAGATGGTCGCCAAGGGACACGACTTCCCCGGCGTGACGCTGGTGGGCGTGCTCGACGCGGACGGCCCGATGCACCTGCCGGACTTCCGCGCGGCGGAACGCTGCATCCAGCTCCTCACCCAGGTGGCAGGACGCGCCGGACGCGGAGTCGCGCCCGGACGCGTGCTGGTCCAGGCCTTCCGGCCGGACGCCATCAGCCTCGACCACGCAACCTTTGCCGCCGCCGAGATGCGGCGCCGCGAAGAGCTCCACTTCCCCCCCTTCGCGCGGCTGCTCGCCGTTCGCCTGCAGGGCAACTCCGAACCCGCCGTGCGGGGCGCCGCCGAGCGGCTGGCCGCGACCGCAAGGGGCCTGCTCGCGCGGGGGGAGGCGGTGGACGTGCTCGGGCCCGCGCCGGCGCCGCTCGCCCGGATTCGCGGCAAGCACCGCTGGCAGATCCTGCTGCGGGCGGGGGATCACCGGCCGCTGCAGCGGCTCGGGCGCGCGCTGCAATCCCGCCATTCCGTCCCGGGCGTCGAGCTGGCCCTCGACGTGGATCCGGTGGCCCTCCTCTGAATCGAAGCGACTGCTGGGGAATCCATTCTGGCAGCAACGCCCGCCTCATGGATATACTGACCATCTGGAGAACGGCCGCACTCTGGAGGAGCGACCAAGCATGGCACTACGTGAAATCCTGATCTGGCCCGACCCCCGCCTCAAGCAGAAGGCCAGGCCGGTGGGAGACGTCGACGCGAAGATCCGCAAGCTCTGCGACGATCTCGCGGAGACCATGTACGAGGCCAACGGCGTGGGCCTCGCCGCGCCGCAGGTCGGCGTGCTCCAGCACATCATCGCCATCGACGTGGAACAGCGCGCGCCTGAGGGCGAGCAGCCGAAGAAGAAGGGCGAGGGCCTCTTCTGGCTCATCGACCCGGTGCTCAAGGTGGGCGAGGGCGAGTTCACCTACAGCGAAGGCTGCCTCTCCATCCCCGACGAATACGAAGACGTGACGCGGTTCGCGCACATCGTCGTCGAGTACACCGATCGGGACGGGCGGCGGAAGCAGAAGGAAGCCAACGGCTCGCTGCTCTCGGTGTGCGTGCAGCACGAGATGGACCACCTGCAGGGCAAGCTGTTCGTCGACCACCTGAGCGCGCTCAAGCGCGAGCTGATCCGGCGGCGGATGAAGAAGCTGAAAGCGCAGCGCGAAGCCGAAAGGAAGGGCGAGTCCACCGCCTTGTAGTCGTGGTCGGCCCCGGGAAGCCGCCCGGCCTGTGAGGGAGACGGACCCATGCTCGCGCTGCTCGCCCTGCTCCTGTGCGCTCCTTCCGCGGGCCAGCTCTTCGATCTGCGCGAAGGGACCCTGACCTATACGGTGGTCCACAAGCTGCACGAGGTGCAGGGCACCACCCACGAGATCGAGGGGCGGGCGCTGGCCCAGCCCGACGGCGCCGTCAAGGTGCAGGTCCGCGCGAAGGTGGCGTCGTTCGACAGCGGCAACTCCAACCGCGACGAGCACATGCGGGAAGTGACCCACGAGGCGGCGCACCCGTACGCCGAGGTGAAGGGCACGCTCTCGGGCGTCACGCTGCCGCTGCGGGCGCCGCAGCAGGCCGTCCTCCACGCGGTCGTCGAGCTCAATGGGGAGAGGCAGAACGAGGACGTGCCGGTGCGGCTGGAGCCCACGGAGGGCGGGGTGCGGGTCACGTTCAGCTTTCCCATCAGCCTCGACGCGCTGAAGGTGGAGCGCCCGCAGCTTCTCCTCGTCAAGGTCGAGGATCGCGCCACCATCGCCGGCGATCTCCGGTTCGGAGCGGCGAAATGATCGGCGCCCTCCTCGGGCTCTCGCTCGCGCTGCAGGCCGCGCCTGCGGCGCAGCAGCCCTCGCCTCCCTCTGGGGAGCAGCCTTCTCCGCCGCCTGCGGCGCAGCCCGGCGACATCGACCTCCTGCCGCCGGAGGCCGCTCCGGACGCAGCCACGGCAGCGCGCCAGCAGGAGCTGGATCGGCAGCTGCACCGGCGCAGGCAGATGCTGCAGCTCCACCAGCTCGGCGGCATGCTCACCCTCGCCTCGCTCGGCGCCACGGTTGTGTTCGGCGAGCTGAACTACATCGACAAGTACGGCGGCGGCGGGGACACCGGCCGCTGGTCGGCGTGGCACAAGGGCAGCGCATTCGCGGCGTCCGCCATCTTCGCCGCCACCGGCGCGCTGGCCATCCTCGCGCCGAGCCCCATCGAAAAGAAGGCCCGCCTGGACACGGCCATGCTCCACAAGATCGCCATGGGCGTGGCCACCGCGGGCATGGTGGCGCAGATCGTTCTCGGCGTCGCCACCGCGGGGAAGGAAGGGTCCGTCTCCCAGCGCGACTTCGCGCTCGCGCACCAGATCGTCGGATTCGCCACCTTCGGGGCCACGGCCGTGGGATTCGGCGTCCTGACGTTCTGACCGGAGCCGCGGCGCCCGCTTGCGCCCGCCGCCCGGGGCTGTCAGAAGTGAAGCATGGCAAACGACTCCCGGAGCAAGTGCCTCGAGCGCCTGCGGGAGATGGACGCGGCGCTGGCCCGCATGGAGCTCGAGCTGCCGGACGACATCCGCTCGGTGGGCGCCGACGCTCGCCGCCACGTGGCCGTCTGGCTGGACCGTCTCTCCGACGTTGCGGCCGATCCGGCCCAGCTCAGCGAAGGCCTGCGCGAGATCTCCGGCCTGATGGATGCGCTGACCGTGCGCCTGCTCTTCGCTCCCCGGAACGGTCCGCGCCGCGGGGGCCTCGCGAGCTGAGCCTCGGTGGAGGATCCGACCCGCGCCCATCACCGCTCCGACCGTCTGCCGGCGCGGCGCCGCTTCGACGAGGTGGAGTGCACCATCTCGCACCTGTTGCGCTTTCCCCATCCTGCCCTGGGCGGACGCCGATACGGGGAGGCGCTCCTCCAGGGAATCGCCGCCCGCGGCATCCTTCCCCGCCGCAGCGGCGTGGTCGAGATCGGCGGCGGCGCCGGCCACATCGCCGAAGCCGCGCTCCGCGGCGACGCCGGCCCCTTCACCGGCGCCCGCTGGACGTCCCTCGACCTCTCTCCCGCCCTGATCGCGGCCCAGCGGCGGCGCCTGCTCGAGCCGTCCTTGCCGTGCGGCGCCCATCCGCGCTGGTCCGGGCTCCGGGCCGACGCCGTGTCGCTCCCGATCCGCGCCGCGTCCCTGGACGGCCTCTTGCTCGCGAACGAGGTCATCGCCGACCTCCCCGTCGAGGACGGCGAGAATGCCGGTGCGCTCCAGCTCGTGCGCGAGATCTCTCGCGTCCTCGCACCAGGCGGCGCCGCCGTGCTCACCGAGTTCGGCGGCGATTTCCTGCCCGGCCCCCTTCACCTGCTCGCCTCGCTCGGCCAGGGCGAGCACATCGAGTGGTCGATCGACTTCCGCGCGCTGCGGACCGCCGCCGCGGCGGCCGGTCTCGCGGTGGAGGAGCTTCCGCTCCACGAGTTGATCGCCGCCGACCTCTCCATGCGCTGTGCGAGCTACACGGACCTGTGGCGGCTGCGGCGGCTCACCTCCTGCGAGGTGTTTGCCGCGCCGGAGTGGGAGGTCCGCAAGCGCTTTCCCCTGCTCTCCCGCCTTCTCGGGCTGGAGTTGCCGCCGCTCGGGTCGCCGCGCTGGCCCGACGCCACCGCGCCCGCCGGCTTCGCCCAGCTCTTCCGCGCCCTCATCCTCCGCCGCCCGTGAAGTCGGCGGCCCGGGCGCAGTGACAAAGGGGCGCTCTTTTCTTATCTTCCCGCCCCCATGCCGACGCCGCGCAGTGCCGCAGACATCCGCGAAGCCTTCCTCCGCTTCTTCGAGGAGCGGGGGCACAGGCGAGTGAAGAGCTCCTCGCTCGTTCCCCAGAACGACCCGACGCTGCTCTTCACCAACGCCGGCATGAACCAGTTCAAGGACGTGTTCACCGGTCGCGAGACCCGCGACTACAGGCGCGCCGCCTCCTCGCAGAAGTGCGTGCGCGCGGGCGGCAAGCACAACGACCTCGAGAACGTGGGCTTCACCGCGCGCCACCACACCTTCTTCGAGATGCTGGGAAACTTTTCCTTCGGCGACTACTTCAAGAAGGACGCCATCGCCTGGGCGTGGGAGTTCGTCATCCGCACGCTGGCGCGCCCCGTGGAGAAGCTCGCGGTCACGGTGTTCCGCGACGACGACGAGGCGGAAGCGCTCTGGAAGGGCGTCGGGGTGCGCAAGGAGCGCATCTTCCGCCTGGGCGAACGCGACAACTTCTGGGCGATGGGTCCCACCGGTCCCTGCGGGCCCTGCAGCGAGATCCACCTCTACCGCCTCGCGGGAGGCACGCAGGAGCAGGTGGACGAGCACGCGCACCGCTTTTTCGCGCTCGACCAGGCCGAGCAGCTGGGCAGCGACTCGTGGATGGAGATCTGGAACCTGGTCTTCATGCAGTTCGAGCGCAAGGAGCCGGACGGGCCGCTGCAGCCCTTGCCGCGGCCCTCCATCGACACCGGCGCAGGCCTCGAGCGGGTCACCGCCGCCGTGCAGGGCGTTCCCTCCAACTACGACACCGACCTGCTCCGCCCCCTGATCGACGACGCCGCGCGCATCAGCGGCAAGCCCTACTCGGCCACCGAGGCGGTGGACGCCCGCGGCCCGTCGGCGTCGATGCGGGTGATCGCCGACCATTCGCGCGCCGCCGCATTCCTGCTGGCCGACGGCGTGCTTCCCTCGAACGAGGGCCGCGGCTACGTGCTCCGGCGCATCATGCGCCGCGCCGTCCGCCACGCCCAGCGCCTCGCTCCCGACGAGCCTTCGCTCTACGCGAAAGTCTGCAGCCGGGTCATCGAGCTGATGGGCGCGCCCTATCCGGAGCTGGCCGACTCGCGCGCTCGCATCCT
The DNA here is from genome assembly GCA_035702105.1 of Myxococcales bacterium. Lineage (GTDB taxonomy): Bacteria > Myxococcota > Myxococcia > Myxococcales > 40CM-4-68-19 > 40CM-4-68-19. The sequence continues at coordinate 38,757 of DASSQZ010000264.1, read as the reverse complement.
CGAGACGGTCCAGCACGAGACCGAGCTGTTCCTGCGCACGCTGGACCGCGGCAATGCCATCCTCGCCGAGGAACTCGCGCGCGCGAAGCAGCTCTCCGGCGAGCTGGCCTTCAAGCTCCACGACACCTACGGCTTTCCCCTCGATCTCACGCAGGTGATCGCCGCCGAGAGCGGCGCGACGGTGGACGTCGACGCCTTCGAGAAGCTGATGGACGAGCAGCGGGCGCGCGGGTCGTTCGCCGGGTCGGGCGAGGCTGCGGTTGCCGACGCGCACAAGTCGCTCGCCGCCGAAGTGGGCGAGAACGAGTTCCTCGGCTACGAGGAGGTCGCGGGCGAGGCCACCCTCAAGGGCATCCTCGTCGGCGGCCGCCGCGCGCAGAAGATCTCCGCGGGCGAGGAGGGCGAGCTGACCTTCGACCGGACCCCTTTCTACGGCGAGTCGGGCGGCCAGCTCGGCGACACGGGCTTCGTCACCAGCAACTCGTCTCGCGCGCAGATCCTCGACACGCAGCGCCCGGTGCACGGTCTCATCGTCCACAAGGCGAAGGTGCTGGAGGGGACCTTCTCGGCGGGCGAGAAGGTGGAGCTGGTGGTCGATGCAGGGCGCCGCGCAGGGCTGCGCCGCAACCACAGCGCCACGCACCTGCTCCACCGCGCGCTGCGCGAGATCCTGGGCGAGGGTGTGAAGCAGGCAGGATCGGTGGTGGCGCCCGACTACCTGCGCTTCGACTACACGGCGTACCAGCCGCTCACCGACGAGCAGCGCCTCCAGCTCGAGCGTCGGGTGAACCAGCTCGTGTATGAGAACCACGAGGCGCAGACGCGGGTGATGGACCCGGAGTCGGCGATGAAGTCCGGAGCGATGGCCTTCTTCGGGGACAAGTACACGCAGCTCGCCAGGGTGCGGGTGCTGCAGATCGGGCCTTCCGTCGAGCTCTGCGGCGGCACCCACGTCTCGCGCTCGGGCGACATCGGGTTCTTCAAGGTGGTGAGCGAAGGCGCCATCGCCGCGGGCGTGCGCCGCATCGTGGCGGTGACGGGCCCGGAGGCCCTGGAGCTGGTCCAGGGCGAGGAGCAGCAACTCGCGCGGGCCGCGGCGGCGCTGAAGACCGCGCCCAAGGACGTGGCCCTGCGCGCGGAGCAGGCCGCGAGCCGCATCAAGGAGCTCGAGCGTGAGCTGGAGCAGCTCCAGCGCAAGCAGGCGGCCGCGAAGTCGGGGGAACTGGTCCAGGGCGCGCGCGAGGTGAAGGGCGTGAAGATCCTCGCCGCGCGGCACGACGGCGGCGACCCGGAAGCGCTGCGCGATCTGGCAGACAAGCTGCGGGATCAGCTCAAGAGCGGCATCGTGGTGCTGGGCGGCGAGAAGGACGGCAAGGCGTCGCTCCTGGTGGCGGTGACGAACGATCTGTCGAAGAAGTACCGGGCGGGGGATCTGGTGAAGGAGCTTTCGAAGACGCTGGGCTCCAAGGGCGGCGGCAAGCCGGAGATGGCGCAGGCCGGCGGCGGCGATCCGACCCGGCTCGACGCAACGCTGGCCCGCGCCTACGAACTCGTCTGAACCCACTCGGCGAGCACCCGCTCCGCGTGCTCCCGGTCCGGCGCCTCGATCCGGACCCGCTTGTGCCGGCTGGTCTCGCCGCTGAGGAGCACGCATCGCCTGCGGGGCACTTGCAATGCCGAGGCCACGAACTCGAGCAGCGCCTCGTTCGCCGCACCCTCGACTGCGCGCGCGGAGATGCGGATCTTGATCGCGTCCCCGTGAAGTCCCTGTACTTCCGTCCTGCGCGCGCCCGGCTGCGCGTGAATGCTCAACTCCAGATCCGCGCCGACCCATCGGTGGAATGACACGCGTGGTCCTTTCGATCTCCGGCTCCGCCGCGGTCCCATTCTGACATCCCCGGACAATCCGCGGTCCGTTTCGAGGCTCCGATGATGGGACGGCTGGCTGGGAGGCAGCTCGGCACGGCCAGTGCAATCGGCCGATGTGCCGCATCCGCGATCCACAGGGGAAGCCATGCACGACGAGAAGATGTTGCCCGCGCGCTCCGATCCGCTGCGCTACATCGACGCGCGGTTCGAGCCTCGCGATCCGGTCTTCGACGCCGAGGATCCCATCTTTTGCGAGCGGCCCCCGGCCTGCCGCGCGCGCAGGAGGCCGCGGACCGCCGGGGCGCCTTCCGGCGATCGGTGGCCATCGAGTGACCCGTTCTGTGCCATGGTGCGCCCGATGCCGGCGCGGCAACTCTGGGCCTTCCTCACCGAACGCGACGTGGAGGAGTTGCTGGCGCAGATCGCGGCGCGCGAGCCGGGCCTGGTGACGTCCCAGGGCCGCTACCTGCGCGGCGATGCGCGCGCCCTGCTCGACGACCCCTCGGCGCTCGAGCGGCGCGAATCGGTGTCCGGAGAGCGGCGCACCTATCTGTTCCACCGCAAGCACAGCGCGGAGATCGTGACGCACGTCCAGCCCGAGGGGCCGTTTGGGGGATGGGCGCAGATCGACGAGGAGCGGACGGACTGCCTGGTCCTGCTGCGCAAGGACGCGCGGCCCGGCGAGCTGGAACCGGCGCGCCTCTACGCGCACGTGACGTACTGGCGCGCGGCCGACAAGGCGCGCAAGCGGCCCATGTTCTCCATCTGGGCCGGCCAGACCCTGAAGTGGCTGGCGTCGCAGCTCCGGCCGTCGTCCTCGAAGATGATCCGCATCGGGCCGGACGCGCTGAAGCGGGCCACGGCGGGCGAGCTGCGGCTCACCTACCTGTACAGGACCATCGCGCCGGAGCCGGAGGCGCCCCCCTGACCCAGGCCGATCAGACGTCCACGGTCAAGTAGCCGAGCGGCTTCTCCAGCCGGCGAAGCACGGGGAGCGCGACGTTGTAGACCGGAACGCCGCCCCGGGTGACGCCGCGCAGGGTGCCGCGGTGCGCATGCCCGTGAAAGGCGACGGCGGGGCGAAGCTGGTCGAGGGGTCCGGAGAGCCGGGTCGCGCCCAGGAAGGGAAAGATCTCCAGCGGCTCGCCCTCCAGCGTCTGGCGGCAGGGCGAATAGTGCAGGAGCGCGATGCGGCTGCGCGTGCGGAGCTGGAAGAGCGCCTTCTCCAGCTTCAGCTCCTCGGCGATGCAGACGTCCACGAAGGCCTTGAGCGGCTCCTCGCCGAAGCGCTGAAGCTGCGACTGGTCGAACCCTCCGGCGAACCCTTTCACGCCGGCGACCCCCAGGTCGTTGAGCTCCCAGGGCTCGCCGTCGAGGACGTGCACGCCCGCGTCGCAGAGGATCTTGCGGACCGCGGCCTCCTGGCCCGATTCGTAATCGTGGTTCCCGAGCACCGCGCACTTCTCCACCTTCACCTGCGCCAGCTCCTCGGCCAGCCAGCCGGCCTCGTCGGGGGTGCCATGGTCGGTGAGGTCGCCGGCCAGGAGCAGGAGCTCGGCGTCCTGATCCGCGCCCCGCAGCGCGACCGCGATGTTGCGGCGCGTGTCCGCGCGGCAGTGCAGGTCACCCACCGCGGCGATGCGCATCGTCCTCGCCTCCGGACCGGTCCGGATACTTCACCGGGTAGGCGCCGTCGCCGGTCCAGTCTGGCGTCTCGAGCTCGCGGGCGTCGCGATAGCCCTCCCGGTTGGTTTCGTGAAGGTATTGCTGCCGCGAGAGCAGCGTCCCCCGGCAGACGCGTTCGGACGGGGCCGGCTCCGCCTCCCGGCCCTGCATGCGTCCGATCAGCTCCCGCATCACCCACTCCGGCACCTGCTCCTTGTCGCTGGGAAAGGAGAACCGGAAGGTGATCAGGTGGACGAGCAGGACCTCCCAGTGCTTGTCGCCGAAGCGGCCGAGCAGGTGCTCCCAGTCGAGCTGCGCCCCCTTGCAGCGGAGCAGGTGATGGATGTCGGCGCCGTCGAAGCGCTCCCGCTCCTGGATGAAGGCCTTCGACCAGATCATCTCCTCCGCCGGAACGACCAGGGTTTGCAGGCCCAGCACCTCGCAGGTGGGCGCGCGGCGGCGCCAGTGCTCGTCCACGGTGGCGATGCCGTTTCCGGAGGAGAAGATGAGATCGATGAAGTAGGGACCGTGAAAGGCCTTCGCGATCCAGAGCGGGTCGGTGAACTCGGTGCGGAAGCCTTCCGACTTGAGCGCCGCCAGCGCACCCCGGATGCGGTCCTTGCGCAGGAAGAGATCCAGATCCTTGGTGTCCCGCCAGATGCCGGTGTGCGTCTTGAGCGCGTACGCCCCGCCGACCATGGGCTCGAATCCCCGCTCTTGCAGGATCCGCAGCGCCCGCCGATGGGCGTCGCGTTCCTCCTCTTCCCCGGAAACGGCGCGATCGGTCGCGGTTTGCACCCCGTCAAGTTGGGGATGGCCCGCAGGGAGGGCAAACAGGAAGCGCGGTCGCGGCCGCCCCTACCGCGGGCGGGCAGGCGAACGGCCGGCGCCGGCGACGCGAAGCCTTCGCACGGGCGCCGCGCGGCCCGCCGCCACCGGCGCGACGCTGGCGCGGGCAGGGCTGCGCGTTGGCCCCGTCCGCCGGATCGCGCGCTTGCGCCAGGACGGCTGGCAGGAGGGGCAGTAGAAGGTGCTCCTGCCGCCCTGGACGATGCGCCGGATGGCGGTGCGGCAGTTGGGGCAAGGCTGCCCCTCGCGGTCGTAGACGAGGAAGACGTTCTCGCCTCCCTCCTCCACGTAGGTGATGGGGTCGGGGCTGTCCTCTTCCGACAGCGTCGAGCGCAGCGATGCGACGATGGAATCGGCGAGGCGGTCCACCTCCTCCCGGCCGATGGACAGGCCGGGCCGCTGCGGATCGATGCGCGCGCGAAAGAGCGACTCGGAGACGTGGATGTTCCCCAGCCCGGCGAGGGTGCGCTGATCCATCAGCGCCTCCTTCATCGACCGCTTCGTCGCCCGCAGGACCGCGTGCAGCCGATCCAGGTCGATGCCCTCCAGCGGATCGGGCCCGAGCGCCCGCAGCGCCGGCAGCTCGCGCAACTCCGCCGCCTTGCCGCGGATCAGCCGCCCGAACAGCCGCGGGTCGCGGTAGTCGACGACGTGCCCGTCGTCGAGGGCAATGGAGGCGCGCACGTGCGAGGGGCCCGGCTCGTCGCCGGTACGGCGGATCCACTTCCCGGTCATGCCCAGGTGCGACACCAGCCCCTCGCCGCCGTCGAACTCGAGCAGCATGTACTTGCCCAGCCGCTCGATGCGCAGGAGGCGCCGCCCCGCCAGCGAGGCAAACCGCTGCGGCGCCTGTCCGCGAATCACCCGGGTCTTGGCAGCGCGCGCGGCGACGATGCGGTGGCCGTCCAGCCAGGCGCGAAGCTGGCGCGAGGCGATCTCCACTTCGGGCAGCTCGGGCATGGCGGAGATCTGCCGGGCGCGCAGCGGAAAAGCAATCCCTCAGGACCGCAGCGCGCGCGATAGATCGCGCAGCAGGCCGCGCGCCTGCGCGGCGGAGAGCTGCGCGCCGCCCCAGCGGGCCGCGCCGTAGGCGTCGGCAAGCTCCTGCGCCGCGGGCACCCGGGCGGCGCGCGCGGCCTCCTGCGGCGTGGTCCCCTGGCCGACCTCCCCGCCGGCGTGCCGCCGCGCCGCCCGCCCGCGGCGCCAGAGATGCACCGCGCGCCGCTGCGTGCCGCTCAGCGGCGGCCCGGAGACGCCTCCCCGCCGTCCCCACCCGAACCGCCTCCGCCGCGCGCGCACGGCCAGGACGGCCGCGAGCAGCAAGACGCCCATTCCGACGAGGATGCCGCGGAGCGTCCGCGCCGGGCCGGCCTTGCCCGCGAGCCTCTGGCCCGCGGTGTTCAACGCCTCCAGGGTCCGCTGCATGGCGCGCGCCTGGGTGAAGAGGTCGTAGTCCACGACCAGGGCGCGCCAGCGCTGCTGCACGGCGTCCCAGAGGAGAACCATCCGCGCCCAGGCTCCGTCCTGCGTGCTGCCGCGGTCGGCGGGCGGCGTGGGATCGAAACGGGCGAACCCCACCTCGGGAAAGTACGCCTCTACCCAGCTGTGCGCGTCGCCGGCGCGCACGGCGTAATACCCGGCGTCGGTGCGCGTGCCCCCGAAATAGCCGGTCACGTTGCGCGCCGGGATTCCCAGCGAGCGAAGCATCAGCACCATGGTGCTGGAGAACAGCTCGCAGTGGCCGGCGTGCCTGCGAAAGAGGAAATCGCTGATCGGGTCCTGCACGTTTCCCGGAAGCTCGCGCGTGTAGCGCATCGAGCTGGAGAGCCAGTGGGAGATCGCCTCCGCCGCGTCGGCGGGATCCTTTCCCCCGCCCAGCCGCTCGGCCAGCGCCCGGATGCGGGGGTTGAACTCCTTGGGGACCTCCAGCATCGGGCCCACCCACCACGGGTACTTCGCCCCGCGGCCGCGCAGGGAGGCGAGGTCGGGCTCCGCCGCGTCGACGGTGACCACGTAGTGCAGGTCTCCGACGTCCACCGGCTGGTAGAAGAGATCGCCCTCGGCGTTGCGGTAGAGCCGCTGCGGCATCCCTCGCGCCGACATGGGCCGGTGGAACTCGACGCTGAGCGGCCAGCCCTCGGGCGTCAGCACCACGCCGTCGCTGAACCCCGCCACCGCCTCGAAGTCGACCGTGAGGATGGACGGCTTCCGCCCGCTGCGCGGCCGCGAGGGCAGGCGCGTGGCCGGCATGATGCCGAGATCGCCCGAGCGCCACCCGCGGCCGGTCCAACGCGGCAGCGCCCGGGCGCGCCAGTGCATCGCCAGGTTCGAGGGGTCGCCCCGGGGCGGAGGGCTGAGCTTCACCCGCAGCACCACCCGGGGGTCGTCGTCGATGGTCCCGTGGCGCGCCAGATCGACCTGGTCTCCGAGCCCGGCCATGACCGAGGGCCGGGACGCGCGGCGCAGCCCGCCCAGCGTCACCCGCGGCAGGGCGAAGAACACCAGCGCCGATCCGGCCAGCGCCAGCATCGCCAGTCCGGCGAGGCCGCCGAGCAGCGCGGGAGTGGCGATGCGGCGCGACTCGAGCAGCGCGCCGGGGCCTTCCCTGCCGTGCCCTCCCTCGATCTCGAAGCGCAGGTGCGTGAGCGCCAGCGCCCAGGTGCCGGACACCGCATAGCCGATGAACGCGAGCCCGAAGGTGAGCTCGGCCGCCAGGGCCGCGCCCGCGCAGACCAGGAGCAGCGAGAGCAGGAGCAGGAGCAGCTCGTCGCGCTCCGTGCGCCGGTGCCAGAGCCGGTGGATGAGCAGCAGCTCGGCGAAGCGCGCCGCGCCGAGCACGATGTCGAGCTGGCCGCTGAACACCGCGGAGCCGAGCAGGACCAGCCCGCCGGCGAGGATCGCGGTCCACAGCCACTCGGCGCGCCCGTAGAGCCGCCCGCGGGCAAGCCACGCCCCGAGCAGCGCCGCCGGGAAGAGGCCCACCATCACGTCGCCCATCTCGCCCGACACGGCGCAGGCGAGGAAGGCGAACACGGCCGCGAGCGTCCCGGCCCACTGCTGCGACTCCAGCAGCGTGAGGCCGCGGCCGGCGAACAGCTTCACGGGCGCACCTCGATCAGCGCGGCCTCGGAATCGGGCTGCGGCGCGGGAGCCCACGCGGCGGCGGGGCGCAGCAGCGCCAGCAGCGTCAGCGCGTCGTGCAGGTGCGCAGCGCCGCTGCCCGCGGCCAGCTGCTGTCCGGCGACCGCGAGCGAGACCTCGGCGCCGGCGTCCAGCTCGCGGGTGACGAGCGCAGCCGCATTCTCCACCGCGCGCTCGAGCGGCTCTCCCTGCAGCCCGCGCTGATCGAGCACCACGCAGATCCGCTTGCGTCGCTCCTGCTCGCGGTCCACGCCGATCAGCTTTCCCGCCCGCGCGCTGGAACGCCAGTGGATGGTGCGGGCGTCCTCTCCGGCGCGGTGGTCGCGGAGCGAGTGGACCTCCAGGCCGAACCCGGCGCGCTCCTCCGGCCGCTCTCCCTCGCGGGAGAGCGCCCGGGCCCGCACGTCCGGCGCAGCCACCTCGCGGGGAAACACCACCAGCTCCTCCTGCGCGTCGAGGGGCCGCGACTTCTCGAAGAGGCCGAAGGGCGCCCGCGTCGCCACCTCCAGCTGCTCGAAACGGTGCGCGCCGCGCCGCGCCGGGACGAACGGATACGCCACCTCCGCCGCCTGCCCCGCCGGCAGCAGCACGAGAAAGCCTTGCCCGGCCACCTCCCCGCCCCGCTCGCGCAGCGTGAGCGAGAACGAGGGCACCCGCCGCTTGTCGTTGTGGGCCAAAAGCCCGATCAGCGCCGGCTGCCCGCACGAAACCACCGAGGGAAGCCGCCGCTCCAGGCGGATGCCGCGCAGGCACTGCTCGGAGAGGATGCCCGAGACCACGATCGATGCGAGCAAGAGGCCGAGGACGAGGAAGAGCAGGTTGTTGCCGGTGTTGATGGCGGCGAGCCCGATGCCGACGGTCAGCCCCATGTACCAGCGGCCCAGCCGCGTGAAGGTGAGCCTGCGCTTCCAGGGCGGGGTCATTCCGGCACCGGCACCTGCTCGACCAGATCGCGCACCACCCGCTCCGCGGCCAGCCGCTCCTGCTCGCCCGCCCCGGACCCGCGCCCGTGAAGCGTGATCCGGTGGGCGAGCACCGGAACGCACAGCTCCTTCACGTCGTCGGGCTCCACCCAGGTACGCCCGCGCAACAGGGCCCTGGCCCGGGCCACGCCGAGCAGCGCGATGGCGCCGCGGGGAGAGGCGCCCAGGGACACGAGCTTGGTGCTCCGGGTCGCGGCCACGATGGCGAGGACGTAGTCGGCGATCTCCTCCGCGACCGTGACCTGGCCCACCGCCGCCTGCAGCCGCCGCACGTCCTGCGCCGAGGCCACCGGCTGCAGGTGGGAAAGCGCGCCCTGCGTCCCGCCGCCGAGCAGCAACTCGCGCTCCACCTCCGGCGCCGGATACCCGACCGAGACCCTGAGGAGGAAACGGTCGAGCTGCGACTCCGGCAGCGGGTACGTGCCGGCATGCTCATGCGGGTTCTGCGTGGCCAGCACCATGAACGGCCCGGGCAGGGGCCGGGCGGTGCCGTCGACCGAGACCTGGCCCTCCGCCATGGCCTCGAGCAGGCAGCTCTGCGTGCGCGGCGTGGTGCGGTTGATCTCGTCGGCCAGGACCAGGTTCGCGAAGAGCGGCCCCGGCTTGAAGACGAAGGCGGTGCGCGCCTGATCGTAGATGGAGACGCCGGTGATGTCGCCGGGAAGGAGGTCGCTGGTGAACTGCACCCGGGCAAAGGAAAGGTCGAGCGAGCGCGCGAGCGCCTGCGCCAGGGTGGTCTTGCCCACGCCGGGGACGTCCTCGAGCAGCAGGTGGCCTCCGGCCGCCAGCGCCGCCAGCGAAAGCTCCACGATGTCGCGCTTGCCCTTGAGCGCTCGTCCGATGTTGGCGTCGAGCGCCGCGGCCATGCGGCGCGCCTCCTGCGCGGTGAGCGCAGCGCCGATCGGAGTGATCCTTGCCTGGGCGCCCTCGTCTGGCGTCATGGCGTCAGATTAACCCATGCATGGGGGCAGCGCCCCATGCGACACTGCGCACCCTTCCATGCATGCACCCACCGTCATCGTCTCGCAGAAGGGAGCGGCGCGGGCGCGCGCGGGACACCCGTGGATCTTCCGCGGCGACATCACGCAGGCGCCCTCCGGGCTGATCTCCGGCAGCGAGGTCCGCATCGCCGACGCCCGGGGCAACTTCATCGCCCGCGGGTTCTGGGCGGTGAGGAGCCCCATCGCGCTGCGGGTGCTCTCCCGGACCGACTCGCCGCTGGACGAGGAGCTTCTGGCGACGCGGCTGCGCCGCGCGTTCGAGCGGCGCAAGGCCATGTTTCCGCAGGCGGACGCGTTCCGGGTGGTCCACGGGGAAGCCGATCTCTTGCCCGGCTGGTTCGCCGACATGTACGACGGTATCGCCGCGGTGCAGCACCTCTCGGAGTGGGCCGAGGCGCGCCGCGAACAACTGGCGCGGATGCTGGTGGAGGTCACCGGCGCCCGCGCCGTGGTGGCCCGCGACGACGGCAGCGCGCGCGACTTCGAGCAGCTCCCGCGCAGGGCCGAGCCGCTCCTGGGAACGGAGTTCCGCGCCCAGTACCACGAAGGCGCCCTGGCGCTGGAGGTGGATCTGCTCGCCGATCACAAGACGGGCGGCTACCTCGACCAGCGGGAGAACCACCTGCGCGCGGGCGAGCTGGCCCGGGGCCTCGCGCTGGACGCGTTCTGCTACCACGGCGGCTTCGCGCTCCAGCTCGCGCGCAAGGCGGCGCACGTCCTCGCCATCGACCAAGACGCAGGCGCGGTCCAGCGCACCCGCAAGAACGCGGAGAGGAACGGCCTCGGAAACGTGGAGGCGCGCGCACAGAACGCGGTGGAGGCCCTTCGCGCCCTCGACCAGGAAGGGCGGAAGTTCGACACCATCGTGCTCGATCCGCCGGCGTTCGCGAAGCGCAAGGAAGGCCTCGAGGGAGCGCTGCGCGCCTACCGCGAGATCAACTACCGCGCGGTGCGCCTGCTGGCGCCTGGCGGGCTGCTCGTCACCTGTTCCTGCTCCGGCCGCGTGACCAGCGAGCTGTTCGGGGAAGTGGTGGCGTGGGCCGCGCAGGAGGCGAAGCGTCCGCTGCAGCTCCTCGAGCGCCGTGGCGCCGGACGCGACCACCCGCCGCTCGTCGGCGTGCCCGAAACCGAGTACCTCAAGGCCTTCTTCCTACTTGCTCCCTGAGGCTGCGGCCGCGGGCGGCTGCGAGGTGGACTGCTTCTGCCGCGAGGCGGCCTCGAAGATCTGGTCGAAGACGCGCTTGGGCGGCGTCCAGCCCCACTCCTGCTCCAGGAGCGAGATCTTCTCCACGTCCTTGCGGATGCCGATCCACTCGTCTTCGGGCAGCGCGCAGAACGCCGCCACGCCGGCAGGATCGAGCTGCGTGCCCGCGACGCGCTGCATCTCGGCGATGGCGGCGGCGTGCGGCTGCGCCTTGCGGTAGGGCCGGTCGGAGGTGATGGCGTCGTAGGTGTCCGCCACCGCGAAGAGGCGCGCGCCGATGACGATCTGCTCGCCGCGCAGCCCGGAAGGATAGCCGCGGCCGTCGTAGCGCTCCTGGTGCTGGAGGACGATGACGCTGGCGTCGCGGAGGAACTCGATGCGCTGCAGGAGCGCCCAGCCCAGGCGCGGGTGCTCGCGCATCTCGACCCATTCGTCCTGGTCGAGCGGGCCGGGCTTGAGCAGCACGGCGTCGCGGACGCCGATCTTCCCGATGTCGTGCAGCAGCGCGCCCATCTCGATGGTGCGCAGCTCGTGCGCGTCGTGGATGCCGAGCTGCTCGGCGATGCGGCGGGTGAAGCGCGAGACGCGCCGCGAGTGCCACTGCGTCTCGGTGTCGCGGTAGTCGAGCACCGCCACCATGCCGTCGAGCAGGTTGGTGGTGCGCTGATCGACCAGGCGCTCGAGTCCCTTGTTCAGCGACGCCAGCTCGGCGTTCTGCGACTGGATGATGGCGGTGAGCTGGCGGTTCTTCTCGCGCAGCGCGTAGGTATCGAAGGCCTGGCGGACGGTGCCGAGCAGCTCCACCCGGTTCCACGGCTTGGCCAGGATGCGGAAGATCTCGCCGTTGTTGATGGCGTCCACCGCGGCGGAGAAGTCGTGCGCCGCGGTGAGGAGGATGCGGATGGTCTCCGGCTGCAGCACGCGGGCCTGCGCCAGGAACTCGGCGCCGGTCATGCCCGGCATCATGTAGTCCGCGGAGAGCACCTGGTACGGCTTCTCGCGCAGGCGGTCGAGGGCCTCGGCGGGGTCGGCGCAGGCGCAGACCTCGTAGCCCGCGGCCTCGAAGGTGCGCTGCAGCGCGTGCAGGATGGGCGCCTCGTCGTCGACCACGAGGAGGCGTTCGACTTCCGACATTTCCGCTCCGCTCCGTTCCCCGCCTGGAATTTTACTGCCGAGGTCCCCAGGACAGTCATCGCCTGCAGGCCCGGCACGGTGCAATATGATACGCATGTCGGACATCCCCCTCATCGTGGACCCCGGGTGGGTGCAATCCCACCCCGACGCACGCCTCGTCGATCTGCGCTGGTCGCCGTCCAGGGCGCCCGCCAGCGGCCCCCACCCGGCCCCGCCCGCAGGGCTGCGCAAGTACGAGGAGGGCCACCTGCCCGGAGCGGTCTTCGTCGATCTGGATCGCGACCTTTCGTCGCCGGGCGGTCCGGGCCGGCATCCCTTTCCCCCGGCGGATCAGTTCGCGCAGGTGCTCTCGCGGCTGGGCATCGCCGCCGACACCCACGTGGTGGTCTACGACGAGGGGCACTCGTCGGTGGCGGCGCGGCTCTGGTTCATGCTCCGCGCCTTCGGCCACGAGCGCGCCTCGGTGCTCGACGGGGGGATTCGCGCCTGGACCGACGCGGGCCTTCCGCTGAGCAAGGAAACGCCGCCGGTTGCCGCCGCGCCGCTGCGCAGGCTGCGCCTCGACCGCTCGCGGCTCGCGGAAGTCGAGGAGGTCGAGTCGCGACGGACCGTGGTCCTCGATGCCCGCGCTCCCGAGCGGTACCGCGGCGAGGTGGAGCCCCTCGACCGGAAAGCCGGCCACATCCCCGGCGCCCTCAACGCGCCCTGGTCCTCCAATCTCACGCCGGCGCAGCGCTTCCGGCCCCCCCAGGAGCTGGCGGCGATCTACCGGCGCTTCGGCCCGGAGGTGATCGTCTCGTGCGGCAGCGGCGTGACCGCCTGCCACGACGCGCTCGCCATCGAGCTTGCGGGCGGCAAACCGGCCCGGCTCTACGTCGGATCCTTCAGCGGCTGGATCGAGGACGACGCGCGGCCCGTTGCAACCGGGCCCGAGCCGGGGTAGCAGACCCAGCCATGATCCTGACCCTCGCCCTCATCGCAGCCGCGGCGGCCTCTCCGGAGCGCGTGGCCCAGAGCCACATCACCGCGGCGCAGATCTCCGCCCACATCCGCTTCCTCTCCGACGACCAGCTCGAAGGCCGCAAGCCGGGCCAGCCCGGCGACGAGCTGGCCATCAAGTACCTGGCCTCGCAGCTCGAGGCCTACGGGTACAAGCCGGCAGGCGACAACGGCACCTTCCTGCAGGCGGTCCCGCTGGTGGAGCTGCACGCCGAGGTGCCGAAGGACGTGACCTTCTCCGCCGCGGGCAAGACGCTGACCCTGCACACCGGCGGAGGCTCCAACGCCGACCTGGTCATCGAGCCCAACGCCCACATCGATCGCGCCGTGCTCAAGGACGCGCCGCTGGTCTTCGCCGGGTACGGCATCACCGCGCCGGAGTACGGCTGGGACGACTACAAGGATGTGGACGTGAAGGGCAAGGTGGTGGTGCTGATGAACTTCAACCCGCCGTTCAAGGGCGAAGGCGTGCGCCTCTGGTACGGGCGCTGGGACTACAAGTACATCAACGCCGCGAGGCACGGCGCCGCCGGCGCGCTGGTCATCCACACCACCCCGAGCGCCGGCTATCCCTGGCAGGTGCTGGCCAACTCCGCCACCGGCACGCACCAGGACCTCCCCCCTAGCGACGCCGAGCCGCGCACCATGCAGTTCCAGGGCTGGATCACGAACGACGCCGCGGTCAGGCTGGCGCAGCTCGGCGGAGGCGACCTGGATGCGCTGCGCAAGTCGGCGGAGTCGAAGGACTTCAAGCCCCGGCCGATGGGCACGACCCTGGCCCTCGACATGCCCATCGAGCGCCGCAACATCAACAGCGCGAACGTGATCGGCATCCTGCCCGGCACCGACAAGGCGCTCGCGCAGGAAGCGGTGCTCTACACCGCCCACCACGATCACCTGGGCAAGGCGTCGCCCGCGCCCGGCACCACCGACGGCATCTACAACGGCGCGCTCGACAACGCCTCCGGCTGCGCCACGGTGCTGGCCATCGCGCAGGCGGCCACCTTCGCGCGGCCGAAGCGATCGATCATCGTCGCCTTCGTCACCGCCGAGGAGCAGGGCCTGCTCGGTTCCAAGTGGCTGGCGCAGCACCCGCCCATCGCCGCGAGCCGCATCGCCGCCGACATCAACCTCGACAGCGTCAACAAGTGGGGCAGGACCACCGATCTGGGCGTGCTGGGGCTTGGCAAGTCCAGCGCCGACGCGATCGTCCGCAAGGTGGCGGCGGAGCAGGGGCGCACGGTGCACGGCGATCCGCATCCCGACCGCGGCTCGTTCTACCGCTCGGACATGTTCTCGATGGCCCACGTGGGCGTCCCGCCGGTGGCGGTCAAAGGCGGACCTGCGTACGCAGGAAGGCCGAAGGGCTGGGGCGACGAGCAGGCGCTGGATTACGAGCGCCATCACTACCACCAGCCCTCCGACGAGTACCACGGCGACTGGGACCTCTCGGGCGACGTGCAGGACGCCCAGCTCCAGCTCGCGGTCGGGCTGCGCATCGCCAACGCCCCGCGGCTGCCCACCTGGACGCCGGGCGACGAATTCGAATCCGCCCGCAAGCAGGCCTCGCGCTGACGCGCGCCCCGGGACCTCGGGGCGTCGCTCCTAGGGCTCCTGCGGCGCCTTGGCGGGGATGTCGGCTTCGATGAAGACGCGCAGCAGGTCGGAGTCGACCTCGCCGCGCTTCGCCTCGTCGAGAAGGATGTCGTACGCCTTCTCCTTGGGCACCGCCCGCTTGTAGGGGCGGTCGGAGGCGGTCAGCGCGTCGTAGATGTCGCTGATGGTCATCATCCGCGTGGGGAGCGCGATCTGCGTCTCCTTGAGCGAGCGCGGATACCCGCGTCCGGTCAGCTTCTCGTGGTGGCCGTAGGCGATGTCCGGTACCCGCTTGAGGGTGCGGGTCCAGGGAATCTGCGAGAGGAAGCGGTAGGTGTGCGTGACGTGCGACTCGATCTCGCGCCGCTCGTCCTCGGTGAGCGAGCCCTTGCGGATGGAGAGCTTCATCACCTCGTTCTCGATCAAGTACGGCCGCTTCTCCGCGCTGAAGGGGCCCACGAAGCTGGCCCTGGCGATCTCGTGCAGCCGGTCGAAGGTCCCCTCGGGCAGGATGGTGGGGCGGTTGCAGGAGACGACGAACTCGAACATGGCGGTCAGCTCGCGCCTGCGGGCCTCCAGCTTGCGGTCGATCTCGGCGATGCGCACGCGGGCCACGTCGGGGCGGTGCAGGAGCAGGTCCACCTTCTGCCGCTCTGCCTGCAGCTCCTCCTGCACGAAGATGGTCTCGAAGCGGCCGCGCAGGTTCTCCAGCTCCAGCGGCTCCAGCTTGTTGGCCTTGACCAGCACGTTCTCGCGGACGCCCACCTTGCCGAAGTCGTGCAGGAGCGCCGCGTAGCGCAGCTCCTGCCGCTCCTGCGCCGACAGCGCCGAGCCCTTCCAGCGGCCCGCCGCCGATCCGGCGCGCGGGAGCATGTCTCCCAGGCCCACCGAGAGGCTCGCCACCCTGCCGGAGTGGCCGGCGGTGGTGGGATCGCGCGACTCGATCGCCACCACGCTCGCGCGCACGAAGCCCTCGAAGAGCTGCTCGATCTCGTTGTGGAGGAGCGCGTTGTTGACCGCCGCCGCCGCCTGCCCGCCCAGCGCCGAGAGCAGCTCCTCGTCCTCGGCGGTGAAGGGGTTGTCGTCGAGCTTGTTGAGCGCCTGCAGGACGCCCACCACCTCGCCCTCCACCGAGCGCATGGGGACGCAGAGGATGGTGTTGGTGCGGTATCCCGTCTGCTTGTCGACGTTCTTGTTGAAGCGCGGGTCCTTGTACGCGTCGGGGATGTTGATGACCTTGTCGGTGCTGGCCACCGCCCCGGCGATGCCGCGGTTCATGGGGATGCGGATCTCCTTGACCCCGAGACCCTGCGCCACCTTGGTCCAGAGCTCGCCGCGCTCGTGGTCGACGAGGAAGAGCGAGCAACGGTCGGCTTCCACCACCCGCTGCGCGGCGTCGACGATCAGCTTGAGCAGGCGATCGAGATCGCGCTCCGCGACCAGCGCCTTGGCCACGTCGAGGATGCCGCCGAGTTTTTCGACTCTCTGCTGCAGCTTCGCCACGGACCGCCGACACTATCACGCGGCGCGCAGCCCCCGCATGTGCGCAGGATCACGCCGTTGTCAGGAAGCGGCGGGCCTCGTCCCACCTCTCCGGCTCGACGTAGAGGCGCGCCAGGGTGGCGGCCTCCGCGTACCGTTCGTAGAGCGGCGTGTACTCGCCGATCGGCACCTCGCCCCGCGGCGTCTTCACCCAGAGCGTCGCGTCCTTGCCGTAGCGGGAGAGCACGCCGCGGCTGACGGTGACGAAGGAGTCCATGCCCGCCTCCTCGAGCCGCGCGTGCATCCCTTCCAGCTCCTGCGCTCCCTCTCCCGGCGCGTTCTCCATCAGCACCCGATAGCCCTGGCGCCGCACCAGCCTGCGCGCCCACGGATTCTGCGAGGCGCGCAGGGCGGAGAGCAGCGCCACGTCGTCGTGGAGGACGTAGGAGTCCACCTCCGCGGGCAGGGCGTACTCGCCGCTGCCGCTCCAGCGCTGCAGCATCACCTCGTACCCCACCGAGGTGGAGTGGAAGTACACGGAGAGGAACATGTGGTAGCGCGAGAGCAGGAAGTCCTCGAAGGCGAAGACCGCGCGGTGGAGCAGGCCCAGGTAGACGCGCCCTTCGCGCTCCACCGGCACGAGGTTCTGGACGATCCAGTCGGCGTCGAACTTCCCGTAGTTGACGCCGGTGAAGAACGAGTCGCGCTGCAGGTAGTCCATCCGGTCCGCGTCCAGCTCGCCCGACACCACCTGGCGCAGCACCGGCAAGAGGTCCCGGCCGCGGCTGCGGTACGGGTCCGGTCCGGGCGGCGCCCTGCCGCTGATCAGGCCGGCCACGTGCTCGGGCTGGATGCCGCGCGGGCCGAAGCGGCGGCGGATCTCCGCCGAGAGGCCCGAGTCGAGCACCAGCTTGAGCGTGTAGTCCTCGTGGTCGGCGCGGCGATCGGCGGGCTCGCGCACCCACGAAGGAACGCGGAGGTCCGCGAAGCGGGGCATGATCCCCTCGGTCGCGTGCGAGAGCGGCGGGTGCCCGAGGTCGTGGAAGAGCACCGCCAGCCGCAGCGTCTGGCGGAAGCGCTCGCGATCGTCCAGATCCAGCTCGAGCTGCGGCGCCAGCGCGTCGAACACCTCGGTGGCCATGGACATGGCGCCGAGGCCGTGCGCGTAGCGGGTGTGGGTGGCGCCGGGAAAGGCCAGATCGGCGAACCCCAGCTGCTTCACGTTGCGCAGCCGCTGGTACTGCGGGCTGTCCACCAGCGCCCGCTCGTCCGCCGTGATGGCGATGGCGCCGTGGATCGGATCGCGGATGTGCATCGTCAAGACGGAATCCCGGACGAGAGCGGCAGCGAAGCTGCTCTCCGGCGGCGGCGCACCGGCGGCTTCACGCGCCCGCTTCGAGGCGCGATTCGTCGTCGGGCAGCCGCTGGTAACGGTCCTTCGGATAGGTCCCGAAGACGAAGTCCCAGAGCGGAGTGGTGATGCCGTAGCGCACGTCGGGCGTCTGGAAGTGGTGCACCAGATGGTAGCGGCGCAGCCACTTGCCCGCCGCGGTGGTGGGGGCGGCGTGGTGCAGGTAGTAATGGGTCAGGTCGTACCAGACGTAGCCGCCGACCAGGCCCGCGAACCAGGCGTGCTCCACCGCGCCCAGCCAGCGGAACCCGAACCACACCGCCACGGCGATGAGGGCGGTGACGGTGGGCGGCATCACCAGCCGGTCGCGGTCCCAGGGGTAGTCGTGGTGGATGCCGTGGATGAGCCAGGACGCGTCGCGCTGCAGCTCGGAGCGCGGGTCGGGCCGGAAGTGGAACACCCAGCGGTGCAGCAGGTACTCGAGCAGCGTCCAGGAGAACGCCCCCAGCGCCGCCCACGCGGCGATGGCGCCTGCGCCCATCGACTGCCCTGCGCGCCAGAGCATGTAGAGCGTGAAGGGTCCCCAGATGGTGACCACGTGCCAGGGCCGCACCCGCGAGAAGTACTTGTCCACCCAGGGAATGGTGAACATCACCGGGCTGCCGCGGCGGGGCCGGTCGAGCTTCGGATGCGGCGCGAGGTAGAACATCGGGGCGGGTGTAAGGGATCATGCAGTTTCGCGCAAGAGAGAGGGACGACTTGACGAGCGTACGTCCGGCCGCAGCCGTGGTGCTGGTCCGCGAGGGCGGTGAGGTCCTCTGGGTCCGCCGGGGCGAGCAGCTTCGCTTCGCCGGCGGGTTCTACGCATTTCCGGGCGGGCGGGTGGACGTGGCCGACGCCGGGGTTCCGCTCGACGGCGGCGAGGCCCTCGGCGCGGCGGAGGCGCCGTGCGTGGTGGCGGCGGCGCGCGAGCTGTTCGAGGAGACGGGCGTGCTGGCGGTCCCCGGCGCGCGCAACGTCCCGCTCGCCGAGCGCAGGGAGATGCGCGAGGCGCTCCTGCGGCGGCCCGGACCGGGAGAGAAGGCGGCGTCGTTCGGCGACTTCCTCGCCCGCCACGGGCTGCGGCTGGATGCGCGCTGGTTCTCGCCCGCCGGCCGCTGGGTCACGCCTCCCGCGCTCCCCATCCGCTTCGATGCGCGCTTCTACCTGCTCGAGCTGCCGCCTGGAGAGGTGGCGGAGATCTGGCCGGGCGAGCTGGTGGACGGGGAGTGGATCCAGCCGGCGCAGGCGCTGCGGCGCTGGGAAGAGGGCACCGCCCTCCTCCATCCGCCCGCCTGGCATACGCTCAAGTCGCTGGCCTGGGCGAACGGACACCCGCGCGACGCGCTGCCGCTCTTGACGGCGCCGGAGAAAGCGCCCTGGAAATTGCCCATCCACGAGAACGTGGTGGAGCGGATCGAGTTCCAGCGCGGGCTTCTGGTGGTGCCGCTGCGCGCGCCCACGCTGCCGCCGGCGACGCACACCAACTGTCTTCTGCTCGGCGACGACGAGCTGTGGGTGGTGGACCCGGGGTCGCCCTGGCCGGAGGAGCAGGCCGTCCTGCGCGAGACGCTCGACAAGCTCGCGGAGGAGGGGCGCCTGGCGGTGGGCGTGCTGCTCACGCACCATCACCTGGACCACACCGGCGGGGCCACCGTGCTGGGACTGCCCATCGCGGCGACCCGCGAGACCGCCGGGCGCGTGGACTTCCCGGTCGATCGCATCGTCGAGGACGGCGACCGCTTCGAGGTCGGCCCCCGCGGCTGGCGCGCGCTGCACCTGCCCGGCCACACCCGCGGGCACCTCTGCCTGATCGAGGAGGGCAGCGGCGCGGTGGTGGCGGGCGATCTCGTAGCAGGAGTGGGGACCGTCATCGTCGACCCTCCCGAGGGCGACATGAAGGACTACCTGGATTCGCTCGAGCGGCTCCTCGGGGAGAAGCCCGGCTGCATCTATCCGGCGCACGGCCCGGTGGTGCCGGGCGGAGTGGCCAAGCTGCAGGAGTATCGCGCGCACCGGCTGCAGCGAGAGGCGCTGGTGCTGGGCGCGCTGCAGCGGGCCCGCCGTCCGAGCACGCCCGCAGAGCTTGTGCCGCCGGCCTATCCCGACGTGAACCCGGACCTCTACCCGCTCGCGGAGCGCAGCCTGCTCGCGCACCTGCACAAGCTGGTCCGCGAGGGGCGCGCGGCCCAGAGCGGCGAGCGTTTCACTGCTGCCGCTGCGGCAGCTTCCACGCCAGGTTGAGCGCGTAGATGTTGGCCCGCGTCTGGTACGTGCCGGGGAACGCTTCGAGGCCGGTGGCGGTGATCGAATCGTAGAAGGCGTGGAAGTATGCCGCGTCGATTTCCAGGTCGGGCAGCACGCGGTACCCGATGCCGAGCGAGACCGCGATGGCGCTCGAGTCGGGCAGGGAAGGATTGAGGGTATCGGTGCGCGAGGGAGAGACGTCGCGCAGCACGCCGGCCCGCACCTTGAGCCTGGGCAGGGCCTGCACCTCGCCGCCGAGCCGGAAGGTGTAGCCGTTGCGGTACTCGCGCGGAACCACCACGCTGACGCCGCGGTCGCCCACGAACGCGTCCTGCTCGTAGACATGGAAGCGCTCCCAGGTGAAGCCGGCGGTGACGAGCAGCGGGATCACCGGCGCCCGGTACGACGCGCCGACGTTGAGCTGGTTCGGGTAGGTGAGCGTGTGCGTGACCTGCTGGTCGAGCAGCGAGGGCCGCAGCGGCAAGGGCACGTCGACTCCGTGCGCATGGCCGGAAAGGTGCTGGACGCCCTGGTGCTTGTAGTCCACCGAGAGCGTCAGCGGCACCGACGCGAACGGCGTCCCCTCGGCGGAGGCGTCGAAGCTGAAGGCGGCGCCCGAGGTGCCGAGCTCGATCTCGCCCTCCTGTGAGAGGAAGTTGACGCCCTGGACCAGGTGCTCGGTGGTCCGGTAGTAGACGAGCCCGCCGCCGAGGCGGAGCCGCTGGAAGAGCTGGAGGCCCGCGGTCAGGTAGCCGCCGTACACCTTGCGGTCGACGGTGATCACCTCGTTGCGGCCCGCCCAGTCGCCGGGCCAGAAGATGTACCCGCCTCCCGGAATGGTCAGTCCGGCGCCCACGCCGAGCCTCATCTGGCGGGGGAGCGCGAGCCCGTAGGCGGCGTAGAGCGCGGGCGGAAACGCGGCCTTCGAAACCATCGTCACCGGGCTCGCGTTGAAGACGTTGGCGCTGTCGATCCAGGTGCTGCGGAAATCGATCAGGCCGAGGCCGAGGGAGAGATTCAGCCCCTCGAGCCTGGCAAGGGCGGCCGGGTTGGCGTAGGTGGCGGCGGCGCTGTCCTGGGCGGCAACCGCCGACCCGGCGAGGGCAAGGTCGCGCGCATCGACGTTGGGCACGATGTATCCGCCCGCGTGCGCCGCGGCAGGCAGCAGCCCGGCTGCAACGGCCGCGGCCAGGTTTCGCAGGGGCGCTCTCAAGGCGAGCGCTGCCGAGGCGGCGGCGTACCCGCGAAGAGGAAGGCGGCGAGGTCGTCCTGCGCGACCTTCGAGGTGAGCAGGAACGAATGGTCCACCGCGTCGCCCGGGCATGCGCTCCCCGCGCCTGCGGCGAAGGTGGTGAATGAGGCGGCGGGCGAGTTGGCCGCGCCTGCGGCCGGCAGTCCGGCCACGCCGTAGAGGTTCAGGCTGGACGCATTCGGAACCACCCCGTCGCAGAGCGCCATCTGGCCGAGCAGGGAGCGCGGCGGAGGAGCGGCGCCGCCGGAGAGGATGCTGGGCAGCGTCTGCAGCGACAGGTTCTGCGCGAAGTTCTCCGGATCGGCCGGATCCAGCACCCACTTCGCCACCTGCACGAACTGGAGGAAGTCCGCCGAGCCCGGCGCGATCCCGAGGCTCGCAAGCAGCGTCCCCAGCTGCTGCTGGAACGAGGGCGACTGGGTGAAGACGTCGGCGATGGTGGACCCGCCCACGTTCAGCGCCGCCTTCGCGATCCGCGGGTTCGCCGCCACGTCCACGGTCCCCGAGATGGCGCCGAGCGACTGGCCCACGAACCAGATCCGCGCCGGGTCGAACTGCACGCCGAACGCCTGCGACACGACCTGGTTCGCGCAGGTGTTGGCGAGGTCGGCGGGCGGGGCGCCGGTGCTGCAGCGCGGGTTCGGCGAGAGGACGCGGATCAACTGCGACTCGTCGATGATGTCCTGGCGGAGCGTGTCGCGGGTGCGGAAGAGATTGCCGCTGATGAGGAAATTGCCGGAGGCCGCGGGGTTTCCCGACGGCGCTCCGCCCTGGCGCAGGAAATCGGGGTCGCACCTGCCCGGAGGCGTGGCGTCGCCCTCGTTCGCGAGTCCCGGCACCGGAACGCACCGCCCTGCGCACTGCGCGTCCGCGCTGCAGAAACTGCGGTCGCCGTGCTTGGCGGCGTCGATGGCGGCAACCGCGATGCCGTGCGCGTTGAGGTCGTCGGCGATGGCGAGCATCGATCCGCGCCAGCTTCCGAAGCCGTGCCGGAAGATCGCCAGCGGCACCGTGCAGACCGGCGCGGTGGTTCCGGGCGTGCACCCGGCGTAAGGCGGGGCGGGAAGCGAGACCAGCATGCGGATCGATTCCGGAGCGGGAGGCACCGCCGGCGGCGTGAATGCGCCGGTGTCGACGCACCCGCCCGCTCCCGGGGGGCAGGTCAGCTTGTCGAAGGTGCCGATGCTCGTGTCGACGACCGCGAAGATGTTGCTGGAGGGAGCGCCGCCGAGGCCGTATGCCGAAAGCACATCGGCGACCGTGCCCCCGCAGGCCGGCGCGCCCTGGCCGCAGAAGGTCTTCCTGCCGCTGTCGGCGAGCGTCGCGGCCGGGGCCTGGTAGGGCAGCGCGGCAAGGTCGGTGGCGGTGGCCTTCATCGTCTGCGTCCTGAACGTATAGGCCATGACGATGTCGTCGCGGTGCATGCCGGTCGCGTTCTTCTCCGCCAGGAGCGAGGCCACCGCCAGGTTGACCGCCTGCCGCATCTGGGCCATTCCGGCCGCCTGCGCGTCGCTCACGCCCGAGACCTGCGACCTGCCGTTGGCGAACACGCTGATCGACGGGTCGAGCAGGAGGACCTGGCCCAGCGTGCTGCGCACCAGTTTGTCGCCGTTGAGGTCCTTGACCCCGTTGCTCACCAGCACCACGTAGGTGGTGTCCTCGCTGAGCGGAGGCACCACGGCCACCGCGCCCGGCAACTGCACCGGCACCGCGGGCTGCAGGCCGATGACCGTCGACGCCGGCACCCCGTTGACGGGGTGCGTGATCTGCTCCGGCTCGGCCACGAAGCGCGGCGCCTTTCCCGCCTCGCGGAGCTCGCCCAGGCGCGAGGCCAGCCGCGGCGAATGCGCGCCGTTGCCGATCTCGTAGAGGAAGACCGAGTTCCGATCCACGGTGGACGCGTCGATGGGCGCGGAGGTCTGCATCAGGATCATCGCGGTGGTGCTGAATCCGTCGAGCGTCGCGAGGCCCCTGCCGAGGTCGCGGAAGGGGCCCGAAGGACCCGCCAGCTCCGGCAGGAGATGCCCGTCCGGGCCGAGCAGGAAGTCGCTGGGCAGCGGCATCCTCCCCGAGCCGGGGTCGGTCTCCACGTGGGTCCTGCGCGCGGAGCTCGCCACCCGGAACGTGGCCATGGTCGCGATCTCGCGGTGGTTGAAGGCGCCGGCCGCGTCGATGGCGGCGAAGGGCGCGAGCCAGGTCTTGCGGATGGACTCGAGCTGCGCGGCGGCGGCGGCCTTTTCGCTGCGCGTGCTCCCGGGAAGCAGGCCGCTGTTCTCCGGCAACGTCAGATCCTTGTCCTGGAGCAGCAGGAACATCGCCGGCTGAGGCTGCAGCCCGCCGGGCGCGCCGGAGTCGACCTTGACGCCCTCGGGCCCGCCGCGCACAGCGACCACCATCTCGGTCCCCGCCGGCCAGCGGCGCGACCCGCTCGCATCCTTCGACTTGTGCAGCGTCAAGGTGCCGTGGTCGCCGTTGACCGCATAGTCGGAGGGCGCGGGCGGATCGTACGCCACCGGACCCGAGCCCGAGCTACCGAGCGAGAGCAGGAGCAGCGTGGAGGGATTGATGGAGCCGGTGTCGAGTTGCGGCGCGCTCCGCGACGGCTTGCCCGTCGCCGCATCGAGCGTTTCGCGCACGAAGTCGATGGTGATGGGCACTTCCTGGTCGTTGGGGAATCCAGCCGCCTGCCACTCGTCGAGGAGCGCCGCCTCCGCGGGACTTTGCGTGCTGATGGCGCTGTCCAGGAGGGCAAGGTCGTTGGGCAGCGGGATCGAAGGCGGGCTCCCGATGGGGTCGAAGGCGGCGTAGTCGACCGCGAGCGGATTGCTGCCTGCGTCGAAGGGGACCGCCGGCTCGCAGGAGAGCGCAAGCGTCGCGAGCGCGAGCGGGATTGCGCGGCGGACCAGGATCTTGCCTCCAGACGTGCAGCTGCGGAGCGGATCGCGCCGCGATTTCGTCCGTCTTTCACCCCCCTGTCAAGGCGGCGCGCAGATCACTTCGCGCTGCCGGCGGCAGGCAGCGGCGAGGCCGCGACGGCTTCCGCGCGCGTGTTCTCCTTGAGGAACCCGATCATCCGCGCATACATGCGCTCGCGGGCGTCCTCGTCGAAGAAGCCGTGACCCTCCTTCGGCTCGACCAGCCACTCCGGCGGCCTTCCCCGGGCCGTCAGGGCGTCCCGCAGCCGCTCCGCGTGCTCGATGGGGGCGCGCTCGTCCTGCTTTCCATGGATGAGGAAAACGCGCGCGGCGAGGCGGTCGACATGGCGGACGGGCGATTCGTCCGCCAGCATCCGATCGTCGTCGCCGACCGCCGCACGCACGTAGCCGCGGCCGATCCGTCCCCAGGAGATGTCGCCGGTCCTGGAGAGCAGGCCCAGATCGTAGATTCCCGCGTAGCCCACGGCGCAGCGGAAGAGGTCGGGAGCGAGGATGGCGCTCTGCATCGCCGCGTAGCCGCCGAAGCTCGCACCGTAGATGCAGATCCGCCTCGCGTCCGCGAAGCCCTTGCGGATGGCGAACCGGGTCGCGTCGATGATGTCCTCCACCACGCGGGTGCCCCACTTGCGATAGCCGGCCTCCTGGTAGGCGAGGCCGTAGCCGCCCGAGCCGCGGTAGTTGACCTGCAGCACGGCGAATCCCTGGTGCGCGAGCATCTGCACCTCGGGATCGAAGTGCCAGCGGTCGCGCACGAAGTGCGGGCCGCCATGGGGCAGCACCACCAGCGGCGGAGGCGCGCCGGGCTGCCTGTCGGTGGGCAGCGTGACGTAGCCGTGGATGCGAAAGCCGTCGCTCGCCGCGATGTGGAAGGCGGACATCTCCGCCATCGCCTCGGGCTTGACCCAGGGCCGGGCCTGCCCGAACGACTGCGCGGAGAGGGTGGCAGCGTCCACCAGCAGGAACTCGCCGGGGTCGCGGTCGCTGTAGAGCCGGACCAGCGCCTTGCGGTCGTCCTCGGTGGTGTTCACCAGCTCCACGTTCTCGTTGGGGCGCGCCGCGAGCAGTCCGCGGAGGATGCGGCTCAAGGGATGCTTCTCGTCCACGAACTCGTAGTTGGGGAGATCGGGCTCGTACTCCAGCGCCACGATGCGCCCGGTGGCGCTGTCCAGCACCAGGGAGGAGAACGGCACCGAGCCGTTCCGCGCCACCAGCTTGCGCTCTCCCGTCTCGATGGAGACGGAGTACAGCGCGAAGCCGCCCGAGGCCGGCTCGCTCACGTAGACGGCCGAGTCGCTGGCGACGAAGCCGACGGGCCGGCTGCGGCTGGTGAAGCCGCGGATGGAACGGAGCTCGCGCCAGCCCTTCACCGGCCCTTCGAAGTAGAAGTACCGCGGCGTTGCGTCCGTGCCGAGCCCCACGGCGATGCGCAGCTCGCCGTTCTCGTCGGTGAGGAAGGAGGCCTCGGGAATCGGGCTGGCGGTGACGCGCGTCTTCAGTCCGCTGTAGACGTCGAGCTTGTAGATCTCCGCGATCTGATCGCCCCTGGCTTCCGCCATCGAGGTCTGCTCGATCAGCACGTGCCGCGGATCGTTGCGCAAGGTGTCGATCACGAACCCCCAGGCCCGTTCCGCCTCCGCCTTGCGGATGTGCGAGCCCACCTGCTGCCCGCCTGCCCGGTAGCCGAAGATGAGGCGCCCGCTGCGGCCGGTGGCATCGACTGCGTAGATCTCGCCCCGCGAGACCGGCGCGGCCAGGTAGCCTTCCTGGTCGACCATCTGGATGACCACCCGATCGTCGTTCGCCCATGAGAAGCGGCCGATGGTCGACTCGCCTTCGGGCCTGAGCACGTAGGAGATCTTCCGGGTGGAGAGGTTGAGGAACGCGAGCGAGCGCTTCCCGCTCTCTTCCGACAGCGTGGCCAGCCAGGTTCCCTTCGGCGACACCTTGGCGGTGATGAGCGCCGCGTCGCGAGTGAACGCGGCGATTCCGCTCGGCTCGGCGGCGGCCGCGGCGGCAGGGGCGGGCGCGGCGTGCTGGCAGGCAAGGAGCAATGCGGCGGGCACAAGGAGCGCGTGTCGAAGATGCATGGAGTCCCTCCGAGGCCGAAGAGGCAGCCAGAAGACGCGGGGTGGAGTCAACCGAGGCCAGATGCCTGGCCTGGCCGGCCCGAGTCCGGGCCGTGCCCTGGTCAGAACCCCGGCAGGGCGAGCTGGCGCTGCTCGCGGATGGCGGTCGCGTCCATGCCGCGGCGCCGCAGCTCCTGTGCCAGCTCCTCCGCATGCCCGTCGATGGTGTAGACCCTGCGCGCCTGCGAGCGGACCGCCGCGCCCACCAGGTCGTCGAAGCCCGCGTGGTCCGCGAGAGGCAGCGCCTCGTCGGCGAAGGCGATGCCGTCGAGGGCCCTGCCTGAGAGCGCGCAGACGCGATGCTCGCCCAGGCCCAGCCGGGGCAGGCGCACCGTGGGCGGCACCACCACCACGTCGCCGTCCCCGTCGAGCGGCACGAACCCCCGCAGGGAAACGCCCTGCGCGAGATAGACCTCGCAGGCGCGAAAGGCCGTCGGATGCAGCCGCAGCGTGCGGCGTGCCCCGAGGTAGCGGACGAGGTCCTGGGCAACGCCGAGGGCGGCCGCCACCAGCACGGGCGTCTTGCCCTGCTCGAGCGTCTTCTCCACGAATCCGCTCACTTTCTCGAGCAACTG
The DNA here is from genome assembly GCA_035702105.1 of Myxococcales bacterium. Lineage (GTDB taxonomy): Bacteria > Myxococcota > Myxococcia > Myxococcales > 40CM-4-68-19 > 40CM-4-68-19. The sequence goes on along the minus strand of DASSQZ010000264.1, from coordinate 12,308 downwards.
CTCGCGCGGCGGAAAGACGTAGCGGGGGTGGCCGTAGACGGCGCGCAGGGCAAGGGTCTCGCAGGTCAGCGGCACCTGCGGCTCGGCGGTGAGCGACGCGCGCGCTCCGCTGCCGCCGAGGTCGCCGGCGTAGACCAGATCGAGCCCGTCCGCCTGGCAGCGGACCTGCGCGCTGCCAAGCACGTGCCCCGCCGGATGCAGGGTGAGCCGCAGCGAGCCGAGCGCGAAGGTCTGGCCCCAGGCCGCCGGCAGCGCCGCGGTGCGCCGCAGGGCGCGCGGCAGGGCGGCCGTCAGGAGCTGGATGGTGGGGCCGCTCGCGATCATCCGCTCCGGCAGGATGGAAGGCGCGCCGCGTGCGTGGGCAAGAAAACCCATCGGCGGCCGGCCGCGCGCATCGAGGTAGAGCCCATGCCCCCGGACGCGCAGGCCGTGGGCGGCGCGCTCGACCTCGGGGGAGTGGAATCGCGGCGTCACCTGAAACCATGTAGCAGGCGAGCGCACATGCGCAAGTTATTGCGCCGATCACGCCGCGCGCTTCAGCGCGCGGAACGCCCCACCGACCTCCCCGACCACTACGCCGACGATGATCAGCGCTCCTCCAAGCAGCTCGCGCCCGCTGAGCCGCTCGCCGATGAGCAGCGCCGCCCAGAGCGCCGCGAAGACGGGCTCCAGGCTGCTGATCAGCGCCACCCGCACGGGCGCGAGGATCTTCTGCGCCCAGGTCTGGATTCCGAACGCGAGCAGCGTGGCAAAGAGCGACAGGTACACCAGCGCCAGCCAGAGCCGCGGCGCGCCGGAAAAGTGCTGCCGTTCGACCAGCGGCCCGGCGATGGCCGCGATGGCCCCGGTGGTCGCGAGCTGGACCAGCAGCAGCGGCAGCACCGGATGCCGGGGGGCGATCCGGCCGAGCGCGACGATCTGCCCGGCGAAGACCAGCGCGCAGGCCAGGGTCAGGCCGTCGCCCAGCGCGGTGGCCTGCGACGCGTCGGACCAGGGGGCGGAGAGGGCGGTCATGCCGGCGAACGCGAGCATCACCCCGAGCAGCGCCGGCGCCGAAGGCCGCCTGCGGAAGATCGCGAACTCGATCAGGGGCGTGAGCACCACCAGGGTGCCGGTGAGAAAACCGCTGCGCGAGGCGGTGGTGCGCAACAGGCCCTCGGTCTGGAAGACGAAGCCCACGCCGAGGAGCGCGCCGACGAGCAGGCCGTCGCGCAAGAGGCGTCCGCGGATGGCGCGGAGCCCGCTGCGGCCGCGAGCCGTGGCGGCCATGAAGCCGAAGAGCAGGGCCGAGGACAGCGCCATGCGCACCGCGACCAGGGAGAGGGGCGAGGCGGCGTCGCCCTCGAGGAGCGCCCGGAGGATGGCGAAGCTGCTCCCCCACAGCGCCATGATCAGGGTGAGCGCGAGGTCAGCCAACGAAGAAGAACCCCATGCCGAGGACGGAATAGACCGCGAGAAGGAACGCGCCTTCCAGCCAGTGCGTCTCGCCGTCGAGCGCGATCAGCGACAGCGCCACCACCGCGATGCCGAGCGCCACCACCTCGAAGGGCGAGAAGGCGAGGTTCATGGGCGCGCCGAGCAGGACCCCGACGAAGACCAGCACCGGCGCGACCAGGAGCGCGATCTGCTTGGACGACTCCCAGGCGATGCCCAGCGCCACGTCCATGTCGCCCTTCTGCGCGAAGAGCAGGGCGGTGGAATGCTCCGCGGCGTTGCCGACGATGGCGACGATGACCACGCCCACGAACGTCTCCGGCAGGTGCAGCGCCGCGACCGCGCCGTTGAGCGATTCCACCAGGAGCTCGCTGGCGACCGCGGTGGCAGCCGCGGCGAGGAGCAGGCGCCCCAGCTCGAAGGGGATGGAATGCTCGGGCTCCATCGGCTCGGCGGCCCTTGCCGCGACCGCCTCCGCGGGCGTGGCCGCGAGGTTCCCCTGCGCGGAGGAGAGCTGCGCGCGGTGCGTGCGCAGCCCGAACCAGAGCGAGAGGCCGTACATGACGACGAGCACGGCGGAGATCTCCTCGGAGAGCACCGCCGGGTCGTAGCGCGGGTTGCGGTTCACCGAGAGCAGGGTGGGCACGGCCATGGCCACCACCGCGAGGAAGAGCGTGGATACGCTGGACGAGGCCGCCAGGCGGTTGAAGCGCAGCCGGTTGAAGCGCGCGCCGCCCACCACGATGCTGCCGCCCGCGACCAGGAGCAGGTTGCCGAGGATCGAGCCGGTGATGCTGCCCTTCACCAGTCCGACGTGGCCGTGGCGCAGGGCGGAGATGCCGAGGATCAGCTCGGCGGCGTTGCCGAAGGTGGCGTTGAGGAGGCTGCCGGTGGCCGGGCCCATCCGCTCCGCCAACGCCTCGGTGGCGTCGCCCATGGTCTTGGCCAGGGGGACCAGCGAGGCGCAGGAGACGAAGAAGGTCAGCGTCCCCTCGTGCAGGAACCGATGCGAGAGCCACGCGGCGGGCAGCAGGAGCCACGCGGCGCGCCAGATCCATCGCGACATCGTCAGGCGACCTCGAACCGGATGGTTCCTCCGCTCTCCTTTCGCACGACCCGGCCCTGCTCTTCCAGCACTTCCAGGTTGCCCATGACTTCCGAGAGGGTCAGGTAGAGCTGGTGCTCGCGGGCGTGGGGAAAGACCCGCGGCGTCAGCTCGGCAGGGGTGGAGGCGCGCTCGCGCAGGAGCTCGAGGATGCGCTCCTGCCTCTTTTCGTAGAAGGCGAGCAGCCGGTCGATGATCTCGACGTGCCCGGAGAACGGCTCGGCGTGTCCGGGCGCCACCAGCTCGATGGGCAGCGCGCGCACCCGGCGGGCGGAGCGCACGTAGGCGACCAGCGCCTTGTGGGTGGGCTCGGGCTGGCCCTCCAGATCGAGCAGCGGGTTGGGCGAGACCCGCTCGAGGAGGTGGTCGTCGGAGAAGAGCACGCGGCTCTCGCGGGCCCAGAGGCAGACGAGCCCGGGCGTGTGTCCGGGCAGGTGCAGCACCTCCGCCGAGAAGCGCTTGAAGCGCAGCACGGTGCCCTCGGGCAGCGGCTCCACCTGCTCGAGCGGCCGCGCCATCCGCAGCGCGTCCTGCCGGTGGACGCGGACGTGCTCGAGCAGGTGCCTGGGGGCGCCCAGCCGCGCCAGGTACGCGGCGTACAGCTCCAGCCGCGCGGCGCTCCGGTCGCGGCCGGTCAGCTTGTCGTGATCGCGGGTGTGCGCGTAGACGGGCGCGCCCGACGCCTCCTGCGCGGCGCGGGCGTAGCCGTAGTGGTCGATGTGCCCGTGGCTCACGAAGATGCGGCGCACGTCGCCGAGGGAAAGGCCCAGCTTCTCGAACCCCGCGTGCAGGGCCGCCTTGCCGTCGCTCGTCCCGATGCCGGCGTCGAAGAGGGCGACGCCGCCGCCCTCCTCCTCGATGACGTAGACGTTGGCGGGCCCGCCCGCCTCGGGGAAGGGGACCGGAACCGGAATCCGGCAAACCCCGAGGCGCGCGAGGCCAGCCGGCATCACTTGAGCTTTTTCACTTCGTCGGTCAGCTCGGGCAGCGCCTTGAACAGGTCGGCGACGAGGCCGTAGTCGGCGACCTGGAAGATGGGCGCCTCCGCGTCCTTGTTGATGGCGACGATGGTCTTCGAGCCCTTCATCCCGGCGAGGTGCTGGATGGCGCCCGAGATTCCCGCCGCGATGTAGAGCTTGGGCGCCACCACCTTGCCGGTCTGGCCGACCTGGAGGTCGTTGGGCTGCCAGCCCGCGTCCACCACGGCGCGCGATGCGCCGACCGCCGCGCCGAGCACGTCGGCCAGGGCCTCGATGGGCTTGAAGTCGCCCTTGGTGCCGCGGCCGCCGGAGACCACCGCGCCGGCTTCGGTCAGCTCGGGCCGCGCGCTCTTCACCTCGTTGAACTCGACGAACTTCGTCTTCGCCGCCGGAGCGGTGAGGCTCAGAGCCTGCACGCTGCCCGCCGAGCCGGCCTTCTGCGCGGCGGCGAACTCGGTGGCGCGCACCGAGATCACCTTCACCGGCGTGGTCACCTCCACCGTGGCGATGGCATTGCCCGCCCACATGGCGCGCTTGAACTGATTCGCGCTCACCACGCCGACGATGTCGGAGGCGACGCCTGCTCCCAGCTTGCCGGCGATGCGCGGGGCGATGTCCTTGCCGTACGCCGTGGCGGCAATGACCACGTCGCTCGCGCCCGCCTTCTTTGCCGCCTCCACTGCCGCCGCGGAGTGCGTCTCGGCGGTGGCGTGCTCGAAGCCCGCGCCTTCCACCGCGTAGACGGTCCCGACGTAGCCCGCCAGATCCTGCGCCGCCTGCTGCGAGCCGGGCCCGATGACCACGCCCTGCAGCGTGCCGCCGCTCTTCTGCGCGAGCTGCTGAGCCGCGGTCAGCGCGCTCAGCGTGGCCTTCTTGAGCTGTCCGTGCGCCTGCTCGGCGATGACGAGAATGGTCGCCATGTCAGATCACCTTCGCTTCTTCGTGGAGTTTCTTCGCCAGGGTGGCCACGTCGGGAACCTTCACTCCCGCCGCCCGCGCGGGCGGCGCCTCGACCTTCACCACCTTGACCTTGGGCGCGACGTCCACGCCCAGCGCGGCGGGCGCCAGCTCCTCGATCGGCTTCTTCTTCGCCTTCATGATGTTGGGCAGGCTTGCGTAGCGGGGCACGTTGAGGCGCAGGTCCACGGTGACGATTCCGGGGAGCTGCAGCTCGAGCGTCTCCACGCCGCCGTCGACCTCGCGCACCACCTGCATGCTCTTCTTGTCGGGCGAAAGCCGCAGGCCGGGCTTCTTCGCCTTTTCCTCCGGGCTCTCCAGCGACTCCTTCTTCGAGGCGAAGGTGGCCTGCCCCCAGCCCAGGTACTCGGCGAGGAGCTGGCCGGTGACGTTGTCGTCCACGTCCACCGCCTGCTTGCCCATCAGCACCAGGTCGGGCTTTTCCTTCTCCACCACCTTCTGCAGCAGCCGCGCCACCGCGTCGGAGTCGAGGAAGCCGTCGTGCTTGACCAGGATTCCCCGGTCGGCGCCCATGGCCAGGGCCGAGCGGATCTCCGCCTGCGCCGCGCCGCTGCCGATGCTCACTGCCACCACCTCGGAGGGAGCATTGCCGTCGCGCAGGCGCAGCGCCTCCTCGACCGCGATCTCGTCGAACGGGTTGGCGCGGTAGTTCACGCCCTCGGTGACGATCCAGGTGTTGTCCGGCTTCACCTTGATCTTGGACTCGTAGTCTTCCACGCGTTTGACCGTGACCAGGATCTTCAAGACTTGCCTCCATCTGCGGGCAACAGCCCGCGCACGAACCACTCCGCGACCTCTGCCGCGGTCTTCTTCAGCGGTGTCCTCCGGCCGCTCACCAGCCAGGCCAGCGCCAGCTCGTCGAGCGCGCCGAAGATGGCCCTCTTTACCGTCCCCGGCGAGACGGTGGCGTCGAGCTCTCCACTCTGCTGTCCGGCTCTCACCACCTCGGCGATGACGTCCACGTACGCGGCCAGCTTGTTGCGATCGGCCGCCCGCAGGAACTGCGCGCTTTGCCGCAGCTCCACGATCAGCACCGAGGCGAGGTCGGGATTGCGCTCCACCAGCGAGAGGTGGAGCTGGATGAAGCGGCGCAGCTTCTCCGGCGCGGTCCGCTGGCGCTCGACCTCCGCCCGGGCCTCGGCGGTGAGCTCGGTCATCTTCTCGTCGAAGAGCCGGAGCAGAAGGTCTTCCTTGCTCTTGAAGTAGAGATAGATGGTGCCGTCGGCCACGCCGGCGGCGCGCGCGATTTCGGCGACGGTGGCGGTGTGGAACCCGCGCTCCGCGAACATCTTGATGGCCGCGTCCAGGATGCGCCCGCGCTTGTCGGCGGTCTTGTTGTCGCGCGCCTGCACCGTGGCCGATCTCCGCAGCAGCCGGGTCCAGCTCCGGGAATGCGCCCCCGGCTGAATGAGGGCTCATTCAGATAGGGCCTCGGGCGCGGCGCGTCAAGAGATGTTGTTGCCGCTTGCGGCGGGATGACGCGGCGCCCCGGAACGTGGTACTGACCGCGCGCGAAAAGGCAATGGCGACCCGCAGACGACTCAGCCCCGTGCCGGACACCGTCCCCAAGCAGGACGTGGTCGAGCACGCGCGGCAGGTGATCCGGGCGGAAGCAGAGGCGGTGGCGCAGCTCGCCGGCCGGCTCAACGGCCACTTCGCCCGTGCCGTGGAGATGGTACTTGCCTGCCCGGGACGGGTGGTGGTCACCGGCATGGGCAAGCCGGGCTTCATCGCGCAGAAGATCTCCGCCACCTTCGCCTCCACCGGCACTCCTTCGCTCTACCTGCATCCGGCGGAGGCGCTGCACGGCGACCTCGGCCGCCTGGTGCCCGGGGACCTGGTTCTGGCGCTCTCCAACAGCGGCGAGACCGACGAGATCCTGCGGCTGATGCCGTCGATCCGCAGGCTCGGCGCGCCCATCGTCGCGATGACCTCGGGGCCGCGCAATTCGCTCGCCGACCAGGCGGACGTGGTGCTGGAGATCGGCCCCGTGCCCGAGGCCTGCCCGCTGGGCCTCGCGCCCACCGCCTCCACGGTGGCGCTCCTGGCCATGGGCGATGCCCTGGCCATGGCCGTGCAGCACCGCCGCGGCTTCTCCCCCGAGCAGTTCGCCTCGCTCCATCCGGGCGGCACGCTCGGCCGCCAGCTCTTGCGGGTGCGCGACGTGATGCGCACCGGCGAGCGGAACCCGACCGTCCTCTCCAGCTCGTCCTTGCGCGAGACCGCCGCGGTGATGACGCGCACCGAAGGGCGGCCGGGCGCGGCCAGCGTGGTGGATGCGCAGGGCAGGCTGGTGGGCATCTTCACCGACGGCGATCTGCGCCGGCTGGTGCAGCGGGGCGAGGTGGATTTCACCCGCGCCGTGTCCTCGGTGATGGGCAAGAGCCCGCGCACCGTGGGCGCCGACGACCTGGCGCAGACGGCTGCGGAGATCCTCCGCAACACGCAGGTGGACCAGCTTCCCGTGGTGGACGCCGATGGGCGCCCGGTGGGGCTGCTGGACGTCCAGGACCTCCTCGCTGCCCGCCTGCTCGGCTGACCCCCCGCGCCGGGACTTCGTGCGCCGCGACAGGCGCTGCATTCGCAAGCGACGCTATGAAGGCGGCCGCCGTTGTTGTACTCAGGCGCTCGTGGCGATCGAGTACCCGGGCGAGCGTGCCGCGCGGCTGGCGATGGTCGAGGTGGGCCGGCGCCTCTACGCGCGCCAGCTGATCAACGGCGGGGAGGGAAACCTCTCCTGCAGGCTGGGGCCGCGGCGCCTGCTCTGCACCCCCGCGGGCGTGAACAAGGGATTCCTCGCCGAAGACCAGCTGGTGGTCACGGACCTCTCCGGCGAGTCGCTGCACGAGCTGCGGCGGCCGTCCTCCGAGCTGCTCCTCCACCTCGCCTGCTATGAGGAGCGCGAGGATTGCGTGGCCGTGGTGCACGCCCATCCGCCCCACGCGGTGGCGCTGACGCTCGCGGACGAGGAGTTGATGGCCTGCATGCCCGAGGCGATCACCGCGCTCGGCGAGGTGCCGACGGCGCGCTACGCCACGCCGGGCACGGAGCGGGTGGCGGAAGCGGTGCGGCCCTTCCTGAAAGCCGCGCACTGCGTGCTGATGGAGCGGCATGGGGCGCTCGCCCTGGGCTTCGGGCACCGGGCGCTCTACGACGCGTGCGACAAGATGGAGATGCTGGAGGGCGTGGCGCGGGTGCAGCTTCTCGCGTCGTTGCGGCGGCCGCCTTCGCCGCTCCCGCGCGAGGAACGGGACGCGCTGGAGGCGCAGCGCGAGGCCAACCTGCGCCGGGCCGAGGCGCCACCCCGCCCCTGGGAGCGCGATCGATGAACCTCCACGTCGAGGACACCGGCGGAAGCGGCGCGCCGGTGGTGCTCCACCACGGGCTCGGCTGCGACGCGTCGGTGTGGAGCGCGCAGGTCGAGCACCTGCGCAGGAAGCACCGGGTGGTCGCCTTCGACGCTCGCGGGCACGGGAGCTCGCCCCGGGCGCCGGAGTACACCGTCGCGGCGCTGGCGGAGGACCTGAACGGGCTCGTCACCCGCCTGGCGCTGCCGAAGTTCTGGCTCCTGGGACACAGCCTCGCCGGAGCCGTCCTCTCGGAGTTCGCGGGGCGCTTCCCCTACAAGCTCCTCGGCCTCGTCTACGTGGACGCGGTGGGAGACTTCACTTCCGCGCCGCAGGACATGAAGGAGTGGTTCCGCAAGCACGACCAGGGCGCGACGGCGGAGAAGCTGCAGGAGTGGTTCGGCGAGATGCTGGGAGAGCTGGCCAGGGCGGAGACGAGGCGCCGGGTGCTCGAGTCGGTGGCGCGCATGGACGTGGCCGCGTTCGGGGCGCTGCGCGCATCGGCGGCGGATGCACCCGCCGCGGCCTCGCTCTCCCGGTTCGGGGGACCGAAGTTCGCCATCGACGCCGAGGGCACCCGGAACCCGTACATGGCGTACAACTTCGAAGGCGTGCAGCGGCGCACCATCCCGGGCGTCTCGCACTGGCTGATGCTGGACGACCCTGCCGCGCTCGACGCGGCGCTCGACGAGGTGATGCGGTGAATCAAGGCGCCCTCTACAAGACCCTCTTCACCAACCCGGTAGGCATCCGCGCGCTGCTCTGGAGCAAGCTGCCGCTGGCGGCCTTCGCCGGACTGCGCGTGGCGCGGCTGGACGAGAGCGGAGCCGAGGTCACCCTGCCCGCCGGATGGAAGACCCAGAACCCCTTCGGCTCCACCTACTTCGCCGCGCAGGCCATGGCGGCGGAGATGTCCACCGGCGCGCCCGCGCTCTGGTTCATCGAGCAGAGCGGCGCCAGGGTCTCCTCGCTCGTCACCGGCATCTCGGCCAGGTTCACCAGGAAGGCCACCTCCACGGCGAGCTTCGTCTTCTCCGACGGCGCCGGCATGCGCGAGGCGATCGACCGCGCCGTGAGGGGGGCGGAGCCCGTCGTCTTCACGGCGAGGTCGATCGGGACGCAGAGGGATGGAGCGCAGGTGGCGGAGTTCGAGGTGGAGTGGAGCTTCAAGAAACGCGCGTGACGCGAGCTCCCGATCCCCCGCAGCCGGGCGCTACGCGTTCGCCTCCGGCCTTCTCCTCCGCGCCATCATCTTCTCCGCGCCGTCCCTGACCAGGTCCCTTGCCCTGTCCATCATCGCCGCCATGGTCCCCGCCACCATGTTCCCCGGCGGCTGGTCGGGCGCGCGCGGGTGCGGCCGGGTGGGCGCCAGCTTCTTCGCCTTCTCCATCCGCGCGCCCAGCTCGTCCAGCATCTTCTGCCCGAGCAGCCGGCGCGCCTTGGGGAAGAGCTCGTCCTGCTCCTCCTTGACGTGGTGCCTCACGCTCTCCATCAGCACCTTCACCTTGGGGTCGAAGCGCTCGTCCTCGGCCTTCATCTTCTCCAGCTCGGACAGGGTCCACTTCACCACGTGGTGCTCCTCGAGCGACTCGAGGACGGTCCCGGAAGCCTGCTCGCCCGCGCGGGTATCGGCCTTCAGGCCCGCGGTGCGGACCGCCGGATAGAAGAGCATCTCCTCCACTGCGGAGTGAACCGCGAGCTCGCGGATGATCTTCAGGACGATCTTCTCCTTCGACTTGTGCGCGCGTTCCGTCAGCTTCTCGAACTGGCGGAACAGCTGCTCCACGGCCTCGTGATCGCGCTGCAGCAATGCGGTCGCATCCATATGTGCGTGACTCCTCCTGCACGCACACTGCGCATCCGTCGGTCGGCGCGCACGGCAGCCTGCCCGGCGGGCCGGGGCAGGCGATCTTCGTCGTTCAGCGGAGCTTCGCCAGCTCCTCGTCCACCTTGTGGGCCCGGGCGAACTTCGGGTCGGAGCTCTTGAGCTGCGCGAAGGTCTTCGCCGCCGCCGCCTTGTCGCCCTCTTGCGCCTGCAGCTTGCCCATCTCGTACAGGGCGCGCGGCTGATTCGGGTCGAGCTGCAGCGCATGCTCGAGCGTCCGCCGTGCCATCTCCATGCGCCCGAGCCCGCGCATGGCACCGCCCATGGCCGCCGACGTTCGCGCGTCGTTGGGCCGCATCGGCATGACCCGCACCACCGCGTCGCGGGCGTCCTGGTACTTGCCCTGATCGAGGTCCCGCTCGCCCTCGACGAGGAGCTGGTCGAGCCCCTTCTCCAGCTCCGGCGTGCGCTGGGTGTTCTGCACCGCCTCCTCCATGTTCCTCATCTCCTCGGCGCTGGGCTCGTTCACCTTCGCCGCCTCGCCGCCCTGCTGCGTGGGCGAGCCGGGCGGGTTGCCCTGCGCCGGCCGGGCGTCGGGCCGCGCCTTGAAGAGCTCGTCCGCCCTGGGAAGCGTGTCGCGCACGATCGAAGCGCGGGGCGAGTCGGGGGCCACCTCGAGCAGGCGCTGCCAGTTCTTCTTGCCCTCGGCGATCATCTTGCCGTCGCCGTTGGATTGCTCGAGAAGGATGGCGCCCACGAAGAAGAGCGACTCGGGGTAGTCGGGCGAGCGCTCGAGGACCTTGCGGTGCTCGGCGAGCGCGGCGTCCGGGTTGCCGATCAGGTAGAAGCAGTCTCCCCGCTTTGCGCGATCCGCGCGCGCCATCTCCAGCGCGGAGTCCAGGCAGCGCAGGCGCCTGGGCGGGTCGAGCTTCTTCGCCGCCGCGGCGATCTGGACGAGCCCGTAGTCGGGACCGCTGCGCCGGCACTCCGCAGGCAGTTCCCCCGCGGGCTTCACGCCCTTCTTCCGCAGCGCATCGGCTTCCTCTTCCACCGGGGCCGCGATCTCCTCCGCCTGCCGGAAGGTGTCCACCGCCTCGAGGTAGCGCTTGTTCTCGTAGTAGAGGCTGCCCAGCGCCGAGAGCACCTCGAAGCTCTTGGGCTTGTTCCTGAGCTGGTCGCCGAGCCGATCCACCTCTGCCATCAGCGCCTTGGGATCGCGGGTATCGAGGCCGGCCCCGGCGTCGGCGGCGGCGGCGCGGGGCGGAGCGGGCATCGACGGCTTGCAGGCGAGGATGGAAACGGCGGCGGCGAGCGCGAGGCGGTTCATCGCGCGCCGATCTACCATGCCTCAGGGTTGCTGCGGCTCCTCTTCCCCCTCCGCGGGGGGCAAGGGCGGACGGATGGGGCGAAAGGGCAGCACGCCGGCGCGCTCCTGCGGCGCGAGCTTCTCGAGCAGGGCCCTCGCGGTGAGCCGCCGGACCGGATGCACCACCTCCGGCGCGATCTCCGCCAGCGGAGCGAGCACGAACGCCCGCTCTGCGAGCAGCGGGTGCGGGATCTGCAGTCCCGTCTCCTCCAGCACGCGATCGCCGTAGAGCAGGAGGTCGAGGTCGATCTCCCGCGAGCCCCAGCGCTCGCGGCGCACCCGGCCCATGGCGTCCTCCGCCGACTGCAGCCGCTGCAGGGTCGCCCGGGGCGAGAGCAGCGTGCCGATCTGCGCCACCGCATTCAGGTAGCGGGGCTGCGGCGGCCCCACCGGCTCGCTCTCGTACGCGAGCGAGATCTTGCGCAGGACGAAGCCGGGCTCGCGCGCGAGCAGGCCCAGCGCCGTGCCCAGGTTGCCGAGGCGGTCGCCGAGGTTCGAGCCCAGGCCCACGAACGCCTCGATCACGTGGCCGCCTCGCGCAGGAAGCGCTCGAGCATGGCGCAGGCGCGCTGCAGCGCCTCCTCCCCGCAGCTCTCGTCCTTCTGGTGCGCCTGCGCCTGCTCTCCCGGCCCGAAATTGGCGGCGGCAATTCCTGCGGCCGCGAGCTGGGCGACGTCGGTCCAGGCCTGCTTCGGCTCCACCGGCGCTGCGGTGAGCGCGCGGAACTCCTGGAGCAGCGGATTGTCGAGGATCACCGGTCCGCTGGGGGCGCGGTCGGTGACCACCGCCGAGGCGCCGAACTGCCGGGCCAGCGCCAGGACCTCGGCCTCCGCGTCGGCGACGGAGCGGCCTGGCGCGAAGCGGAAGTTCAGGTTGAGGTCGCAGCGCGCCGGCACCACGTTGCGTCCGGTGAACCCGCCGATGCGCGTGACCGTGAGCACTTCGCGGTAGGAGAGCTCGCCGATGCGCACCTCGCGCGGCGCAAGGGCGCGCAGGTGCTCGAGCAGCGCGCCCGCGTTGTGGACGGCGTTGTCGCCCTGCCAGGGCCGCGCCGAGTGGGCGCTGCGCCCGGCGAAGGTCAGCGTCGCGTGCATGGAGCCGCAGCAGCCGACCTGGAGGGCGAGGTCGGTGGGCTCCAGGCACAGCGCCAGGGCGGCGCGGCGCAGGTCGGGACGCGCCTGCAGCAAGGGCAAAAGGCCGTTCTCGGCGACGGGCCCCTCCTCGCGGTCGTAGAACACCATCACCAGCTCGACGGGCAGTGACTCGCGCGGCA
>DASSQZ010000263.1:0-32331 GCA_035702105.1 Myxococcales bacterium | reverse complement strand
TGCGCGGGCACGGCAATTCCTCGCGCGAGTTGCAGCTCCAGCGCGGGCTGCGCCCGCGCGACCTGGACTGGAAGTGGGACCTCGACAGCTACTTCCTCCACGACGTGCCCGCCGGCGTCGCGGCGGTCAAGCGCCGGACCGGCCGAGCGAAGATCTTCTACGTCGGCAACAGCATGGGCGGCATGCTGGGATACGGCTACGCCGGCTGCCACGACGACCTGGAGGGCCTGGTGGCGATCGGAGCGCCGAGCGACATCGGCCGCGGATTTCTCGGCCTGCGCGCCGCGGCGCTCTTCGGGCCGGCGCTGATGGGCCCGCTGCTCGATGCCGCCTGCCGCGCCGCCAGCGCCGCCGGCCGCACCCGCCACGGCGCCGCCGCCATGCTGCGGAAGGTGCGCTTCCTCGGCCGTGCGGCGAACCTGCTCGCCGCGCCCGGGAGCCAGTACAAGCCGGTGCGGTTCAACCACGTGCCGGTGGACGCGTTCCTTCGCGCGCTGGCCCACGCCGCAACCGAGAACAACCTGCGCCGCTACGAGCTGATCGCGCGCTACCTGGGCTCGCTGCTCAATCCCTCGCGGGTCTCGGCAGAAGACTTCCGCTGGCTGCTCTCGCAGGGCGGCGAGAAGGAGCCGCGCCGGGTGGTGGAGCAGTTCGCCCGCTGGATCCGCAACGACGAGATGCGCTGCTACCGCACCGGCTACGACTACAAGGCGCACTTCCGCAACATCCGCGTTCCCATGGCCATCTTCTTCGGCGACCTCGACAAGATCGCCTCGGCGCGCAGCACCCGCGGCATCTGCCGGGCGGCGCGCAGCGAATACCTGCTCTGGCGGCCGGTGAAGGAAAACAGCCACCTCGAACTGACCATGGGCACCGACATCCACCAGATCTGCGACGAGGTGAGGGACCTGGTGGAATACGCCGCCCGCAAGGGCCAGCCGAGGCGTGCGGAATCCTTGGGGTGACGCATCGCCCGTGCTAGCGTCCGCCGCAGCTTGAGTCCGAAACGATCCACACTCCTGCTCGGCGCGCTCGCGCTGGCGTTCGCCGCCGCGGCGCAGGATCGTGGCAAGCTCCTCGGCATCAAGGCCGGCGGAGATGCCAGGGCGAGCACGGTGCTGATCTTCGCCGACCGGCCGCTCTCGTTCACCACCATGAAGCTGGCCGACCCGCCGCGGGTGGTGGTGGATTTCGCGGACACCGGCATCGCCTCGGCGCGGCGCGAGCTGACCGTCGAGGACGGGACCGTGCGCCGCGTCGCCATGGCCGCTGCGGGCTCGCGCACCGCGCGCGTGGTGGTGGAACTGGAGGCGGACGCGGAGTTCGACGTGCGCACGGTGCGCAACGAGGTGGAGCTGCGCATCGCGCGCCCGTCCGCGCTGGCCGCCGCGGAAAGGAGTGGATCGGCCGCGCCGCAGCAGCCGCCCGCGGCGCAGCCTCCGGAGCAGCCAGCGCCGGCCGGGCCTGCGGAGCAGACCGCGGCGGCGAAGCCTCCGGAGCAGCCAGCGGCGAAGCCTCCCGAGCAGGTGCCGGCGAACCCTGCGGAACAGGGGCCGGCGAAGCCTCCGGAGCAGGCGGCGGCGAGGCCTTCGGAGAAGGCCGCGGCGAAGCCTCCCGGGCAGGCCGCGGCGAAGCCTCCCGGGCAGGCGCCCGCGAAGGCTCCGGCCCAGGCCGCGAGCGCGCCCAAGCAGCCCGCAGCGGAGCCGCCCCCACCGCTCCCGGGAACCGCCAGCTCCTCTTCGACCCAACCCGCTCCGCCGCCCGCAGCGGCCGCGAAGCCGCCGCGCGCCGAGCCGCCGCCCTCCCCACCGTCGAAATCGGAAGCGCAAGAACAAACGGAAGCCGGAACGAGAACGCGATCCCGAACTGGAGCGGGACCCGGGACCTCCCCCGCCGAAGCGGCCAAGATCGCCTCGCTCCCCAAGGTATCCCTGGTCGGTTCCGCCCCGGCACCTTCCGGGTCCGGTCCGAAAGCCCGCGCCGCCCACGCCAACATCACCGGGGTCGGCTTCCGCCCGGTGGGAGCCGGCGAGGTGATCCTCCGCAGCGATCGCCCGCTCACCTGCGACGTCAGCGCCGAGGGCAAGGCGGTGCTGCTGCACCTGCCGGGCGCCCGGATTCCGCTGCAGAACAACCGCCGGCCCCTCGACACCCGCTTCTTCGACGGGGCCGTGCAGAGGATCGTCCCCCTCGCGGTGGCCGGCGGCACCGACGTGCGCATCGAGCTGCGCGAGCCCGCGGAGTACAAGCTGGAGCAGTCCGGCGCGGTGCTCATCGTGACCTTTTCGAGTCCGCGCTAGTCCCGCTTCGTGCTCCGCCCCAGCGCCGCCACGGCAGCCCTCGCGACCTTCGCGCTGGGCCTGCCCGCCTGGCCGCAGTCCACGCTGCTGGCGCCGACGCCTTCCGGGCCGGTGGAGGTGGAGGCCGACGAGATCGTCTACCAGTGGGAGGCGCAGGTCATCCGCCTGCAGGGCCACGTGGTGGTGCGGCGCGAGGGAGCGCTGCTCCGCGCCGGATCGGGATCGCTGGATCGGGCGCACGGCATCCTCAAGCTGGAGGGCGGAGTCCTCGGCGTGCAGGCGCGCCAGGTGTTCATGGCCGACGCAGCGGTGGTCGATCTTGACGCGCGCTCGGCGGAGCTGAGCAAGGCCGTGCTCTTCCTCAAGACGCTTCCCGCCAACCCCGACGCGCCCCGCGCCGGCGCCAACGCCCTCACGCTCCACGGGTCGCGCGTGCGGCAGCTTCCCGGCGGAGGGTACCTGGCGGAGCAGGTGACGCTCACGCCCTGCGACTGCGCCGGCGAGCCCGACTACGAGCTGATCGCCGACAAAGCCGAGATCGAGGGCGACCGCGCTCACCTGCATGGAGTCGATCTCCGCTTCCTGCGCGCCACCATCCCGCTCTTTCCGCTCTCGCTGCCGCTCACCAGCCGGCAGTCGGGCCTGCTCGCGCCGCAGTTCGGCTTCGGCCCCTCCATCGGCTTCACCCTGGTGCAGCCGGTGTTCTTCACCCTGGGGCAGAGCAATGACATCACCATCACCCCGGGCTTCTACACCGGGGGCACCAACCATACCGAGACGCCCGGCGCGCGCGCCGTGAAGGGGCCGCGGCTGGGCCTCGAGTGGCGGTACGCGCCGGTCGAGGGAACCAGCGGTTCGCTGGCGTTCGATCTCTACGACGACCTCGATCAGCACGACTCGCACGCCCACGAGGCGGCCTTCCCGGGAGAGCGCGGCACCACCGCGGGGCGCGGCTTCGGCGGAGTGCGCGGCCTCGCCCGCTACGCGCATCGGAGCGAGGGAGGCGCGGGGACGTTGGCCGTCGAGGGAGCGGTCGTGACCGACAACATGGCGGTGCGCGATCCGCAGCCGTACGCGGTGGAGAGCCTTCAGGACTACCTGCGCACCGAGGTGGGCGCCTGGCGCGCCCGTGGCCCGCTCACGCTGGGAGCGGACGCCACCCTCCTGCAGGATGTCCGCACCGATCAGGCCGCCGGCCCTACCGGTGCCTCGGTCGATCGCCGCCTCTTCGGCCCCGAGCGGCGCTCGACGATGCAGCGCCTTCCCGGCGCATTTCTCCAACTTGCGCCCGTGCCGCTGGGAGCCGCCACCTTCGAGATGGAGGCGAGCGCGGTGCAGTTCGCCCGATTCGTCGGCCCGGACGTGCAGGAGCGTGCGACGGGATGGACCCCCACCGACCTGGCCCCTTCGCCGCAGCGGACCCCGCTGGCTTACGACGGCGCGCGCGCGCCCGCGATGCGCCTGGACGTCTCCCCGCGCCTGGGATTGGCTGCGACCCGGTCGCTGCCGGTGGACCTGCGCCTCGAGGCGGGAGGGCGCGCCGACGGGTGGATCGTCGAGGGCTTTGCCGATCGCAATCGCGCTCGCGCCTATGCGCTCGCAGGGGCCTCGGCGGCGCTGCCGCTGGAGCGGAGGTTCGGCGATCTCCTGCATCGCATCACGCCCGGCATCGCCCTTCGGGCCCTGAGCAAGCCGCTGCAATCCGGCGGGCCGCCCTTCGGCGACTTGACCGATGCGGGAGGGCCCGTCTTCACCTCCGCGCCGGACGCCGCGCAGCAGGGCCTGGCGATCGCGCCGGACGGGACACTGATCGGGGTGCCCGCCGCGCGCCGCGCCTACGACGAGATCGACTTCGCCGCACCGGCGAGCGGCGCCGTGGAGGCCACCGCCTCGCTCTCGCAGTCGCTCTGGGCGAAGCGCGGTCCGGTGGCCGGGCGCATCGTCCAGCTCGACCTCAAGCAGGACGCCCTGCTCTGGGCCGGGGGCGGCCGGGCGCGAATCGGCGAGGGCAGCGCGACGGCCGGCGTGCAGTTCGGCGCCGGCAGCCTCGCCACCGGGATCCGCTACGACTGGGCATCGCGCGCCTTGTCGGCGTTCGGCGCGAACGGCGGCCTGCGCGACCGCCGTGGAGACGAGCTGCACGGCGCGATCGGGTTTCTCCGCGGCAGCTCCAGCGAGCGGCTGCGGGCGGGCATCGACGAGCTGTTCTCCGCGGCGCGCTTCAGCTTGCCCTCCACCGCGCTGCTCGGCACCGCCAGCGCGGGAGCTTCCGGACCGCTCTTCCTCGGGCTGCGCCTCGCCTACGACGTGAACCACACCTTCGCCGCGCCCGAAGGCCTGGTGAACTGGTCGCACGCCGGGACGCTCAGCTACGACACGCCTTGCCACTGCGCGAGCCTGCAGCTCGCGGTGGCGTACACGTTCCACGACGCGCACCCCCTCGGCTCGACGTTCTCCTTCCGCCTCGATCTGAAATCGATCGGATCCTTCGCCACGTTCTGAGGCGCGCTCCGTCATTCCCGCGCCGAGCGCTTGACGGTCCGGCGGCGACCCGGCACGTTGCGGGCCATGCCCGAACTTCGCGAAGAGCAGCGGGGCGCGGCGCGCTGGCTCTCGCTGGACCGGCCCGCGCAGCGCAATGCGCTCTCCACGGCGCTGCTCGCGGAGTTGCGCGCCGCCCTCCTTCGCGCCGACGCCGACGGCGAGGTGCGCGCCATCTGCCTCACCGGGGCGGGCGACAAGGCCTTCTGCTCGGGCATGGATCTCGCCTCCGCAGGCGCGGCGCTGCAGGCGGGCGCCATCGCCGCGCACGAAGGCCGCCGCGCCTACGCCGCCCTGCTCGCCGACCTCTCGCGCCTGGGGAAGCCGGTGGTCGCCTGCGTGAACGGCGCCGTCGTCGCCGGCGGGATGGGCCTGCTCGCCGCCTGCGATCTCGCAGTGGCCGCGGACGACGCCCGCTTCGGCACGCCCGAGGTGGACATTGGCCTCTTCCCCTTCATGGCGCTGGCGCCGCTCTCCCGTTGCCTCGGCCGGCGCGCCGCGCTGGAGCTGGTGCTGACCGGCCGCAGGATCGATGCCAGCGAGGCGCAGGCGCTCGGCCTGGTGAACCGGGTGGTGCCGCGGGCGCAGCTTCTCGCCGCGACGGAGGAGCTGCTCGAGACGCTGGCGCAGAAGAGCCCGGCCGCGCTGCGCCTGGGCCGGCGCGCCTTCTACGCCACGCAGGATCTGCCCTACGAGGCGCAGCTCGAGGCGCTCTGCGCCCAGCTCTCCATCAACGCGCTCGCGGAGGACGCCGCCGAAGGCGTGGCGGCCTTCCTGGAAAAGCGCAAGCCGGACTTCAAGGGACGGTGACACGCATGCCCGAATCGACAGACAAGGTCGTCGTCACCTGCGCGCTCACGGGCGTGCTCGCGACCCGCAAGCAGTGCCCCTGGGTGCCCTACACCCCGGTTGAGATCGCCGAGGAGGCGCGGCGCGCCTACGAGGCCGGCGCCGCGGTGGTCCACATCCACGCCCGCACCGACGAGGGCGGCCCCACCTTCGAGCCCGCCGTCTTCGCCAGGATCGCCGAGGAGACCCGCAAGCGCTGTCCGGTGATCCTCAACTTCTCCACCGGCGGAGCCGGGCCCATGCAGGACCGCGTCGCCCACATCGCCCAGGTCAAACCGCCCATCGGCGCGCTCAACATGGGCTCGATGAACTACGCGAAGTATTCCGAGCGCCGCAAGGAGTTCGTCTTCGACTTCGTCTTCGAGAACCCCTTCCGCGACATCGCCTTCCTCCTCGAGGTGATGAACGGCGCCGGGGTCAAGCCGGAGCTGGAGTGCTTCGACGTGGGCCACACCAACTCGGTCTGGCCGCTCATCGACAAGGGCCTGCTCCGGCCGCCGCTGCAGTTCAGCTTCATCATGGGCGTGCTGGGCGGCATCCGCGCCAGCGCGGAGAACCTGGCGCTGCAGGCCCGCGAGGCGCCCCGGGGCAGCACCTGGGAGGTGATCGGCATCTCCCACGAGCAGTGGCGGATGGTCGGGGCCGCGCTCTCGCTCGGCGGCAACGTCCGCGTCGGGCTCGAGGACAACTTCTACCTCGACGCGGCGGGCACGCAGATGGCGGGATCCAACGGCGACCTCGTCGCCAAGGCCGTCCGCATGGCCCGCGACATGGGCCGCGAGCCCGCCACCGTCGACGAGGCCCGTCGGATCCTCTCGCTGAGCTGAAGAAAGAAGAAGTTCGAAGATCTTCGCGGTTCCGGGAGGGAGCGGCGCGGGATGCCTTGACACGGCGCGCCAAGACTTCTATCCAACCACCCGCACACCCATGCCCTGGAGGAGACGCCCGTGAAGAAGATCCGCCTCCTGACCCCTGGTCCAACGCCGGTTCCCGAGCGCCTCTCGCTGCGGATGGCGCGGCCCATCGTCCATCACCGCTCGCCGGAATTCGAGGCGGTCTTCGCCCGCGTCCGCGAGGGGCTTTCCTGGCTGTTCCAGACCAAGCAGGACGTGATGGTCTTCGCCGCCAGCGGCACCGGCGCGATGGAGGCCGCCTTCGTCAACTTCCTGCGCAAGGGCGACACCGCCATCGTGGTGGACGGCGGCAAGTTCGGCGAGCGCTGGGGCAAGTTCGCCAAGGCGTACGGCGTCAACGCGGTGGTGCTCAAGTGCGAGTGGGGACAGCCGGTGCAGCCGTCGGCGGTGGAGCAGGCGCTGCGCGAGAACCCGCAGGCGAAGGCCGTGTACGTGCAGGCGAACGAAAGCTCCACCGGCGTGTACCACCCCGTGCAGCAGCTCGCGCAGGTGACGGCGCGCACCGGAGCCATCCTGGTGGTGGACGCCATCAGCGCGCTCGGGGCCATGCCGCTGCCCATGGACGCCTGGGGCATCGACGTGCTGGTCAGCGCCGGGCACAAGGCGCTGGGGCTGCCGCCCGGCATCGCCTTCCTCGCCGCCTCCGAGAAGGCGTGGAAGCTGAACGAGAGCGCCGACCTGCCCCGCTTCTACTTCGACCTCAAGCGCGAGCGCGACAACCAGCGCAAGAACCAGACCGCCTGGACGCCGGCCATCGCGCTGGTGGAAGGTCTCGACGAGTCGCTGGCCATGTTCCGCGAGGAGGGGTTGGAGAACGTCTACGCCCGCCACGAGCGCATGGCCCGCGCCGCGCGCGCCGCCATGCAGGCGCTGGGGCTGACGATCTACTCGAAGAGCCCCTCGGCGGCGATGACCACCGTGCTGGCTCCCGACGGCGTCGACTCGGAGAAGCTGGTCAAGCACCTCTTCACCAGCTACGGGATCAAGCTGGTGGGCGGGCAGGACGCGGCCAAGGGCAAGATCTTCCGCATCGCCCATCTCGGCTACTTCGACGACTTCGACGTGCTGGTGGTGGTGGGCGCGGTGGAGCGGGGGCTGCACGACCTGGGCGCCAGGGTGCAGCTCGGGGCGGGGCTCGCCGCGGCGCAGCGCAGCTTCGCGGAGCGATAGGTGCGCATCCTCATCTCCGACGACCTCTCCCCGGAAGCGAAGACCATCCTCGAGCGCATCCCGGGGGCGCAGGTGGAGTTCCGCGTCGGCCTCAAGCCCGCCGAGCTGCGCGAGATCATCTCCGGCTACGACGCGCTGGCGGTGCGCAGCGCCACCAAGGTCACCGCGGAGATCCTGGCGGCCGCGCCCAGGCTGCGGGTGATCGGCCGCGCCGGCACCGGGGTCGACAACATCGACCTCGCCGCCGCCACGCGCCGGGGCGTGGTGGTGATGAACGCGCCGGGCGGCAACAGCGTCTCGGTGGCCGAGCACACGCTGGCGCTGTTGCTCGCGCTCTCGCGTCGGGTGGCCGACGCCTCGCAGAGCACGCGCAGCGGCCACTGGGAGAAGAAGAAGTTCTCCTCCGGACGCGAGCTCTCCGGCAAGACGCTGGGGGTGGTGGGCACCGGCAACATCGGCGCCCTGGTCGTGCAGCGGGCCCGGTCGTTCGGGATGAAGGTGATCGCCTACGACCCGTTCCTCAGCGAGGAGGCCGCGGGCAAGCTCGGCGTGGAGCTGGTGCCGCTGCCCGGAATCTTCAGCCGCAGCGACGCCATCACGCTGCACGTCCCGCTCACCGAGCAGACCCGGAACATGGTGGCCGCGCCGCAGCTTGCCGCCATGAAGCAGGGCGCGCTCCTGATCAACTGCGCGCGGGGCGGCCTGGTGGACGAGAGGGCGCTGGCCCAGGCGCTCGAGTCGGGCCACCTGGGCGGCGCGGCGCTCGACGTCTTCGAGACCGAGCCCCCGCCCAGGGACCACCCGCTCTTCTCCTGCGAGAACTTCATCGCCACCCCGCACCTGGGCGGCTCCACCGAGGACGCGCAGCAGAACGTGGCGGTGATCGTCTGCGAGTCGATGGTCGAGTACCTCTCCACCGGCACGGTCCGCAACGCGGTGAACGTGCCGAGCGTGAGCGGCGAGGTGCTGGAGCGCCTGGGGCCTTTCCTGAAACTGGCGGGCAAGCTGGGCTCGTTCGCGGGCCAGCTCTCGATGCAGGCCGCCTGCGGCGCTCCCGAGCAGATCGAGATCTCCTATGCCGGGGAGGTGGCGCAGCACCCCGGCGCGCCCCTGACCGCCGCCGTGCTCAAGGGCGTGCTCGGCACCTTCCTCGCCGAACCGGTCAACGAGGTGTCGGCTCCGGCGCTCGCGCGCGAGCGCGGCCTCTCCGTCACTTCGACCAAGACCAGCGACACCCCGGACTTCGCCAGCCTGGTCTCGGTGCGCCTGCGCTGCGGCAACGGGAGCACCACGCAAGTGGCCGGCACCATCGTGGGCAAGCGCGAGCCGCGCCTGGTGCGGGTGGACAAGTTCGAGCTGGAGGCGGTGCCGGAGGGCGCGGTCCTGGTCCTGCACAACGACGACAAGCCGGGAGTCATCGGCAACGTGGGGCGCACCCTGGGCGAGGCGCAGGTGAACATCGCCCAGTTCGCCCTGGCCCGCGACCGCAAGAGCGGCGAGGCGCTGGCCCTGGTGAACGTGGACGGCGCCGCCAGCCCCGAGGTGCTCGATCGCCTGCGCCGGCTTCCCAACGTGAGACAGGTGCACCAGGTGGTGCTGTGAGGGTAGCCGTGGCCGCGCTGGTGCCGCTGCTCGCCTGCTCGCGCGACTCGCACGAGGCGCGGCCGCGCGCGGTTGCCGCGCAGCGTTCCCCGGCTCCCGCCGCCGCCGCGCCCGCGCCTCCTCCCCCCAGGGCGGCGCCCGCGGCCGACGAGGACGTGGGCTGGCTCCTCGGCACCTGGGAGCGCCAATCGGCGCCAAAGGATTGGCTGCTCTTCAATCCGCCGAAGCAGGTGGCGGTGATCTCCGGCAAGCCGGCGGCCGTCACCCTGCGGGGCGAGTTCGCCGCCAACGGCCGCTTCGTCTCGCTCATCTTCCGCCAGCAGGGCGGCTCGGTGGTGGAGCGCGAGCTGCAGGCGCCGCCCGATCGCTCCGAATTGCGGGAGGGCGGTCCGACGCCTTCCACGTACCGTCGCGGGGCGCCGCCATGATAGGGAATCCTCCATGTCCAACGTGGTGATCGTCGGCGCGCAGTGGGGCGACGAGGGGAAGGGGAAGATCGTCGACCTCTTCACCTCGTGGGCGGACGTCGTGGTCCGCTTCCAGGGCGGCGCCAATGCCGGGCACACGCTGGTGGTGGGCGGCGTGAAGACCATCCTGCGGCTGGTGCCGAGCGGCATCCTCCACACCGGCAAACGCTGCTACATCGGCAACGGCGTGGTGATCGATCCCGAGGCGCTGGTGGAGGAGATCGGCTTCCTCCAGGGGCGCGGGCTGCTCCAGGACCCGGCCCAGCTCATCGTCAGCGAGAACGCGCACGTCATCCTGCCGTACCACAAGCGCATCGACGCCGGCCGCGAGGACAAGGCGGGCAAGGCGAAGATCGGCACCACCGGCCGCGGGATCGGGCCCTGCTACGAGGACAAGGTCTCGCGCCGCGGCATCCGCATGCGCGACCTGCTCAAGCCTGCGGCGCTGCGGGCCCGCATCGAGGAGCGGCTGCCCGAGGCCAACGCGCAGATCCGCGCGCTGGGGGGCGAGCCGCTGGATCTGGAGACGGTGCTGCGCAACGCGCTGGCCCTGGGCGAGCGGCTCGCGCCGCACATGGGCAACACCAGCGAGCGCCTGGCGCACGAGGTGGAGAAGGGCCGCGCCATCCTCTTCGAGGGCGCCCAGGGCACTCTGCTCGACATCGACCACGGCACCTATCCCTACGTCACCAGCAGCAACACCGTGGCCGCCAACGCCGCCGTCGGCTCGGGCCTCGGGCCCACCGCCCTGACCACCATCATCGGCATCACCAAGGCGTACAGCACCCGGGTCGGCAACGGCCCCATGGTGACCGAGCTCCAGGACGAGATGGGCGAACGGCTTCGCACCGTAGGGGTGGAGTTCGGGACGGTGACGGGCAGGCCGCGCCGCTGCGGCTGGCTGGACGCGCTGGTCCTGCGCTACGCCTCGCGCGTGAACGGTCTCGCCGGGCTGGCGCTGACCAAGCTGGACGTGCTCACCGGCCTGGACAAGCTGCAGATCGCCGTCGCCTACAGGTTCAAGAACGGCAAGACCGTGACCGAGTTTCCCTCCGACCCCGACCTGCTCGCCGAGGCGCAGCCGGTCTACGAGGAGCTGCCGGGTTGGAAGGAGACCCTCGGCGACCTGCGCGAGTACGCCGAGCTGCCGGCCAACGCCCGCAGGTACGTCGAGCGCGTGGAGCAGCTGGTGGGCGTGGAAACCATCGCCGTCTCGGTGGGAGCCGACCGCGCCCAGACCATCGTTCGCAAGAATCCATTTCGGCGCAGTTGAGATTGCCTGGGGCCCCGGCCCGCGTGGAAAGCTGGGGCAGGGAGGGAACCGTGATCGAACCCGTCATCGTCGATGCAATCCGGACCGCGCGGGGCAAGCGCAAGGGCGCGCTCGCGCAGGTGCATCCGGTGGATCTTCTCGCGCGCACCCTGAACGGCGCGCTCGAGCGCGCCAACGTCAAGCCCCAGGACGTGGACGACGTCATCATGGGATGCGTCACGCAGGTCGGCGAACAGGGCTTCAACGTCGCCCGCGGGGCGGTGCTCGCCGCGGGCCTGCCGGTGGAGATTCCCGGCACCACCGTGAACCGCTTCTGCGGCTCGGGGCTGCAGGCGGTGAACTTCGCCGCGCAGGCGGTGCTCTCGGGCGCCGCGCAGCTGGTGCTGGCGGGCGGCGTGGAGCACATGACCCGCGTTCCCATGGGTTCCGACGCCGTCGGCGGCGACGGCCCCGCCTCGCCCGGCCTGGTCGAGCGCTGGCCGAACCTGGTGCCGCAGGGCCTCTCCGCCGAGATGATCGCCGCGAAGTGGGGCTACTCGCGCCGCCAGCTCGACGAGTTCGCCGCGCACTCGCAGCACAAGGCGGCCAATGCCATCGAGCGCGGCTACTTCACCCGCGAGATCCTGCCGCTCAAGCTGGGCGAGGGCACCTTCGACCGCGACGAGCACCCGCGCCCCGGCACCACCGCCGACACGCTCGCGGCGCTGAAGCCGTCGTTCAAGGAGGACGGCGTCCTGCACGCCGGCAACTCGTCCGGCATGGTCGATGGCGCCGCGGTGGTGGTGGTGGCCTCGAAGGGCAAGGCGCGCAGCCTGGGCCTCAAGCCGCGCGCGCGCATCGTCAGCATGGCGGTGGCGGGCAGCGACCCGGTGCTGATGCTCACCGGGCCCATCCCCTCGACGCGCAAGGCGCTGGCCCAGGCGGACCTCAAGGTCAGCGACATCGACGTCTTCGAGATCAACGAGGCGTTCGCGCCGGTTCCCATCCTCGTCGCGCAGGAGCTGGGCATTCCCATGGAGAAGGTGAACCCGAACGGCGGCGCCATCGCCCTGGGCCACCCGCTCGGCGCCACCGGCGCCATCCTCCTCGCCAGCGCCCTCCACGAGCTGGAACGCACCGGCCAGCGCCGCGCGCTGATCACGCTCTGCATCGGGTACGGCATGGGCATCACCACCATCATCGACCGCAAGGTGGATTGAGCCCGGCGACGCCCGCCCTGGCCGCGCCCGTGTCCGGTCCTCGATGACGCCGCTCCTGCTCGCGCTTCTCCTCGCCGACGCGGCGTCGTCGCTGGCGGCCGGCGACAAGGCCCTGGCCGCGAGGGATCTGCGCGCCGCTCTCTTCGCCTACCAGGACGCGGTCCGCGAGGATCCCGCGCGGCTGGCAGCGGTGCTGAAGCTCGCCCGCACCTACGCGCGGATGGGGCACGACGACGAGGCGATCGCCTGGTTCACCCGCGCTCTCCGGCTCGACCCCGCCAACGCCGAGGCCGGCGAGGCTCTCGCCGCCGCCAGGGAGCGGCTCGCGGCGCTCGCTGCCCTGCAGGCCAACGATGCGCCTGCCCGGGAAAAGTACGCCGCCGCGGTGCGGCTGATCAACGAGAAGAAGTATGCGGATGCGCTGCCGCTCCTCGACCAGGCGCTGCGGCTCCGGCCGCGCTATGCGGTGGCGCTGGTGGCGCGAGGATCGGCGCGGATGGGACTTGCGCAGTACCCCGCCGCGGCCGCCGACTACGAGGCGGCCAGGGCCGCCGATCCATCGCTGGCCGCGCCGCTCTTCGGCCTGGCGGAGGCCTGGCGCGCGATGGGACAGCCGGTGAAATCCGCAGGCTTCTACCGCGACTACGCGGCGAGCGGAGCGGCGGACGTGCAGCCGCAGCTCAGGGAATACGCCTTGCGCAGCGCCCAGGCGCTCTCGTCTCAGTAGAATCCCTCAGCAGGGCTGTCGGGGCTCCGACGGGTCCGCCGGAGGAAGCGTTGCGCGGGCAGGGCGCGCGATCTATGTCTCCCGCGCAAGTCGACCGGATCCGCATGCCGAACAGCCCGAAATCCGACCCAGGCGCGCCGCTCGTGCCCTCCGCCACCGCGGACGTCCCTGGCCCCATGCCGGCGACGCGCAAGTCGCAGGTCCTGCCTCCGGCGGCGCAGCAGCAGAACGGCCACGGCAGGGACCAGCATCGCGGGGAGCCGGCGCATCCCGGCGTGCCGCTCGCGCCGCCCGGCATCGCGCCGGAGTCCGACGTGCGCGTGCACACGCCGTCGTCGGCGGCGCCCCTGCCCGCGCACGGCCACGTCAACGAGGGGCTCGGCGAGCTGCCCTGGTCCTACGGCGATGCGCGGCTGGTGGGGATGGTGCGCGATCCGCAGACCCTCTATGTGTACTGGGACTTCTCGCAGCCGCAGATCGAGGCGGCCTTCGCCGGCCTGGGGCCCGCCCGCGCGGTGCTCAAGCTCTGGAACGCGCGCACCGGCGGCGGCGAGCTGGTGCGCGAGACCGAGGTGCACCTGGAAGCGCGCGGCTGGTACGTGCGCGAGCTGCCATCGGGAGTGGAGCTGCGCGCCGAGCTCTGGGCGGTGGGCGAGAGGGGCGCCCGCATGATGCGCGCCGGCAGGCCGGTCCGGCTGCCGCCCGCCATCCCATCCGACCAGCTCGAGGCCTTCTACCTGCGCATTCCCCTCGACCAGTCCATCGTCGGCGGCATCTCCGCCGGCCGGCCGCTCAACTACGGCGGCTCGGCTCCGGCGGGGTGGGAGCGGCGGCTGCAGCCGCGGAGCTTCAGCGGCTCCAGCGTCGGCGGACCGTACGGCTCGAGCCCCGGTGGCAGGCTTCCCTGGAGCGCCACGCACCTGATGCCGGATCTCGAGGGCGACGAATGACCCGGGCCGGCCTCGCCATCGTTCTCCACGCGCACCTGCCCTACGTGCGCCACCCGGAGTACCCGGAGTTCCTCGAGGAGGACTGGCTCTACGAGGCCATCACCGAGACGTACCTGCCGCTGCTCGAGGTGTTCGACAAGTGCGCGGGAGAGGGCATCCCCTTCCGCATCACCCTCACGCTCACGCCGCCGCTGGTGGGGATGCTCCGCGACGAGCTGCTCATGTCGCGCTACGCCAAGCGCCTCGATTCGCTCTGCGAGCTCTGCGACAAGGAGGTGCAGCGCACCCGCGCCGACGCCAAGGTCGGTCCTCTCGCCTGGCACTACCGCGAGCACCTCTACCACCTCCGCCGCCTCTTCCACGATCGCTACCGGCGCGATCTCGTCGCCGCCTTCAAGCGCCTTCAGGACGCCGGCGCGCTGGAGATCATCACCTGTGGCGCGACCCACGGCTTCTTGCCGCTGATGATCCATGGCGAGGCCATCCGGGCGCAGATCCAGGTGGCCTGCGCGCACTACCGCATGCACTTCGGCCGCGACCCGCGCGGCATCTGGCTGCCCGAGTGCGGCTACGCGCCGGGCATCGACCGCTACCTGGCGGCGGAGAACATCCGCTTCTTCTTCGTCGACTCGCACGCGCTCGCGAACGCGGTGCCGCGGCCGCGGCGCGGCGTCTACGCGCCCGTCTACACGCCCGGCGGCGTCGCGGTGTTCGCGAGAGATCCCGAGAGCTCGATGCAGGTGTGGAGCGCCGAGCACGGCTATCCCGGCGATCCGGTGTACCGCGAGTTCTACCGCGACATCGGCTGGGACCTCGACTACGACTACATCCGCCCCTACATCCAGGCCACCGGCGACCGCAAGAACACCGGCATCAAGTACTACCGCATCACCGGCAAGGTCCCGCTCGGGCAGAAGGAGCTCTACGATCCCGCGGCCGCCCGCGCCCGCGCCGAGACGCACGCGGGGAACTTCCTCTTCAACCGCACCAAGCAGGTGGAGTTCCTGCGCGGCGCCTTCCGCGAGGGGCCGCCGCCCATCGTCATCGCGCCCTACGACGCCGAGCTCTACGGCCACTGGTGGTACGAGGGCCCCATCTTCCTCGAGCACCTGATCCGCAAGGCGGCGCAGGACCAGGACGTGCTCAAGCTGATGTCCCCGGTCGACTACCTCTACGAGCACCCCGAGCAGCAGCTGGCGCAGCCGCCCATGTCCTCCTGGGGCGCGGGCGGCTACGCGGCGGTCTGGCTGGACGAGGGCAACGACTGGATCTACCGCTACCTGCACAAGGCGTCGGAGCGGATGATCGAGCTCGCGCGCATGCACCAGGACGTCAGCGGCGTCACCCGGCGGGCGCTCAACCAGGCGGCCCGCGAGCTGCTGCTCGCGCAGTCCAGCGACTGGGCCTTCATCATCAAGACCGGGACCATGGTGGACTACGCCGTGCGCCGCACCCGCGAGCACCTGCTGCGCTTCTCCAGGCTGTACGATCAGATCAAGGGCGACGGCATCGACGAGACCTGGCTCGCCAGCGTGGAGGGCCGCGACAACCTCTTCCCCGAGATCGACTACCGCGTCTACCGGCCGGTCTAGCGGGCGCCCCCTCTGCCTATCCGCTGCGGCGTGCACATCCTCACCCCGTCGACTTCCCGACGGAGCGAGGGAGATGAACGAGGGCCTCCGGGTTGCGCTGGTCTCCACGCCGTACGTCGCGGTTCCGCCTCCGGGCTATGGCGGGACCGAGCTGGTGGTCGGGGAGCTGGCGCGAGCGCTGCAGGCCCGCGGGGTGGAGGTGGTGGTGTACGCGACCGGAGATTCGACCCTGCCGGGGCTCGAGGTCCGCTCCTACTTTCCCGCCGCCCAGTGGCCGCCCGACCGGGACATCGAGCGGGTGCACGCCACCTGGTCCCTGCGCGACGCGTCGCGCGACCCGCGCGGCTTCGACGTGGTCCACGTGCATTCGCCGTGCGCCGTGGAGATGGCGCGGCTCTGCCCCTATCCCGTCGTCTGCACACTGCACCACGACCACGACCCGGTGCTGGCCGAGATCTACGAGGGCGCCCCGCACGTCAGGCTGGTGGCGATCAGCCACTCCCAGGCCCGCGGCGCCAAGGCGCGCGTCTCCGCCGTGGTCCACCACGGGCTCGATCCCTCGCGCTTCCAGCCGGCCCCCGACCAGGGATACCTGCTCTTCCTCGGCAGGTACGACCGGGTCAAGGGCGTGGAGACCGCCATCGAGGTGTCGGCGCGCGCCGGGCTGCCGCTGGTGATGGCGGGCGAGCCCCACGACCGCGACTACTACCAGGAGCGCGTCCGCCCACTGGTGGAGAAGCACGCCATCCTCGAGGTGGGTCCGGTGGGGGGCCAGCGCAAGGCAGCGCTCCTGGCGCGGGCGCGCGCGCTGCTCTTTCCCATCGAGTGGGAGGAGCCGTTCGGCCTCGTGACCATCGAGGCCATGCTCAGCGGCGTGCCCGTGCTCGCCACCTCCCGCGGGGCGGTGCCCGAGGTGGTGGACGACGGCGTCACCGGCCTGATCTGCGACGACGTCTCCGAGATGGTGGCGAGCGCTCGCATCGCCGATCGGCTCTTCGATCGCGAGCGCATCCGGCGGCTGGCGGTGGAGCGGTGGTCGGCGGCGCGGATGGCCGAGCAGTACCTGCGCGTGTACCGCGCGGCCCACGTCGAGCGGCTGATCGGCCAGTCGAGCGAGAACGAGACCGCCGCGGAGGCGTGATCGTGCCCGGGCGCGCGCTGGTCACGGTCGCGGCGAAGGAGCTCCTCGGGTACGACGACCTGGGCTCCCTTCCCGAGTCGACCGGCACCGACAAGCTGGTGCTCAAGCGCGGCAACCTCTTCGCGGTGGCGGGCAGGCTGGGCGACATCTCACCCGCCGGAGCGCGCGACCAGGGGGCGTACTTCGAGGACACCCGCTTCCTCTCGCTGCTCAAGCTCTGCGTCGCGGGCGGGCCGCCGGTGGTCCTCTCCACCCAGAGCGGGGCGGAGTACACCTCGCAGGTGGACCTGACGGTCACCAGCACGCACTTCGGCGGCGTGTTCCAGGACCCGGTCAACTTCCTCCACCTCCGGCGCGAGCAGCTCATCGACGAGCACTTCGTCGAGCGCCTCACCCTCACCAACTACCTGGTCCGCGACATCGACTACTGGGTGGAGTACGAGTTCGCCTCCGACTTCGCCGACCAGTTCGAGGTGCGCGGGGCGAAGCGGCGGGAGCGCGGCACCTACTTCCGCCCGCTGGTCGACCCGGACCGCGTCACCTGCGCGTACCAGGGCCGCGACGGCGTGCTCTACCGAGCGGAGATCTTCTTCCCGGTGCGCGCGCCCGACGAGCTTTCCGGCGGGCGCGCCCGCTTCAACTTCCACCTCGGCCCCAACGAGAGCGCCGCCCTGGAGCTGCACGCGCTGCCCTCGATGCACGCGGTGCGCTCGGGGACCTCGGTGCGCGAGGCCGCCGACGCCGCGCGCCAGTCGGGCTACCGGCAGCCGCCCATGGCGGGAGAGGAGCCCGAGTCGGGCTGGACGTACCCGGGCTCGCATCCCGCCTCCCAGCCGCCGGCGACGAGGCGCTTCGACGATCGCATCGCCCGCGCCCGCGCCGACTACCGGCAATGGGCCGACGCCAGCGCGCACGCGCACGGCAACGAGGAGGCGTTCAACTGGGCGCTCGCGCAGGCGGTGGCGGACCTCAAGGCGCTCTCCATCTACTGGGAGGGCCGCCGGGTGATCTCCGCGGGTGTGCCCTGGTATGCCTCGCCCTTCGGCCGCGACGCGCTGATCACCGGGTTCCAGGCGCTGCTGGTGAACCCCGACGTGGCCCGCGAGGCGCTCCTCTTCCTCGCCGCGCACCAGGGCAAGAAGGTGGACGACTTCCGCGAGGAGGAGCCGGGCAAGATCCTGCACGAGATCCGCCGCGGCGAGCTCGCCCGCACCGGCGAGGTGCCGCACACGCCCTACTACGGCAGCGTGGATTCCACTCCACTATTCATTATCCTATACACAGAATATCTACAGTGGACCGCCGATCGCGCCACCGGGACGCAGCTCCTCCCCGCCGCGGAGGCCGCGCTGCGCTGGATCGACGAGTGGGGCGACCGGGACGGCGACGGGTTCGTCGAGTACCAGCGCAAGACCGAGCGGGGGTTGCGCAACCAGGGCTGGAAGGACTCGTGGGACGGCGTGCCGCACCTCGACGGGACGCCGGCGGAGCCGCCCATCGCGCTGGTGGAGGTGCAGGGCTACTGCATCGACGCGCGCAGGCGCATGGCGCGCCTCTATCGCCAGCTCGGCCGCCGCGAAGACGCGGCGCGCTGCACGCTCAGCGCCCAGCGCCTGCTCCGCCGCGTGGACGAGGCGTTCTGGATGGAGAGGGCCGGCACCTACGCCATCGCCCTCGACGGCAGGAAGGAGCAGGTGCGGAGCGCGACCTCCAACCCCGGCCACCTGCTCTTCTCCCGCGCGGTGTCCGAGCAGCGCGCCCGGCGCGTGGCGCGCGTGCTCATGTCGCCGGACAGCTTCTCCGGCTGGGGCATCCGCACCCTCGCCCGCGGGCAGCAGGCCTACAACCCGCTCAGCTACCACAACGGCACGGTCTGGCCGCACGACAACTCGATCATCGCCCTGGGCTTCTCCAACTACGGCATGCAGAAGCAGGCCGCGGAGCTGCTCTCCGGCATGTACGACGCCTGCCGCCAGTTCCGGCACTACCGCCTGCCCGAGCTCTTCTGCGGGCTGGGCCGCGGCCAGGGAGAGCTGGTGGTGAGCTATCCCGTCTCCTGCTCGCCGCAGGCGTGGGCGTCGGGCTCGCTCTTCCTGCTCCTGCGAGCGTGCCTGGGCCTCTATCCCGACGCCGCGCGGCGGATGCTCAAGATCGTGAACCCGCACCTCCCCGCCGGCGTGACCAGCCTCACGCTCGAGCGGCTGAGGATCGGCGACACGCGGGTGACGGTGGATTTCACCCGCAGCGGCGAGTCCTGCTTCGCCTCCGTGCGCGAGACCGAGGGGCAGCCGCTGGCGATCCGCATCGAGGTCGGCGCGCACGAGGACGAGCCCTGAGCGCCTGGGAGGGAAATCGCCTTCCCTGGGAACGACGCTTCCCTATGCCGCCTGCCGCGGCCTGAGCGCGGCGGCGCCGAAGGGCGGCGCCCAGGAGGGCACGCGCTGGCGCGCGAGGGAGACGACCCTGCGTCCGCGTTCCGTCTGGCTCAGCGCCTTGAGGAACCAGGCGCCGACCAGCGCGATGAATCCACCCGGAAGGACGACCGCCGCGACGATGAGAGCGATTTTCCGATTCATCACGCTCCCATCAGTGCAGGAGCGATGCCACCGCGAAGTTCGTTACGCACCTGCGCGCGCCGTGCTAGACAGGCGCTCGATGGCGCATGTGCTGCAGAGCGTCGAGGATGCCTCCGAGCGGCTTCGAGGCACGGGATACCTGCCGTCGCCGGAGATCTCCTCCAGCGTCTTCCTCGGCGATCGCCTGGAGAAGCCCATCCTGGTGGAGGGTCCCGCCGGCGTGGGAAAGACCGAGCTGGCGCGGGCGTTCGCCCAGGCCACCGGCCGCACGCTGCTCCGGCTGCAGTGCTACGAGGGGCTCGACGAGGCCAAGGCGCTCTACGAATGGGAGTACGCGAAGCAGCTGCTCTACACGCAGCTCCTCAAGGACAAGATCGCCGAGATGATCGCCGGAACCGGCACGCTCGCGGAAGCCGCCGAGCGCATCGCCCGGTCCGACGATCTCTTCTTCAGCGACCGGTTCCTGCTGCCCCGGCCGGTGCTCGCCGCCATCCGCAGCAAGGAGCCTTCACTCCTGCTCATCGACGAGATCGACAAGGCCGACCCGGAGTTCGAGGCCTTCCTGCTCGAGGTGCTCGCGGACAACGCGGTCACCATCCCCGAGCTGGGCACCCTCAAGGCGGCGCACACGCCGCGCGTGGTGCTGACCTCCAACGCGGCGCGCGAGCTCTCCGACGCGCTCAAGCGCCGGTGCCTGCACCTGTACATCGACTTTCCCACCGCCCAGCGCGAGCTGGAGATCGTCCGCTCGCGCGTGCCCGGCGTCTCCGATCAGCTCGCGCGCAAGGTGGTGGCGGCGGTCCAGGCGGTGCGCAAGCTCGATCTGAAGAAGGCGCCCTCGATCAGCGAGACGCTGGACTGGGTGCGCGCCCTCACCCTCCTCAACGCCGCCACGCTTGACGCCGAGCTGGTGGCCGACACGCTCTCCACCATCCTCAAGTACGAGGCGGACATCGCCAAGGCGAAGGAGCACCTCGCCTACATCGCCGGCGCGGAGATGCGCTAGCGAGTCCCGGCCGCCGGAGGCGGCTCGGGGACGACGTTCGTAGTGTTGGACCTGGACGTCGTGAGATGCGTTCTGGCCGTCAGCGGTGCCTGCCGCCGCGCGAGGCTTCCCTGCGCGCCTGGGCCTGCGCCTGCCCGTCCACGTAGCCCGGGTATCTGGCGCGGACGAAGCGATCCGACACGTCGGAGAGCTCGGCGCCCTGCTTGCGGTCGCCGACGAGGAAGCCGCCCCGCGACTTGAAGAGGACATAGACGGAGGCGTCGTCCAGCGACATGCCCTGCGCCTCGGGGCTGTAGGTGTCTTCGCCCACCTGCACCAGCACCACTCCCGGCGCCACCTCGTGCGCGCCGATGAAGCGGAACGTCTTCAGCTCGGGCTCGCCCTCGTCCCAGCGCGCCAGGTCGCGCGAGCGGACCCTGCCGCTCTCCAGCGCGGCCAGCGCCTTGGGATGGGTCAGGCGCCGCACGCCGTCCCAGTCCTTGCGCACCACCCGCGAGAGGTACTGCTGGAGCGTCGCCTTGGCGAGGAAGACGTCGGGTGGCTCCTCGTGCAGGAGCATCTGCACCGATGCATCCGGAGACTTCTCGATCGCCGATGCGGCCGAAACCGCTGCCAGTACGAGCGCCGCCACCATAGGCCCTCCACCTGCTGCCGGTTGGCAGCCCGCCCACCGGACGAAGCTGGCTACGGGCGCCCGGCGGGGCAAGGGTGGCGGGGGGTCAGGCGCTCACGCGGCGGGCAGCCTCGGCCAGGACCACGCGGTCGCGTCCCAGGCGTTTGGCTTCGAACAGCGCGGCGTCGGCGCGCTCCATCAGCGTGGCCGCGTCGTGCGCGTCGGCGCCCAGCGTGGCCACGCCGGCGGAGCTGGTGATTCGCAGCGGCGGCTGCCCCTGCGGGCCGGGAAGCTCGGCCGCCGCCACCGCCCGCCGCAGCTTCTCCGCCACCTCCAGCGCCTCGTGCTTTCCCGCGCGGGGCAGGAGCACGCAGAACTCGTCGCCGCCGATGCGCGCGAGCACGTCGATGCGCCGCACGTTCTGCGACAGGGCCCGCGCCACGCCGCGCAGCACGCCGTCGCCCACCACGTGACCGTACGCGTCGTTGACCCGCTTGAAGAGGTCGAGATCGATCATCAGCAGCGAGAGCGGGTCGCCGAATCGGGTGGAGCGCGACAGCTCCTGATCGAGGCGCAGGAAGAGCTGCCGGCGGTTGGGCACGCCGGTGAGCGCGTCGGTGAACGACAGCTCCAGCGTCTGCTGGTAGAGCCGCGCGTTGGCGATGGAGAGCGCCGCCTGCGCCGCCACCGCCTCCATCAGCCGCACGTCCTGCAGGGTGAAGGCGTCCACGCGCGGGCGGCTGAAGTTCATCACGCCGAGCACGTTCCCCTTGCTGCGCAGCGGCACCGCGAGGAACGAGCCCACGCACTTCTTGCCGACCTTGTAGTTGAGGAAGCGCGTGTCGCGGGTCACGTCGGTGACGTAGACGGTCTTGCCGCGCGCGGCCGCCTCGCCGGTCACGCCCTCGCCGAGGTGGAAGCGCAGGCCGCGGGCGTCGCGAGGCGCCTCGCCCGCCACCGCCTCGATGATGAGATCGCGGGTGCTGTCGTCGAGCAGGAATACCGAGAACTCGTTGACCCCGAGCCGGGTGCACACCTCGCGCCCCAGCACCTCGAGCTGCTCGGGCAGGTCGAGCGTCCCGGAGAGCGCCTTGGAGACCTCGAGCAACAGCTCGGTCTCGCCCAGGTGGGCGGCGAGCTGCGCATTGAGCGCCTTCAGCTCCGCCTGCAGCGACAGCTCGCGCTCCATCTGCGCCATCGACTCCCGCGCCTCGATGTCCACCGCCGCCATGTCGGTGATGCGCGCGAGCATGGTGTTGAAGCTGCGCGCGAGCGTCCCCAGCTCGTCCTCGCTCTGCACCCGGGCGCGGACCAGGAACTCGCCCAGCTCGGCGCGGGCCATCACCCGCTGCAGCGCCTGGATGGGCTTGACGAGGAAGTGCCTGGCGGCGAGCGCGATGGTCATGCCGGCGAAGGTGAGCGCGAGCAGCGTGCCGAGGACCGCGCCCTGCCACAGCTCGCGGAACGCGAGCGCCAGGTCCACCTCCGCCACCTTGTGGGAGTGGGCGACGAGCGCACCCAGCCCTGTCACCAGGACCACGGCCGAGGGCAGGGCGGAGGCGAGGACGAGCTTGAGGGCGATCGAACGGCGGATGCGCGACTGCACGTTGGCTCGATTGTAGCCGCTTCGACGCCCACTGGCTGCGGGTGGTCCGGGCACCCACATTTCCGCCTCACCAGGAGGCAAACAATGCGCGTCTCGGAGCTGATGACGAAAGACCCCGCAACCGTGTCGCTGGACGCGACCATCCAGGAGGCGGCGCGGCTGATGGCCGACAAGGACGTGGGCTTCATCCCCATCGTGGACGAGAAGGGCGCGGTCTGCGGCACTGTGACCGATCGCGACATCGTGGTGCGGGTGACGGCGAAGGGGCTGGACGCGAAGACCTCGAGGCTGCGCGACTTCGGCGGCAACAAGGTGGTCAGCGTCAAGTCGGACGACGACGTCGACAGGGCCCGCGATCTCATGAAGCAGAACCGGGTGCAGCGGATCCTCGTCTGCGACGCGGCGAAGAAGGCGGTGGGCGTGATCAGCCTGCAGGACCTCGCGGAGCAGGGCGACAAGGCCGGCCTGGGCGAGACGGTCCGGCAGGTGAAGCAGGAAGGCGCGTCGATGCACTAAGATTTGCCGGAAGGGCCGCGCTGCTGCAGGCTTGCGTCCGTGAAGCGCCTGGCGGCAGCGCTGCTCCTGTCCGCGGTCGCCGCCCGCGCGGAGGAGATCCGCATCGAGGTGTGGCGCGGCCATGCCAGCGCCCGCGTGGAGTCGGGCGGGCGAACCTTCGTGGTCAAGGGTCCCGCGCAGTTCGATGCGCCGCTGCGGCTCGACGGGCGCGAACTGCCCGGCCGCCTGGAGTTGTTCCTCGACGAGGGCGGCCTCGTGGCCGTCAACGCGGTGGATCTGGAGCAGTACGTCGCCGCGGTGGTGGCCAGCGAGGTTCCCTCCGGCTGGCCCGAGCAGGCGCTGCGCGCGCAGGCGGTGGCGGCGAGGACGTTCGCGGTCGCGCAGAAGGTCGCCCAGGGCGCGGGCGCGCGCGCCCACCTCGGCGCCTCGGTCATCGATCAGGTGTACAGGAACGCCGCCCACCCCCCGCAGGCCGCAATCGATGCGGCCCGGGCGACGGCCGGCGAGGTGCTGACCTACGGCGCCGCTCCCATCGCCGCATGGTTCAGCGCAAGCTGCGGCGGCAGGAGCGAGAGCGCGGAGGACGCGTTCAACCTCGCGCCGGGGACGGCGCCCTACGTCCGCGGCGGCGAGGAGGACGAGGACGCGCGGCAATGGACCGTGCGCGTCCCCTTCGCGGAGATCACCTCCGCGCTGCGGAAAGCCCGCCGCATCGAGGCGCAGGTCGAGGATCTCTCGGTGGAGTCGCGCACCGCGAGCGGGAGGGCCCGCATGCTCGCGGTGAAGACGGCCGCCGGCCCGCGGCCGCTCGCGGCGGTGGAACTGCGGCAGTTGCTCGGATACGCGCGCTTGCCGTCGCTGCTCTTCAGCGTGGCCACGGCCGGCGGCGCCGCGGTGTTCCGCGGACGGGGGAGCGGCCACGGCGTCGGGCTCTGCCAGTGGGGGGCGCGGGCCAGGGCGGAGCGGGGCGCCGGCTACCGCGAGATCCTCGCGCACTACTACCCGGGCGCGGAGATCCGCCGGATGTACTGAGGCTGCGCGTCCCGGTAGAGGAGCACCAGCCCCGCGAGCGGCAGCGGGTAGAGAAGCACGCGCACCAGCGCCGCCACCAGCGGCCGTCCCGGTCCGGGCGGCAGCGCCACGGCGGCCAGCGAGGCCAGGACCGAGAAGGCGACGATCAGCGCCCACATGCCCAGCGCCGCCGCCCAGTGTCCTCGCAGCCGATGCCACGACTGCTCCAGCGCCGCGCGGCCGGACAGGTCTTCGCGCATGGCGATGGCCGGCGCCAGCGAGAAGCTGGCCGCGAGCAACAGCCCGGGCACGATGAAGCACAGCGCCCCCACCGTCACCAGCGCGGCGCCGAGCAGCCCGGTCACCGCCACCGCGCCCAGGCGCGTTGCCACGTGCGCCCATGCATGCGAGGCGCCGGCGGCCCGCCCTTCGCAGAGCTCGAGCACCAGCGGCACCGCGGCCGCGTGCGCCAGGAAGAGTCCGGCGAGGAGGAGCGCCGCGATCATCGCGGTGGCGTAGGCCACCGGCAGCGCCGCGCGGACCATGTCGCTTGCGCCGGTGGCGCCGGCGCCGTCCACCGCCGCTCCGCGAAGCTGCTCCACGCGCAGGTCCCGCGATGCCTGCGTGGGTGGCGGACTTTCCTGGAGATCGCGCTGGTGCTGCTGCACCTCCTGCGTGCGGGTGGAGCGCGCCTCGGCCACGCCGCCCACGCCGAGCCAGGAGAGCCCGAAGGCCACCGCTCCCGCTGCGAGGAGGTTTGCAGGCACCAGCGCCACCGCGCAGGTCAGGACCAGCGCGAGGAAGTGCCGCCGGTAGAGCGAGAGCGCCTGCGCCAGCACGGGAGCTCAGGCCGCCCGGCGCGCGGGCTCGCGGATCAGCGGCGCCGCGCCGAGTGCCCGCCGGTAGAGAGCGCCATGGCCTTCGGCCATCCGCTCGAGGGACAGCTCCGCCTCCACGCGCTCGCGCCCCCGCGCTCCCATCGCGCGCGCTGCCTCCGGCGCGCGCAGGAGCCGCGCAAGGCCCCCGGCCAGCGCCTCGGGGTCGCCCGC
Source organism: Myxococcales bacterium (assembly GCA_035702105.1). Lineage (GTDB taxonomy): Bacteria > Myxococcota > Myxococcia > Myxococcales > 40CM-4-68-19 > 40CM-4-68-19. Next base: position 7,229 of record DASSQZ010000263.1, on the reverse strand, counting down.
GGGCACGAGGTATCCGTTCTCGCCCTCCCTCACCAGCTCCGGATTGCCGCCCACGCGCGTCGCCACCACCGGCAGCCGCGCGGCCATCGCCTCCATCAGCGCGTTGGAGAGGCCCTCCGCCGTCGAGCAGAGGCAGGCTGCCTGCGCGCGGGAGAGGAGCGCGGGCACGTCGAGGCGGTGACCGAGCAGGTGTACGCGGCCTTCGAGCCCCAGTTGCCCGATGCGCGTGGCGAGGTGCTCGCGCTCGGGCCCGTCTCCGGCGCAGACGAACTGGACGTGACGGAGATCCTCCGGCAGCCGCGCCACCGCCTCCACCAGCGTGCGGTGTCCCTTCACCGGCCAGAGATTTCCGATCACCGCCACGACCGGCGACGCGGCGCGGACCGGCAGCGGCGCCAGAAGGCTCGCCGCCGAGAGGCGGTCGAAGCGGGCGAGGTCGAGGCCGTTGCGCACCACCACGCAGTTCTCAGGCTTCACGCCCTCCTCGCGCACGCACATCTCGCGCACCGCGTCCGCGTTGACGACCACCAGGTCCGCCGCCCGCGCGTTGAGCTTCTCGAGCCTGCGGTGCCAGGGCCCGAAGCCCGCGCGCAGGTGTCCGAGGTCCACCCGGCTGACGATGGCCCGGGCCCCTGCGACCCGCGCGGCGGCGAGCCCGAGCAGGTTGGTGGTGAAGTCGGTGCCGTGGACGATCTTCACGCCCTCGGCGCGGATGAGCGCCGCCATGCGCGCCACCTGCGCGGCGGTGTTCGCTCGCATCATCGAGCCGTGGAGCGGAAACACCTCCGGCTCGTACCCGAGCGCGCGAACCGGATCGAGCAGCGGACCTGAAGCCTCGAAGCAGCCCACCACCGCGCGGAACCCCTGGGGATGCCTGCGCAGGCGCTCGACGAACTGACGCTCCGCCCCGCCGATCCAGAACCGATTGACCAGATGAAGCACCGGTATGTCGGATGTGAACATACATGGCAGGGTGTGCATCGCCCGGGCGGGCGGCGAGTCCCTTGACAGGGGACAGCGTATCGCCGACGAAAGCGCGCCGATGCAGACGCCCGTGGTGGCCGCCATCGACATGGGATACGGCCACCTCCGCCCCGCGGCGGCGCTGGCCAGGCATCTGGGCGTGCGGTTGCTGCGCATGGACGCGCCGCCGCTCGGCGATGCCCGCGACCGCGAGTTCTGGGACCGCACCCGTCGCCTCTACGAGCCCCTCACCCGCTTCTCCCAGCTTCCCGGCGTCGGACCGCCGCTGCGCGCGCTGCTCAATGCCGTCACCGCCATTCCCTCGCCGTGGCCCTCGCGGGACCTGTCCGGCCCGGGACCGGGCACGAAGTGGATGCTGAAGGCAGCGCGCGAGGGCGTCGGGCAGGCGCTCGCCCGCCACCTGCGCGAGACCGGCGCTCCGCTCGTCGCCACCTTCTATGCCGCGCCCATCCTCGCCGAGCTGCACGGGGCGCGCGGCCTCTACTGCCTGATCACCGACAGCGACGTGAACCGCGTCTGGGCGCCGCCCGAGCCCGCGCGCAGCCGCATCGTCTACTTCGCCGCCGCCGATCGCGCGCGCCGCCGCATGGAGAGCTACGGGGTCCCCCGCTCGCAGATCCGGGTGACGGGCTATCCCTTGCCCGACTCCCTGGTGGGCAGCGACAGGGCGGCGCTGGAGGCCAACTTCCGCGCGCGCATGGAGCGGCTGGAAGGACGGCGCGGGCCGCCGCTGGTGGTCTTCGCCATCGGCGGCGCCGGCGCGCAGGTGCCCCTGGCACGGAGCGCGATCGCGGGGATGCGGCGGCAGATCCTCGACGGCTCGCTCCGGCTCGCGCTGGTGGCCGGAGTGCGCGCCGAGGTGGCGAGGTCGCTGCGCCAGGCGCTCGCTGCTGCAGGGCTCGACTCCCACCCCGGTGTGGAGGTCCTCGCGGAGTCCGACGTGTTCGCCTACTTCGACGCCTTCAACGCCCTGCTCGCCCGCGCCGACGCCCTCTGGAGCAAGCCCTCGGAGACGACCTTCTTCGCCGCGCTGGGGCTGCCCTTCATCGCGGCTCCGCCGGTGGGGGTCCACGAGGAATGGAACCTGCGCTGGGCCGCGGACCGCGGGGCGGCGCTCGCCCAGCACGATCCCGCCACCGCGGGCGAGTGGCTGCTCGAATGGCTCGAGGACGGCGTGCTCGCGGCCGCGGCCGACGCGGGCATGCGGCACCTGCCGCAGATGGGCCTCTACGAGATCGGCCAGGAGCTCGGCAACCTCTGACCGGGTGTGCTTTGCCTCCGCCCGGGTTAGCAGGGCGCTGGAAAACGAAGTTTTTCAGCGAAACCCTGCTACGCTTCTCCTCTGGCAGGCACTGCCGAAAAATGCGCGAAGGCGCATTTTTCAGCAGCCTGCTAGAAGGCCGCAGTGGACGTCGCCGACTTCGACTACCAGCTCCCCGAGGAGCTGATCGCGCAGGCGCCGCTGCCCGAGCGCGACGCCTCGCGGCTGCTGGTGCTGCCGCGCGCGGAAGGCGAGATCCAGCACCGCGGCGTCCGCGACCTGCCTCTGCTGCTCGCGGAAGGCGATCTCCTGGTCGCGAACGACGCGCGCGTCATTCCCGCCCGCCTCCACGGCCGCAAGCAGGGAACCGGAGGCAGGGTCGAGCTCCTGCTGGTCGAGCCGCTCGGCGGCGCCGACTGGCTTGCCCTGGGGCAGGCGGGAAAGCCCCTCCGCGCCGGCCAGCGGGTGGAGGTCCTCGGCAGCGCGGTGGAGATCGTGCAGGTCCGCCAGGGGGGCGAGCTGGTGGTGCGGCTGCCGCTCGAGGGCGATGCGCTCTGGAAGTTCCTCGACGAGGCCGGCGAGCTTCCCTTGCCGCCCTACATCCGGCACGCGCCCGGCCCGCAGGACAGCGAGCGCTACCAGACCATCTTCGCCCGCGAGCGTGGCGCGGTGGCGGCGCCCACCGCCGGCCTCCACTTCACCCCCGCGCTGGTCGGCAAGCTGCGCGAGCGCGGCGTGGGGCTCGCCTTCATCACGCTGCACGTGGGCCCGGGCACCTTCCTGCCGGTGCGGGCGCAGCGCACCGAGGACCACCGCATGCACAAGGAGCGCTTCGTCGTCCCCACCGGGACGGCGCGGGCCATCGAGGCCGCACGCCGCGTCATCGCGGTGGGCACCACGGCGCTGCGCGCGCTCGAGGCCTCCGGGGGCCGCCCGGGAGAGGGTTCCACCGATCTCTTCATCACGCCCGGCTACGAGTTCCGCACCGTGGACGGGCTCTTCACCAACTTCCACCTGCCCCGCAGTACGCTGTTGATGCTGGTCGCGGCGCTGGCGGGCCTTCCGCGAATCCTGCAGGCGTACCGGGAGGCGGTGGCCCGCCGCTATCGCTTCTTCTCCTATGGCGACGCGATGCTGATCGCATGAAGTTCGAGGTCACGCACACGGACGGCGCGGCCCGGCGCGGACGGCTCACGCTGCAGCACGGCCAGGTAGACACGCCGCAGTTCATGCCGGTGGGCACCGTCGCCTCGGTGAAGGCCATCGCGCCCGACGACCTGCGCGACATCGGCGCGCAGATCGTCCTCGGCAACACCTATCACCTGATGCTCCGGCCGGGCGCCGCCCTGGTGCAGGAATTGGGCGGCCTGCACCGCTTCATGTCCTGGGACCGGAACATCCTGACCGACTCGGGCGGCTTCCAGGTCTACTCGCTCGCGGAGCAGCGCAAGATCACCGAGGAGGGGGCGGTCTTCCGCAGCCACCTCGACGGGAGCCGGCAGGAGCTGACCCCCGAGAAGGCCACGCAGATCCAGCTCCAGCTCGGCAGCGACATCCTCATGGCGTTCGACGAATGCCCGCCGTCGCAGTCGCCGCGCGACTACCACGAGCAGTCGCTGGAGCGCACCACGCGCTGGGAGCGGCGCTGCCTTTCCACCTGGCGCGCCGCCGATCCGGCGGGGGAGCGCGCGCTCTTCGGCATCGTGCAGGGCGGCCCGTTCCCGGACCTGCGCGCCCGCCACGCCGCAGAGATTGCGGCGCTCGACTTTGCCGGCAACGCCCTCGGCGGCTTCTCGGTCGGCGAGGAGCCGCGGGCCATGTGGGATGGCGTCGCACACGCGGCGCCGCTCCTGCCTGCCGCAAAGCCGCGCTACCTCATGGGGGTGGGCACGCCGGAGGATCTGTTGCGCTGCGCGCTCTCAGGGGTGGATCTCTTCGATTGCGTGCTGCCGACGCGCGTCGCACGCAACGGCCTGCTCCTCACCCGGCGGGGGCGCCTGCAGATCAAGGCCGCGCGCTACGCGAAGGATCCGCGTCCCGCCGACGAGTCCTGCCGCTGCTACACCTGCCGCACCTTCTCCCGGGCCTACCTGCGGCACCTCTGCGCGGCCCAGGAGCTGCTCTCCTTCCGCCTCAACAGCATCCACAACCTCACCTTCTACCTCGATCTGATGGCCGGGCTCCGCGACGCCATCGAGCGCGGGGAAGCGCGGCAGTACGCGAGCCGGATGCTGGAAAGCTTCGCCGCGGGGGAGTAAGAGCGAAGGGCGGGGGGTTTGAACACGGAGTGGATTTCAGGAGCTTCCATCTCCCGGCCGTGCAGGCGCTGGTGGGCGACGGCGCGCGCTTCCGCCCCGTGCTCTGGGGAGATCTCTCCGGGATGCCGCTGCCCGATCTCCTGAGCGCCCTCGCGCACAGCCGGAGGACCGGCCTGCTCCTGGTGAGCTGCAGGGAAGGCGGCGAGCGGGCGCTCGGCATGGTGCGCGGCCTCGTCACCTTCTCGGCCTCCTCCGAGCCCTGCGAGCGCGACCTGCGCGACGTGGCGTACGCCCTGGTCCGGCTGCATCAGGGCGAATTCACCTTCCTGGGCGCGCAGGAAGGTGCCCTGCCGGAGGGCGGCGGCGCCTCCGTGCAGGAGCTGCTCCTCGAAGGGCTGCGCCGCCTGGACGAGGAATCCCAGCCCGCCTCCAGGGGGCTCGCGGCGGGGTGAGCGCCCTCTCCGCCGCCAATCGACCGTTGCCGATGCCCCGCTGCGGATGCTAGAAGGGCCGGCCCCGGATTCTGCGGGGCATTCGAGGAGTTTCGCCGTGCTCGCGTTGCTAGCCCAGGCCACCGAACAGCAATCGCCCATGGGATCGTTCCAGGGCATGTTCGTGATGATCTCGCTGTTTTTCGTCATCTTCTACTTCCTCGTCATGCGCCCGCAGTCGAAGCAGCAGAACGAGCACAAGAACTTCCTCAGCAAGCTGGGGAAGGGCGACGAGGTGATCACCTCCGGTGGGGTGGTCGGGAAGGTGGACCGGGTGCAGGGCGACCTGGTGTTCGTGGACGTGGGCAGCAACGTGAAGCTGCGCGTGCTCAAGGCGCAGATCTCGGGCCCCTACAAGGCTCCGGAAGAGAAGCCGGCCGCCGCGGAAGAGCCCGCCAAGAAGTAGGCAGCAGGAGAATCGCGATGGATCGCTCGTGGTACTGGAAGGCCGGCTTCATTGCGGCCGTGACTCTCTTGGCGGTCTGGGCCCTGGTGCCCAGCGTCACCTACTTCCGCCTCCCCGCCTCCGATCGCAACGAGGCGAGCGTCTTCGAGAAGGCGCGGCCGAAGTGGGCGCCCGCCAAGCACCTGAACCTCGGCCTCGACCTCCAGGGCGGCATCCACCTGGTGATGGGCGTGGAGGTGGACCGGGCAGTGCGCGAGAAGGCCGTCCGCCGCGCCGAGGAGATCGCCGCCGAGCTGGACCGCAAGGACGTGAAGGGCGCGGACGTGAAGGGCGATCCCGATACCGGCATCGTCACCGTGACCGCGCCGGACACGGGCAAGGCCAAGGACGTGCTCGCCGAGTACTCGGACATGTACGTCCGCAGGACCAGCGGAAGCACGGTCGAGCTGGCGATGAAGGACGATGCGGTCAAGCAGCTCAAGGAGAGCGCGGTCGACCAGGCCATGAAGGCGATCCGCAATCGCGTGGACCAGTGGGGCGTCTCCGAGCCCACCATCGCCAAGCGCGGCGACGCCAGCATCCTCGTCCAGCTCCCCGGCTACTCCAATCCGGAGAAGGCCAAGGAGCTGATCGGGCGCACCGCGCAGCTCCAGTTCAAGATCGTCGACGACGCCGACCAGACCGTCACCAAGCTCACCCTCCCGCAGGGCATCGCCCTGAACTGGGACCGGTACACGGGCGCCGGCGAGGCGCTGGTCTCCTCTCCCTATCTCGAGTCCAAGGACCGCGCGCAGCTCGCCGAGTACCTCAAGGGCAAGGCCCCGCCCGCGCACGAGTTCGCCATCGGCAAGATCGAGCAGCGAGGCGGCGAGCCCACCTACCGCTCCTGGCTGCTGGACCAGAAGCAGGGCCTGACCGGCGAGTACATCACCGACGCGCGGGTCGCCTTCGACAACTCGCCCGGCGAGGGCAATCGCCCCTACGTGCAGGTGACCTTCAACCGCACCGGCGCGGACCTCTTCGGCAAGCTCACCAAGGCCAACGTCAAGAAGCGCATGGCCATCGTGCTCGACGACACGGTGGACTCCGCGCCCATCATCCAGACCGAGATCCCCGGCGGTATCTGCTCCATCTCGCTGGGCGGCCTGCGGCCCATCAACGAGATCCTCGAGGAGGCCAAGAGCCTCGCGCTGGTGCTCAAGTCGGGCGCGCTCCCCGCGCCGGTCCGCATCCTCGAGGAGCGCAGCGTGGGTGCCTCGCTGGGGCCCGAGCTGGTCCGCCGCGGCTCGATGGCGGCGCTGATCGGCATGCTCGCGGTGCTCGCCTTCATGGCGGTCTACTACCGGTTCTCCGGCGTGGTGGCCGACGTCGCGCTGGTGCTCAACGGCCTGGTGGTGCTGGCCATCATGGCGGCGCTCAACTCCACGCTGACCTTGCCCGGCATCGCCGGATTCGTGCTCACGCTGGGCATGGCGGTGGACGCGAACGTGCTCATCAACGAGCGCATCCGCGAAGAGCTCAAGACGGGCAAGAGCATCGTCGCCGCCGTCAGCACCGGGTACGACAAGGTCTTCTGGACCATCTTCGACGGCCACGTCACCGCGCTGGTGGCGGGATTCGTCATCCGCGCCTACGGCTCGGGGCCGGTGCGCGGCTTCGCCACCACCCTGATCATCGGCCTGCTCGCCTCCATGTTCACCTCCATCGTGGTGACGCGGGCCATCGTCGAGTGGTTCGTGGGGCATGGCCGGCTGCACAAGGCCGTGAGCTTCTAAGGGGATCGCGCCATGCAGATGAAATACTTCGATCTGGTCAAGCCGGGCACGACC
>DASSQZ010000262.1:0-27728 GCA_035702105.1 Myxococcales bacterium | reverse complement strand
GAAGAACCGCCGCCACATCGACGCGCGGGTGGCTCCCAGCGCCACGCGGACCGCCATCTCGTGCTCCCGCGCGATGGCGCGCGCGAGGAAGAGGTGCGCCGCGTTGGCCCAGGCGACGAGGAAGAGCAGGGCCGCCACCGCGCCCAGGCCGAGCAGCACCGGCCGCAGCTTGCCGAACATCTGCTCGCGCAGCGGCACCACCCGGGCGGAGATGCCCCTCTCGTCGTCCGGGAAGTCGGCGGCGATTCTCGCCTGCACCGCCTGCAGGGCGGTCCCGGCCTGAGCCGGCGTGATGCCGGGCCGCAGCCGCGCCAGCACGGTGAGGTAATGCCGGACGCGGTCGTGCTCCGGGTCGATCGGATAGGTCGGGTGATCGGGAACGCGCGTCCGCGCCGAGATCCACACCTGCGCCGCGGGCGGATAGGCGAAGCGCGCCGGCATCACCGCCGTCACCTCCACGGGCTCTCCGTCGAGCGTGATCGTCCTGCCCACGGCCGACGGATCGGCGCCGAAGCGCGAGCGCCAGAACGGTTCGGAGAGCACCGCGGTGCGGGCATGGCCTGCCCCGACCGCGCGTCCCAGCAGGGGGGGCGTCCCGAGGAGCGCGAAGAAGCCGCCGCTGACGATCGCGCCTTCCACGCGCTCGGGCCGGTCCGCGCCGGTGAGCGTGAAGCCGCGGGCAGAGACCGCCGCCATCTCCTCGAATGCGCCCGCCTGCGCCTTCCAGTCGAGGAAGTCGGCGCCGTCGAGCGTGATGTCGGTGCCGCCGGAGACCTGCCAGAGCGTGACCAGCCGGGACGGCTCTGCGAAGGGCAGGGGCCGCAGGAAGGCGGCATCCACCACGTCCAGCACGGCGGCGGCCGCGGCGATGCCGAGCGCGAGGATGCCGACGGCAAGTGCGGTGAACGCCGGGCTTCGCCTCAGGGAGCGCAGCACGTTCATGGCGCGCGACACTACAGCGCGCGGGATTCAACCGACAGCCTGCGATTGTCGGAGGCGTTCTGCGGCGAGTTGCGCGCTCTCGCTCTGGCGGTCGCGCTCCACCGCCAGGGCATAGGCATGCCGGGCCTCGTCGAATCGCTCCAGGCGCGTCAGCGCCTCTCCCCAGAGCAGGAGCCCGTCGCCGCCCTGCGCGCGATACGGGTGCGCGCTGGCGGCGCGGCAGAGTGATTCGGCGCGCACCCAGTCGCCGGCCGCCGCCGCGACGCGGGCCCGGATGAAGAGCGCGTTGCGCTTGCTCGAGGGGCGGATCGCCGCCTCGAGGCCGCCCAGGGCGCAGCGGTAGGCGGCGTCGAATCTGCCCGCGCCGATGAGCGCCACCGCGCCGGTGAAGAAGTGCTCCGCGTGGTAGCGGCGCGGCAGGTCGCACCGATCCGCCCGGCCCCAGTGATGGAGCGCCTGGTCGGGCCTGCCGGTGTGCGCCGCGATCCAGGCGCGCTGCTGCGAAAGGCCCGCCCGCGCGATGGGGAACGCCGCCGCGAGCGGATCGAGGCCGCGGAGCCGTTCCCACGCCGCGCTCCAGCGGCCCAGGTTGTACTCGGCCTCCGCCAGGTTGATCTGCACCAGAAGCTCGGAGGCCGTGTCGCGCGAACCGCGCGCGACGAAGCGCCGCGGCAGCGCCAGCGCCTCGGCGTAGCAGCCGGAGGCGATGAGCCCGTCGACCGCCTGGTTCAAGCCCCAGGTGGGCCCCGAGGTGGGCGTCATGTGGGACATCCTCGCCGATCGCGGCGCCGGGCGCGACGCTTCCGCGCCTGCTCGAGGAGCGGCCTCAGCGCGGAAACCGCAGCACCCGATCCGGCGGCACCCGCACCCAGGCGCGCTCGCCCGGCGCCCCCGCGAAGTCCGCGGCTGCGCGGGCGGTGAGCGGCTCGCCCGCCACGGCCACCGTCACCCAGGTCTCGGCCCCGGTCAGCTCCACCAGCGCCACCGTTCCCTCCAGCGCGCCGGGGGCGGGGCCGGGCAAGAGCTCGACGTGCTCCGGGCGGACCGCGGCCAGCTCCTCCCCGGAGAGGCCGAGCACCCGCGCCTCGACGACGTTGATGCGCGGAGCGCCGAAGAACTCGGCGACGAAGCGGCTGGCGGGCCGCTGGTAGATCTCGCGCGGCGAGCCGAGCTGGAGCAGCTCGCCCGCGCGCAGCACCGCGATGCGGTCGGAGAGCGTCATCGCCTCGGTCTGGTCGTGGGTCACGTACACGAAGGTGGCGCCAAGCTGCCGGTGCAGCCGCTTCAGCTCGCCTCGCATCTCCGCCCGCAGGCCCGGGTCCAGGCTGCCGAGCGGCTCGTCGAGCAGGTACACGCGCGGCCTTCGCACCAGCGCGCGCCCCAGCGCGACGCGCTGGCGCTGCCCGCCGGAGAGCTCGCGCGGCTTGCGCGAGAGCAGCGCGGAGATGCCCAGGAACCCCGCCGCCTCGGCGATGCGGGTCTCGATCTCCGCTCGCGGCAGCCGCGCGATCTCGAGGGGAAAGGCGAGGTTTCCGCGCACGTCCTTGTGCGGGTAGAGGGCGTAGCTCTGGAAGACCATGGCCACGTCGCGCTCCGCGGGCGAGAGGCCGTTGACCAGGTTGTCGCCGATGCGCACCTCGCCGCCCGTCGGCTCCTCCAGGCCGGCGATGATGTTCAGGGTGGTGGACTTGCCGCAGCCGGACGGCCCCACCAGGGAGAGGAACTCGCCGTCCCGGACCTCGAGGCTCAGCCCGCGGAGGGCATCGGGTCCCGCCGGGAAGGACTTGCGCACGCGCGAGAGCGAGACCCTGGCCACCGCTACTCCCTCACCGCTCCGGCCGTGAGGCCGCGGACGATGCGCCGCTGGAAGAAGAAGGTGAGCAGCGCCAGGGGCAGCGTGGCCACCACCGACGCCGCCGCGATCTGCCCCCAGGGCTCCAGGTGCTCGCCGGCGAAGAGCGCGATGGCCACCGGGATGGTGCGCTTCGAGGGCGTGGAGATGAAGGAGAGCGCGTAGAGCAGCTCGTTCCAGGAGAAGATGAAGACCAGGATCGCGGTGGTGGCGAGCGCGGGCGTCGAGAGCGGCAGGTAGACGCGCACGAACGCCTGCCAGGGAGTGCAGCCATCGATCCTCGCCGCGCGCCAGAGGTCGTCGGGCAGCTCGCGGAAATACGAGGTGAGGAGCCAGAGCGTGAGCGGCAGCGCGAAGGTGGAGTAGGGCAGGAGCAGCCCGGGCAGGCTGTCGCGCAGGCCGGCGGCGCGGAGGACCAGGTAGAGCGGGCTCACGGTGGCGATGGGCGGGAACATGGAGATGGCCAGCGCCGCGCCGAGCAGGAGCGAGCGCCCGGGAAATTCGAGCTTGGCGATGGCGAAGGCGGCCGACGCGCCCGCGGCAATGCAGAGGGCGGTGGTGCCGGCGGCGACGAGCAGCGAATTGAGCGCTGCGCGCGCGAAAGAGACGCCCAGCCCCGCGTAGTTCGAGAGCGTGAGCGCATGCGGCAGCGGCCGGGTCATCTCCGCCTCCGGCCAGAGCGAGGTGAGCACCTGCCAGAAGAGCGGGCCGAGGAAGAAGAGCAGCACCAGGAGGCGCTTCATCTGCGCGCCCCAACCAGGCGGAAGAAGATCAGGCCCAGGCAGACCACGCAGGCGAAGGTCGCGACCGAAAGGGCCGAGCCGTAGCCGAAGTCGCCGGAGCGCATCAGGGTCTTGAACGCGTAGATCGAGAGGGTCTCGGTGGAGTTGGCCGGTCCGCCCTCGGTGAGCACGTAGATGGCGTCGAAGACGCGGAAGGCATCGAGGGTGCGGAAGAGCAGGGCGAGGAGGATGGCGGGGCGGAGCAGCGGCAGCGTGATGGAGAAGAAGACCCGCCAAGGCCCCGCCCCGTCCACCCGCGCGGCCCGGAGCACCTCGTCGGGAATCGCCTGCAGCCCGGCCAGCAGGATCAGCGCCACGAACGGCGTGGTCTTCCACACGTCCACCAGGATGGCGGCGTGAAGGGCCGCCCAGGGCGAGCCCAGCCAGTCGATCCCGGGAACGAGCCGGTGCAGGAGCCCGTAGTCGGCATTGAAGAGCCAGGCCCACAGTCGCGCCGAGACCGCGGTGGGGATGGCCCAGGGCAGGAGCACCGCCGCGCGAAAGACGCCGCCTCCGCCCTGCAGGAGCAGGGCGACGGCGAGGCCGAGGACGATCTCCACTCCCACCGCCACGCCGGTGAAATACGCGGTGGTCCGCAGCGCCGACCAGAAGCGCGGATCGCCGAGAAGGAAGCGATAGTTGCCGAGGCCGAGGAAGCGCTGGTCGTGGAAGACCAGGATCGATCGGTGCAGGCTGATCCAGACGGCCGCGAGCACCGGAAGCAGCGCCACTCCCGAGAGCAGGGCCACCGCGGGCGCGGTCAGCGCCAGGGCCTGCCGCGCCGCCCTCACCGCTCCTCCAGGTGCTCGACGAAGCGCTGCGCGCGGGAGAGGGCCTCTTCCGGCGGCCGCAGGCCGGCAACCGCGGCGGAGAGCTCTCCCTGCAAGTCGTCGCTGGCCAGCGCGTACCAGGGCGTCACCGGGCGCGGCCTGGCGGCGAGGGCAACCGGCAGCAACGCCGCGATGAAGGGAGCGCCCCCGCGCAGCCGGGCGCCGTCGTAGACCGCGCGGCGGGCGGGCAGGCGCGAGTAGTCCACCGCCAGCGCCGTCTCCGCCTCCGGCGAGGTGAGGAAGGCGATCAACCGCTCCGCGGCGCGCTTTCGCGCCGGAGGCACGCGCGCGTTCACTGCCAGCAGCCACCCTCCGAGCGCGCCCGATCCCGGCAGCCCGTCCGAGGAAGGCAAGGGAGCGAAGCCCACCTTGCCGCGCACCGGTGAGTCCGCCGACTGCACCTGGGCCCAGACGTACGGCCAGTTCCTCAGGAACACCGCGCGCCCGTCCTGGAAGCTGCGGCGCGTCTCCTCCTCCGAAGAAGAGAGGACGGACCGGGGCGAGAGCCCGCCCGCGACCGTCTCGCGCAGCCAGCGCAGGCCCGCCCGCGCCGCGGCGGTGTCGAGCACGATGCGCCCTTCGCTCTCCACCGCGGCGCCATGACCCCACGCCGCCTCGAAGAAGTTGCAGTTGAGGCCTTCGTACTGCCGGCCCTGCCAGAGAAAGCCGGAGATCCCGGGCTTCTCCTTCATCGCCGCGAAGGCAAGCTGGCGAAGCTCCGCGTAGGTGCGCGGGGCGCGGGGTACCAGATCGGTGCGGTAGTAGAGCAGCCCCACGTCGATGAACCAGGGCACCGCGAAGGTGCGTCCCTCCAGGGTGGCCGCCTGCGCCGCGGCGGGCAGGAACTCGCGCGAGAGTTGCTGCGGCGGGAACGCCCCGGAGAGATCGGCGAGCCAGCCGGCGCGGGCGAATTCGGGCGCCCAGATCACGTCGATGGCGAAGACGTCGAAGTCGTCGGCGCCGCCCTCCAGCGCCGCCACGAACATCTCGCGGGCGATGTCCGAGCCGTTGGGCAGCGTCTCGGGGCGCACCTCCACGCCGGGGTTCTCGCGCTCGAAGCTCCCGAGGAAGGAACGGAACGCCGCGGGATCCGCCCAGAGCGGCTGGTGGCGGAATACCAGCTTCACCGGTTCGCCTTCGGGCGACTGCGCGCGGGAACAGGCAGGGCCGAGGAGCAGCAGGACGCAGAGCGCGCGCACCGGCGCATGATGGCGGAGGCGGCCGCCGGCACGCGCGCGCCGACACCGTTTTTTGTTCAATGGAGGTCTGCGGCCCCCGGACGGAACGCAGTGCTCGATGGACGACGGTTCGCGATTGCTGGCTGGTACGGCCGTGCGTAGATGCGGGTATGTAGATATCGATTTCATACGTACGGGCGGGAAGGGTGGAGACATGGACGGGCTCGAAGTCCTCGTGGTCGAGGACGATCGCGACATGCGGTCCGTCGTGGCCGAGGCGCTCCGCCGCGCCGGCCTCGTGGTCCAGGAAGCCGCCCACGGCCAGCAGGCGCTCGACCTCGTCGCGCAGGGGTTCCACCCCGGCCTCATCCTTCTCGACATCGTCATGCCGGTGATGGACGGCTTCACCTTCCTGCGCAGGAAGAAAGCCATCCGCGACCTCAGCGACGTGCCCGTCATCATCGTCAGCGCGACGGCCGAACCGCCGATCGAGGGCGCCTGCTGCATCCTGCGCAAGCCGGTGGATCCCGCCACGCTGCTCCTCGCGGTGGGCGCCTGGGCATCGTGAGGAGCTCCAGGTGCCAGGGGTTTTCCCTGCGGCGGATGCCACGGGTTTCCCCCTATGGACGCGACCCTGCCCCCCGACCGAGGATGCCTTTGCTTTTGCGGGGCGTGCGTCCGGGGGGGCCCACGTCATCGCGGTCGGGCGGCGGAACCGAAGTGCGAACCGGGGGGCTCGCGATTCGGTTCCCCCGCCCGTTCCTTTTGGGCTCGGCGATCAGGCCGGCTCCATCAGGGCGAAGCCCATGAACCGGCGGGCGGCAGCGCGCTTTTGCCTGGTCATGAAGACGCCGCGCAGCACGAGGCCGAGGACCAGCAGAGGGTTCAGCCTGGGGCGGCGCCGCAGGCGCTCGGCCTCCTCGAGAATGTAGCGGATCTCCCTGCAGCGCCAGCCCGCCTTGGCAAAGAACGCGAACCAGTCCGCGGGATCGAAGCGGAAGGGCGCATTGCGCAGGTGCCTGGCAATGGCCGCGCGCCTGCGCGTCCTGGTCACGGCATGGTTGAAGTAGTCGACCACCCAGAGCGCCGCGCCGATCTCTCTCAGGTCCTTTGCCAGCTCCGCGACCTGCTCGTTGGAGAGGTAGGGCGTGACGCCCTCGGTGAGCACGAGCAGCTTCTTCGCCCCGAGCCCGCGCAGGAACGCGCGGCGAGCGGCGACGTCGCCGAGGTCGAGTCGCACGCGCTCGAGCCGGCAGCGCGGCGTTTCCGCCGCCAGCTCCGTCTCCTTCAGCTCGATGACGTGGGGGAAGTCCACCTCGATCCAGCGAAGCGCCCCGGGCAGTTCCATGCGGTACGGCCGGGTGTCCAGGCCGGCGCCGAGATTGAGGACGGTGTCGACGCCCTCGGCGACGGCGCGGCCGATGTACCCGTCGATGATCACGGTGCGGATGGCGATCGACCAGCCGCCCAGGAGCGCCTTCTTCATGCTCTCGCCGATGCGGCGGCCGCGCTCGCCCGCGAGGCGCTCCGCGAGCGGGTCGTGAAAGAGCGCGTCGGGGCGGCTGCCCTCGAGAGCGCGGTAGTGGGCGACGAAGAAGGCGGTGTCGGAGACGTCGTGGATCAGCGGCGGGTTCACCACGCCGGCATACCATGCGCGATCTCGCCGCGGGCCGCGCGGGGGCCTGGCCGCCCGGTTTGAATGTATCGATTCATTTCAGGCCCGGCGCAGGAGTGAATCGGCGCGTGGAGGTCGCGTCGAATTTCCGTGACCACGCTTCCCGCCGCCTGCATCGCCGCCGCGCTCCTTGCGGCGCTCCCCCGCGCCGCGCGCGCCGCACCACCGGCGCTCGACGACGCCTCACCCGCTCCCTCGGCCGGCCTGGCTCGTCGCGGCTGGTCGCCACGGTACGGCGAGCCCTGGTTCATCCAACCTCAGGCGCGCCAGGGTCCTCTCGTCTCCTTCGGCCTGGGCGGCGGCTCGCTCTATCTCTCCAGCGAGAGCCCCGTGCGCATGGGCGCCGCGGACGTCGACTTCCGGCTCGGCTACGGCTTCTCCGACCGGTTCCAGATGTTCATGGACTTCAACGCGGACGCGGGGAGCACCTACCAGGGCGCCAACGTGGGGTCGTGGACGTGGACCGTGCGCGGGCAGACGCTGCTCGCGGGCGATCGCGCCGGCAACGGCCTCAACGTGAACTTCGGCGCCGGCTTCGGCGGCCTCATCTCCGACGGGAGCCGCGCCGATCGCTCCGCGGGGCCGACCGGATTCGCCCTCGCGGGAGGCCTGTCCTACGACGCGCGCATCACGCCGTGGTTCGCCATCAGCCCCGAATTCTTCGTGACCTGGCACCAGGTGCCGAACCTGCCCGGGATTCCCGACGACGTCGCCAGCATCTACGGGCTGCGGCTCAACCTGCTCTGGTACCTCCGCTGAAAGGTGAGATCTCATCATGCGCAGATCCATCCTCCTGGTCCTCTCCCTCCTGCTCGCTCCCGTCGTCGCGTCGGCGCAGTCAGCCGGTCCGCCGCCGCCGCCGCCCGACGACGCGCAGGACGCCGAGGCGACCCCGCCGCCGGACGCTGAACCGGACGCGCGGCCGCCGGCGCCTCCCGCGGTTCCGCCGGCGCCTCCGCAGGCGTCGGATGACGACGGGGTGGGGATCCTCCAGCAGGGCTCCGGCGACGGAGCCGGCATCCTCCAGGGCTCGGAAGACGACGCTGACGCGCGGCAACCGGCGCCGCCGCCGGCGGCCGCTCCCGCCCCGGCGGGGCAGTGGGTCTTCACCGCGCAGTATGGCTGGGTCTGGATGCCCTATGGCCAGCAATACGTCGACGAGGGCGCCTATGGCGCCGCGAGCCCGTATCAGTACGTCTATACCGTCCGGCTCGGCTGGTCGTGGGTCGCGGCGCCGTGGCTGTGGGGCTGGGGCGCGCACCCCTTTTTCGGGCACCTCGGCCCCACGAGGTTCGGGTGGTATCGCGGGCTCCATCGAAACGGTTACGGCTGGGCACGCTCTCGGGGCGCGCCGGCGCGCGTCTACGACCGCGGGTATTTCCGCGGCGGCCATTCTCGCAGCGGCGGGTATTCCCGTAATGGCGCTGCGCCGGGAGCCCGCAGCGATCACGCCGCCGGTCCCATCGGTGGCGGCGGAGGCCGCTGGAACACCTCGCCCCATGGCGAGGGCCGGGCGCAGGCCAGGTCTTCCGGAGGCGCTCGGGGAGGGTCCGCCCCACGCGCAGTCGCCGGGATGCGCGACCGGCGTCGTTGAGTGGCGGAAGTGCCAGGCGCGGCCGCCGCCGGGAGCGGCCGCACCTGGCCGAGGTTCACCTCAGGGGCAGAAGCGAGGACACGAAGAGCGGCAGATGTCGCCTCCACAGCAGCCCACGAGCCCGGGGCCGCACCCGCAGATACCGCCGTGGCAGGAGAAGGCTGCGCCCTCGGTAGAGCAGTCGTATCCGCAGGACCCGCAGTTTGCGGAATCAGTCTGGGTGTCGACGCATTGCCCGCCACAGGACGTGTACCCCGGATTGCAGACGAGGCCGCAGACGCCGTTCGAGCAGGTCGCGGTGGCGTTGGACGCCCCGGGGCAGACGTGGCCGCATGCCCCGCAGTTGTTCGGGTCCGTGAGCGAGCCGGTGCACGTGCACACGCCGTTCACGCACGCGTTCGAGGCTGGGCAGACGTGACCGCAGGTTCCGCAGTTGTTGGGGTCGGTCTGCGATCCGACGCACGGCACGAAGGTGCTGTAGGTGACCGCCACCTGCCTGGCGCCCGCGGTGCCCGCAGACACCGTCAAGGTCGCCGACTTGCTCATCGCCGTCGACGAGCCCGGCACCGCCACCGACACGGTCGTCGAGGCGCCGGCGGCAAGGCCGGTTCCGGAGGTGGGGTTGACGATGATCGCGGCGTCGGTGGAGGTGAGCGTCCAGCTCATCGGCAGCCCGCCGCTGTTCTTCACCACGATGCTCTGAGCGCCCGGAGTCGTGTTGATCGGCGTCGAGAACGAAAGCGACGTCGGGCTGACGCCCAGCGAGGCTGGCGGCAGGTAATAGACGAAGAATTGTACGCTCGCCGTTGAATTGCACGAGATCTTGCAGTTGCGAACCGAATCGATGGTCCAGGTCCCGCTCGCGTCCATTCCGTTGAACGTACTCACCGAGGTCTGGTTCAAGCCGCAGCCGTTGTCTCCGAGAAACGCGCTGGCGCCGTTGTGGGAGACGCGGAAATCGGAGACGCAGGAGCCGAGATTGTTGCCGGACCAGGCCACGTTGGTGACCTGCGAACCCACCGGGATGCTCCCGCACGAGGCGGTGCCGCCGGTGGTAGTCGTTCCGCATACGCCTTGAATGGACTGGGCGTTCGCCACGGTGGCGAGGGACGAGATTGCGAGAATCAGGGGGAAGAATCTGGTTGTCATTGGATCGCGTTCCTTTCGATCTTGCTGCGACAGGATGGCGCTGTCCGAACAGTTTGCAGTCGATTGTGCAATGGTCGTCATGGCGGTTGCAAGTCGTTGCCATTCGCCGAAACCGTCTGGAATCGATTTGCATAGTCAATTCAAACGATTACGACAAGGGTCTGAGGCCCGACGGCGACGCCGCCGACGCCAGGCTCGGGGCAAGGAGCAGGGCGCGTCCTCAGCGGCGACAGGCGCCCGGGCCGGGCGTGCGCGCGCGGGTGGCGCGGGTGCGGCGGGGCTGCTAGCTTCCCGCGCGTTGGGGGCCGCCGCGCGAATCTGCCGGCTCGCCCGACAGAGGAGCGACCGAATGAGCCGGGTGCGGATCCTGGTCGGCACGCGCAAGGGCGCGTTCGTCCTGACCTCGGACGGAAAGCGGAAGCGGTGGGACGTCGGCGGGCCCTTCTTCGCCGGGTGGGAGGTCCATCACGTCAAGGGATCGCCGGTGGATCCGGAGCGCCTCTATGCCGCGCAGAGCAGCGGCTGGTTCGGCCAGCTCATCCAGCGCTCGAACGACGGCGGAAGGACCTGGGAAGCGGTGGGTAACCGCTTCGCGTACGAGGGCGCGGTCGGCGACCACCTCTGGTACGACGGCACGCCGCGCCCCTGGAAGTTCGCCAAGGTCTGGCACCTCGAGCCCTCCCTCACCGAGCGCGACACCGTCCACGCCGGCGTCGAGGACGCGGGGCTGTTCCGCTCCACCGACGGCGGCCAGAGCTGGCACGAGCTCGCCGGCCTGCGGACCCACGCGTCGGCTCCGGGCTGGCAGCCGGGCGCGGGCGGCATGTGCCTGCACACCGTGGTCGTCGACAAGGAGCACCCCGGACGGATGTTCGTCGCCATCTCCGCCGCCGGCGCCTTCCGCACCGACGACGCCGGCAAGACGTGGCGGCCCATCAACCGCGGGCTCAGGTCCGACGGCCTTCCCGACCCCGGAGCCGAGGTGGGCCACTGCGTCCATCGCATCGCCATGCACCCGGCGCGGCCCGACGTGCTCTTCATGCAGAAACACTGGGACGTGATGCGCAGCGACGACGCCGGCGAGACGTGGCGCGAGGTGAGCGGCAACCTTCCCACCGACTTCGGCTTCCCCATCGAGGTCCACGCGCACGAGCCCGACACCGTCTACGTGGTCCCGATCAAGAGCGACTCGGAGCACTTCCCGCCCGACGGCAGGCTGCGCGTCTATCGCAGCCGCAGCGGCGGCAACGAGTGGGAGCCGCTCACCGAGGGGCTGCCCCAGCGCGACTGCTACGTGAACGTCCTGCGCGAGGCGAGCGCCGTCGATTCGCTCGACCCGTGCGGAGTCTACTTCGGCACCACCGGCGGGCAGGTCTACGCCTCCGCGGACGCGGGAGACACCTGGGCGCCCATCGTCCGCGATCTCCCTGCGGTGCTCTCGGTCGAGGCGCAGGCGCTGCCATGATCCGCGTGGTGCTGCCGTTCCACCTGCGCAAGCTCGCCGGCGTCGGGCAGGAGCTGGAGCTGGAGGTCCGCGGGCCGGTGACCCAGGGCTCCATCCTCGACGCGCTGGAGGAGCGCTATCCGGTGCTGCGCGGAACCATCCGCGACCACGACACGAGGCAGCGGCGCCCGTTCCTGAGATTCTTCGCCTGCGAGCAGGACCTCTCTCACGCGGCGCCGGACGCGCCGGTGCCCGAGCCGGTGGCCGCGGGCACGGCGCCTTTTCTCGTCGTGGGAGCGATGGCCGGAGGCTGAGCGCCGCTTCCTGGCGCCCACTTCGGCGCCAGGATCGCCGCCGCCCCCGTCGTTGCAGCCTGCCACCGGCGCGCGTAGAAGACGCGCATCGTGGAGGAAGAGTTCGCCGGCGATCCGCTTCCGTCGCATTGCGAGGTGATCGAGGTCCACGTCGGCCACCTCAACCAGCTCTTCAATGCCATCGACCCGTCGCCTTTCCGCGAGAAGGACCTGGAGCGGGAAGCGGAAGAATTCATCGTCGGCTGGGCCAAGGACCTTCCCCGCGACGCCCGGCTGGCCCTGCTCGTCCACGTCGACCACCCCGTCGCGCACGCGGACGCTGCGGCCGCGCTGCGCGAGGCGGTCCGCGAGTACTTCGGGCATCGCGCCGAGGAGTCGCGGCGGCGCATGCGCCAGCTCTTTCGCGTCGGTCGCACCAGCCTGCTCATCGGCGTCGGGATCCTCACCCTCTGCGTGCTCGGCGGGGACCTGATCGAGAGCGCGCTTCGAGGGCGGCGCCTGGGCGCGCTGCTGCGCGAGAGCCTGCTCATCGGCGGCTGGGTGGCGATGTGGCGGCCGATGGAGATCTTCCTCTACGAGTGGTGGCCCATTCGCGCCGAGGCGCGGCTCTCGGATCGCCTGAGCTCCATGCCCGTCCGCATTGCGATGCCTGCGGCCGCGCGGGGATCGTGACCGACGCCGTGGCGCGCCTTGACGGAAAGGGGGCTCCCGGCGCAGATCGGGGCACTTCTCGGGAGGTAGCCCCATGCAAAGGCATCTTTCGAATGCGGCGCTCGGCGTTTCCATCCTCGTGCTCGCGATCGCAGGCTCCGCGCGCGCAATCGTCGACAATACCGACGGCGCAGGACCTGCAACCGGAATTGCCCCAGGATTCGCGATGGTCAATTTCACCGCTCCGCCGCTGGCGGAGTGGCCCAACGCGGCGCGGCTGAAGAGCGGCAAGCTCGACTTCACCAACGGCAGCAACGGCCAGTACCGGGCGTCGCTCGCGCATGCGCAGAACGATTTCAAGCAGTTCCTCAAGGCCACCGGTTCACCCGCGGTGGTGATCCGCCAGTACGACACGGTGCTGAACGCCGTCGCCGTCCAGCTCAACGGCGCGACCCTCGATTCCTTGCGGGCCGGGCCGGGCGTCGCCGACGTGCAGCCCAGCCTCGCCTACGCGCCCACCATGAACCGCTCGGTCGGGATCATCCAGGCGCCCGCCGCCTGGGCCGCGCTCGGCGGCGTCGCCAACGCCGGCGCCGGCATCAAGGTGGGCGTGATCGACACCGGCATCGACCAGACCCATCCGTTCCTCACCGACAACTCGCTCAACCCGCCGGCCGGGTTCCCCAAGTTCGACCCCGGCAACCAGCAGTTCACCAGCCGCAAGGTGATCGTCGCGCGCGTCTACTTCACCGGAAAGCCCGGCTCGTTCACCGCCCAGGCGCTGCAGGATCACGGCACGCACGTCTCCGGCACCATCGCCGGCGTGAACGGCACCACCGCTCCCGCCACCAGCGACGCGCCTGCCGTGAGCGGCCTGACCGGAGTGGCGCCCAAGGCGTTCCTCGGCAACTACAACGTCTTCCCCGGAAACATCACCAACGCGACGTCGCACGACATCGCCCAGGCCATCGAGGACGCGGTCAAGGACGGCATGGACGTCATCAACATGAGCCTCGGCGGCGGGATCAACGGCTTCCAGGACGAGCTGACCGTCGCCAGCAACCGCGCGGCGGAAGCGGGCGTCGTCGTGGCCATCGCTGCCGGCAACTCCGGACCGGGCGTGAACACCGTCGAGAGCCCGGGCCAGGCGGCGCTCGCGATCACGGCCGCCGCGGTGACCAACAACCACTTCTTCGGCATTCCCGTCCACGTCGGCGCCAGCACCTTCGGCGGCGCGGTCGGCCAGTTCAATCCCTTCAACCCGGCGGTCACGGCGCCGCTGGCCAACTGGAGCAACCCGGCTGACCCGGCGGGAGCGACGTCCGCGTGCGCTGCCCTCAGCGGCACCCCCTTCGCCGGCCGCATCGTGGTCCTCGACCGCGGCACCTGCACGTTCGCCAGCAAGGTGGCCAACGCCGCGCAGGCGGGCGCTTCCGGCGTGCTGGTGGTGAACAACGCGGCGGGCGATCCCATCGCCATGGCCGGCGCGGGCCCGATTCCAGCCGTGATGCTGGGCCTGTCGGATCGGGCGGCGATCCGCGCGGCGGAAGGGAGCACCGCCACCGCCGACGGCACCTCGTTCATCGAGGTGCTGACCGCGAACCAGGACTTCCTCGCCTCCTTCTCCAGCCGCGGACCGGCGAACCTCCTCGACATCAAGCCGGACGTCGCGGCGCCGGGCGTGAACGTCTACTCGTCGATTCCGGGGGGCCAGTTCGCCATGTTCCAGGGCACCAGCATGGCCACGCCGCACGTGGCCGGGTCGGCGGCGCTCCTGCGCCAGCTCCATCCCGACTGGACGGTGGCCCAGATCAAGAGCGCGCTGGTCGACACCGCGACCCGTCCCGCCAACCTGAACGCCTCGGCCGGCACGAACCCGCAGAACCGGGGTGGAGGCGTCATCGACCTCTCCGCCGCCGTCCAGTCCGCCGCGACGCTCGACCCGCCCACGCTCTCGTTCCGCAAGATCGAGCCGAACTCGGGGCAGTCGAAGACCCTCAGCGTCACCGTCACGAACGTGACCGGCACGGCGCAGACCTTCTCTGCGTCCGCGGCGATCACCCGCGCTCCCACCGCCGGGTCGGGCGCCACCGCCAGCGTCTCGCCCGCGAGCCTCACGCTGGCGCCGGGCGCGACCGGCACGCTCTCGGTGACGGTGGACACGGCGCAGAGCTCGCCTGAAGGACAGTACTGGGGCGATCTGACCGTCGCAGGCGGCGGCAGCACCCTCAGGGCGCCGCTCTGGTTTGCGGTCCGCACCTTCACGGACGCAGGACCGCTGCAGTAAGGCCGCGCCGGCGGGGGAGGGATCGGTTCGCCCCTCCTCCGCGGCCGGCGCGTTCGCGGACGGGACGCCCTCCGTCCGGCCGCGGACGAGGGCGGCCCGCAGGCGTGGGGAATTTGCCTCCGCTCCCGCCCTCGCGCAGAGTGCCGCCATGGACACGGACCGCCGCGCCTCTTCGCGCATGCTGCGCCGGCTGCGCGTCTTCTTCGCGGGCGACGTCGCCTTCACCGCCGACGTGACCGCGAACGGCATGTGCATCGAGACTTCGCACCCGGTGATTCCCGGGACCTCGGTGAGTGGGACCATCACCGTGAAGGACCGCGAGTTCCAGTTCACCGGGATGGTGTGCTGGGCGCGCAGCGAGGATCCCCAGCACGGCCGCATGGGCGTCCGCTTTCTCGAGGTGCCGGGCGAATTCAAGGCGGAGCTCGAATCCCTGCACTGAGCGTGAGGACGTGCCCCGCGGCAGGGGAAGATCGCGCACGGCTGGCGGCTGAAGGATGCCGCGGCTATCTTTCCCGCCCGGAAAGGGTGTCGAATGAACCTGGGATTGTCGCTCTCGGCCCTGGGGCTGCTCGGCCTGGCGGTGTTCGCGGTGCGCGGCGGCGGCGGCGCCGGCGCCAGGGTGGGAAATCCCGCCTGCGGAACCGATCCCGGCCATGCGGGTCACGGCACGCCCCTGGCCGCCAGGGGAAAGAACCAGCTCGCCGTCTTTGCCCAGGGCTGCTTCTGGGGCGTGGAGGAGCGCTTTCGCAAGGTCCCCGGTGTGGTGGCCACCGCCGTGGGCTACGCAGGCGGCCATACCGCCAATCCCTCCTATGAAGACGTCTGCACCGGCAGCACCGGCAATGCCGAATCCGTCCTGGTCGAATTCGATCCCGCCCAGGTCAGCTACGAGAAGCTGCTCCGCTTCTTCTGGGAGACCCACGACCCGACCAGCGGAGACGCGCAGGGCCCCGATCGTGGAACGCAGTACCGCTCGGCCATCTACACGTTCGGGCCCGAGCAGCAGAAGGAAGCGCTCGCCTCGCGCGAGCAGGCGCAGAAGGGGCTGCGCGATCCCATCACCACGGAGATCACCCCGATCGGGCCGTTCTGGATCGCCGAGGATTACCACCAGCAGTGGGACGAAAAGCACGGCGCGCTGTCCTGCCCGCTGCCGCATCGCGCGCGCAGCAAGTAGCCGCGCCGGCTATTCCCCGTCGTCGCCGTCGAGCGCGCGCCCGTGCGCCACGATCGCGTCCTTGGTGATCACGAACGCTCGCGTCCGGTGGGCGTCGCCGCGGAAGAGAAGATGAATCTCGTCGGCGATGAACGGCAGCGCCGGATGCAGGCGCCTGAGCCGGCCTTCCTGGCAGTAGCGGGCGACGCGGCGAGGGAGCACCGCGACTCCCAGGCCTCCGAGCGCGAGGCTCTTCACCAGCTCCAGATCTCCGCAGGGCAGGAGTCGGGCGGGCAGCGCATCCATCGCCGCGAGCCGGTCGACGATCTGCTGGCTCTGGAGGACGCGGCCGGCGAAGACCAGCGGCCCGCGGCGCAGCCGCTCCTTCGCGGCTTCCAGGTCGCCGGCGGCGGGCGCGCCCTCCGCCAGCACGAAGAGATCGACCGCGTCGCGAAAGAGCTTCACCTGGACCAGGTCGGGATGCGGATCGGGGTTGACGACGATGCCGAAATGCACCGTGCGCTCGACCACGGCATTCAGCACCACCCGCGACGGGGCGTTGGAGAGGCTGAGCTGGATGCGCGGGTTCTTCTCCAGGAACCTGGCCATCAAGCGGGGCAGGAAATAGGCGCCCAGCGACTCGTGGCAACCGATGACGAAGCTGCCCACCTCGTCCGATTCGAGCCCCTTGATCCGCTGCTCCACTTCCTCCAGCCGGGTGAGCGATTCGTTGGCGAAGCGCAGGAGCTCCTCGCCGGTGCTGGTCAGCGAGACGCCCGTGCGCAGGCGGACCAGGAGCCGCGTGCCGAAGCCCTCTTCGAGCTGCTTGATCACCGCCGTCAGGCCGGGCTGGCTGACATGGAGCGAGCGCGCCGCCGCCGAGAGGCTCCCGCAGCGCGCCACCGCCTGGAAGTAGCGGAGAGGCTCGAGCATACCGCCCTCTCATATCACCGCCTCAAAGCACCAGGTCCCTGAGCTCCTCCACGGGCGCATCGGCGACCAGCACCGTGCCGGTTCCGCCGGAGATGAATGCAACCACCGACTCGCCCTGGTCGGATGCGGCGTAGACGCCGGCGCGGCCCGGGGCCGTGTCCAGCCCGGGCTGCCGGCGCACCAGCTCCGCGGGAACCGCGTACTGGACCACGACGGTTCCTCGCCAGCGATAGGCGAGGCCGGCCGCGGGAGATCCGGCCAGCGTCGTCCTCCAGGTGCTGAAGAGCTCCAGGTCCGCCCGCTCGAGAGAGCGGACGCGGAACTCCAGCCCTTCGCCCGCGGCCTTCAGATCGGCTTTGCGGGGGAAGTTGCGGGCCATGGCGCGCCGGCAGTCGGCCACCGCATCGCGGAGCAGGGGGATGCCGGCGATGGCCTTCCCTTCTCCGGCCCGGTGCCGCAGCGCCGTCCCGAAGGCGATGCCGATCGAGAGCAGCGCGGCGGCTGCGGTGGCTGCCCATCGCCGATGCCGGCGCCTGGCGTCGGGCTCGCGGGCCTTTGCCCCCACCCGCCAGATCCGCCGGCGCAAGCCCGCCGGCGCCTCGGGCACCGGCTCCTTTGCCAGCGAGCGGAAGATCTCCTGCTGCAGGTCCAGCTCGCGCCGGCAGGGCATGCAGCCGCGCAGATGTTCCTCGACGACGCGCGCCTCCTGCGCCGGCAGCTCGCCGTCGGCCAGCGCGGCAACGAGCTCGCGCAGGAGCGCATGTTCGAGGGCAGCCTCAGTCATCGCACGTCCTCATGTTCCGGTTGCACGCCTGCCCTGGCGGCCTTGGCCGCGAACCGCGAGCAGCCCGGCCAGGAGCTGGCGGCCGCGGCTGATGCGGCTCATGACCGTGCCGATGGGAGCGGCGGTGACTTCCGCGATCTCCCGGTACTTGAGGCCGTGCAGATCGTGAAGCTCGACGGCCAGGGAGTAGTCCTCGGGGAGGGACCGGAGCGCCTCGCGCAGCCTGCCCGCCTCCAGGCGCGCCAGCAGCTCGTCGAGAGGCGAGGGCGCCTCGCTGCCGATGATCTCCTCGTGCGCCGCCTCGAGCCGGGTGACGAAGAACAGGTCCTGGCGTCGCGCGTGGGTCCGGCGCCGTTCGCTGGCCACCATCCGCAGGATGCGGCAGAGCCAGGGGAAGGCCGCATCGGCCTCGCGCAACTGCTCGAACCCGGCCCAGGCGCGCGCGTACGTTTCCTGCACGTCGTCCTCCGCTTCCTGCCCGTCGGACCAGCGGGACGCCAGCGCAACCAGTCGATCGAGGTGCGGCAGGGTCGACGACTGGAACCGGGCGCGTTTGGGCTCTGCCTTCACTTGTCCTCCGGCACGAAGGATCGATGAGCGAGGCGGCCCGCCGGCCAATCAGGAATGCGGATGAGACCCATCAGCCATTTCTGGGTGCCGGTGCGGTCCGGGTCGGGCGGGGAGAACCGGGCGGTGTCGGCGCCCGGCTCTTCCCGTTGCCCCGAGGTCAGCCGCCGTGGCTCGCGCGGTAGAAGAAGTAGTCGGCCGTGTAGGGGATGAAGGCCAGCCTGCCGACGTCCGCGGGCGACGCGCAGCCGGTGGAGGGCGCAACCCCGCCCGAGGTGTTGAGCCGCTGGATGAAGGTGGTGTCCGCCAGGATGTCGCCCCCGTCGGGCCCGGTTTCCCATCCCGTGGCGGTCACCTTCAGCCAGGGGATGGCATTTCGCGCCACGAACCTGGGATCGGTCGAGGAAGCGTCCGCGGTCGCCACCTTTCCCCAGACGGCGCTCGTGTCGCGCGAGTGCTGCCAGGTGGGGCGGACCGCCCCGTCCGCCACCACCGCCGGATTGGTGTTCTTCTCGTCCGGGTTGGGGCTGAAGAAGTGGGTGGTGAGCTGGCTGCCGTCGTCGTCGGACAGGGTGGCCTCGGGCGTGAACAGCGCGAAGCCGAACCCGCTCCCCGAGGGCAGGCAGACGTAGTTCTGGGTGCCGACGGCGTGACCGACGAGGAACGCCTCGTTCCCCGCATCGACCCCGATGCCGTCGGGCACCGCGGGCACCCTGATCCCCTCGGCCCGGGCCCGCTGCGGCAGCGCAACGGCGCAGAGCACTGCAAGAGCCGCGGCCGCAGCGCGGACACGGTATTCACGTTCATTCCAGATCTTCATTGATTTCCCTTTCCGGTTTCGTGTGGACCCGCTTCACCCCGCATGACGGGACGAGGGCGGCGACTATTCCCGCGAGCCCGGCGGATCGGCCCCGCGTCCGCGTCGCGGCGGCGCCAGGAAAGTTCGCTGATGGGTCTCATCCGGAACGCCGATGGTTCGCAGAACCGCCCCGCTCATCTCGCTGCAAGGGGGTCGGACGATGCGAACCGGAAGCCAGCAGACCGCGGACGCGCAAGAGGGGCCCGGCAAGGGCGATCGCGAGCGCGTGACTCTCGACGACGGCACGCCCGTGTTGCTGCGGCCGATCCGGCCCACGGATGCGCCGCAGTTGCAGGCAGGCCTCCTCAGGCTCTCGGAGCGGACGCGGTACCTGCGCTTCCTCGGGCCGCGGACCCGGTTCAGCTCCGAAGAGTTGCGCTTCCTCACCGAGGTCGACGGCGAGGCGCACTTCGCGCTGGCCGCGTTCGCGCTGCCGTCGCTGCTGCTGGTCGCGGTGGGTCGCTTCATCCGCGGCGGCGCTGCGGCGGCGGAGCTCGCGCTGGTGGTCGCCGACGATCTGCAGGGCAAGGGACTGGGCGGCTTGCTGATGGCGAGGTTGAGCGAGGCCGCCCTGGAACGCGACGTCACCTCCTTCACCGGCGTCATCCTCGAGGAGAACCGCCCGATGCGGAGCCTGCTCCGCAAGCTCGGAGCCCGGGTGGGCCTGGCATCGCACGGCGTTTGCGAGGTCGAGCTGACGCTGGCTGCGGCGCGGCAGCAGGGCGGCGCGGTGGCACTGTAGCGAAGCGGACTTCGTCAGCGGCGACGTGTCGCGGCGGGAGTGCAGGTGGGCGGAGCGAGGCCGATGAACGAGGCGCGCGCCGCTGTCATCGAAGAATCGCGGGCCGCGCCCCAGCGGCGCCGCCGGGCGATCCGCTGCGCCGCCGGATCCGGGCGCTCCTTCACCTCGGCGAAACTGTTGCAGCCAGCGCGGAAAACACGCCGGCGCACCTTGCACTACCTCTCCTTCCACCGACGTGAATTTGCGCATTGACGCCCGCGGAGAACGAGGCATTTCTCGATCCCGCAGAACCTCCTTGCGCCGACCCATCCCGCCCTTCTGCAGCCGTGCCTTCCGTGGAGAAGAGATCGATGACTGCTGCCGGTTCGACCTCGAGGCTCCTGGTGATCGCGCTGGCGCTTGCGGCCTGCACGGCCGGCAAGCAGCCGCCGGCCATCACCATGATGACCCCCGCGACCCACCCGTTCGGGATCGCCGCCGGACCTCACGCGGTGAGTTGCGACAGCTGCCACGGGGCGTTCGCTTCCTTCAAGCAATTCACCTGCACCGGTTGCCACGGCCACGACCAGCCGATCACCGACATGCTGCACGTCAGCGTGCCCGCGCGCGGCCCGACCACGCCGGCGAGCAGCGTCGCCTATGCCTGGGACAGCGCCTCGTGCCTCTCCTGCCACTCCACCGGCGCGAAGATGGCCTACGATCACGCCGGCATCACGGTGAGCTGCGGGACCTGCCACGACGCCGCCGCCCCCTTCGATCCCCTCCCGGTGGCCGGCGTGGGCCTCGACGGCCGCCCCTTCACGCACCCGCCCAAGGGCAGCAACGACTGCAAGTCCTGCCACAACACGACGACCTGGCTCGGCGCCGGCCAGGTCCCCGCCGGAATTCCCTTCGATCCCGCGCAGGATCTCGCGGTGGATGCGCTGGTTCCGTCGTATGCCGGAACCTCGATCTCCGTCCTCAGCCCGCAGACCGAAGTGCTGCACATGGGCATGAACCACCAGACCGCCGAGCTTGCTCCCACCACGGTGGGCAACTGCGCCGGCTGCCACCAGAACTCCGCCGTGGGCGAGTTCTTCCCGGGCGCGATGCACTCGTCGCTCGCCAACGCCGTGCCGGCGGTCGCCCAGCCGGGGCAGTGCATCGACTGCCACCTCGAGTGCATGCCGCAGGGCTTCGTCGGGCCCGTCGACACGGGCAGGGTCCCGGCGTCCGGCGCGATGAAGCACGACGCGGTGGTCTGGAATGCCGCCGGTCCCACCGCCACGAGCGCCGTGCCTTACGACTGCTCCGTCTGCCACCAGAGCCCGTCGCAGGCGATGGCAGCCACCTGGTCCACCGATCCGAAGGGCGGCACCCCGGTGCTCTTCCACGCGTCGCTCACCGCCGCCAGCCTGCCGCAGCCGACCTCCTGCGTGGACTGCCACGCCAACTCGCGGCCGAACGGCCTGTTGACCTCGGGCAACGCCAGCATGCCCGCCGGCCTCAGCTTCGATCACACGGTCCCGGCCGCGCTGGAGGAATGCGACTCCTGCCACACCGGCTCGGCGACGCAATGGACGTCGTGGTCGCAGGGCCGCTTCCACCTCGCCGGCGCGGCCACTCCCACCACCTGCCTGCCCTGCCATTCCGGCGAGCGGCCCACCAGCAACACGGGGTGGCTGAGCACTACCTACCAGAATTCGCCCTTCGACTACGGCACCAACTCCTCCGGAATCACGCACGGCGACGGGCAGGACTGCGCCCTCTGCCATGCGAATCCGGGAACGGGCGCGTGGGGTGGAACGCAGAACTGGGCGCGCGGCGCCTTCTTGCACGATCCCGCCGCAGTCTCCGGAACCACCTGCGTGGCCTGCCACATCAGCCAGCGGCCGGCGGTGACGGTCAACGGATTCGACCACTCCGTGAACGGCACCGGCGACTGCCTCGGCTGCCACCAGGCCACCGTCGCCGCCGGCAGCTACGTCCGGTACAATCCGGTGCCCGGCGGCGACTGGAAGGGCGGCGTCTCCTATCCCGGCTCGACGCTGGCGGGTTCGCTCAACCAGTTCATCACCATCACCGAGACCAGCCTGAACCGCTCCGCGGCAAACCTGGTCACCGGCACCACCTCCATCTCGGCGACGCTCTACAACATGATGCTGCACGACTCCGCGAGCGTGCCTGCGGCGCTGAACGCCGGACCGACCGGAAATCCGGACAACACCAAATGCTGGCATTGCCACACCAACACCGCCGGGACGGTCACCACCTTCGCCGACGGCAAGTTCCACAACTCGCTCTCCAACTACTCGGCCACGCCGGGCGGAGCCATCACGCCGTTCCCCCAGCCCACCAGCCGGTGCGGCGACTGCCACTCGCAGATGCGGCCGACGGGAATCGTGATGCGCTCGGCGTCGGATCTGTTGCCGATGGATCACGCCGCCGCCTTCGTCGGCGGCACCAGCGCGAGCACGATCGATTGCTCCACCTGCCATCACGACCCGGGCGTGAGCTGGGCCGACGGCCAGCCGGCGCAGGCGCCCCTGTTCCACTCCAACATCGGCGCGTCCACGCCTCAGGACTGCACGGTCTGCCACTACCCGCTGATGGCCGACGCGGCGAAGTCGGACCTGACCAACGGCACGCGCTACAGCATGCGGCACCGGTCGGCGCAGATCGCCTTCCAGAACTGCCAGACCTGTCATGCGACGGCGCTCGCCAAGGCGACCACCAGCCCCGCCGCCTCCACGCTCTGGCAGGGAGGCGTCTACCATGCGTCGCTCTCGGCGCAGCCCAAGGCCTGCCTCGATTGCCACGCGGTCGCGGCGCCCGCGGCCAATGCCTCCACCCAGAGCAGCGTGACCTACGCGCTTGCGGCCGGCGGCACCGCCACCAACGGCGCGCAGTGGATGAACCACGGCTCCAGCTCGGTGGCGGGCAAGGATTGCGCCGTCTGCCACGCCTCGGACGCGAAGGTCTCCGGGAGCGCCTGGAGCAAGTCCGACCTCTTCCACTCTGCCGTGACCGCGCCGGCGAGCTGCAAGGAGTGCCACGGCCTCACCAACGGCGGCGGCTCCGTCGCCGGCACCAAGAACAACCTGCCGGTGGGCCTGACCAGCTCGTCGATGCTGACCAGCGCCAGCGCGGACGCGACCACCGGCGTGCCGGCAGGAACGCACGACCAGATCACGCACACGGACGTGAACGTCTCGCCGCGCGACTGCAACGCGTGCCACACCCAGGCAGGCAAGTCGGCGGTGGCGGGAGTCCAGGGCCAGGAGTGGGCGCAGGCGAAGTTCCACGCCAACTTCACCTCCGCCAACCCGCTGGTGATGAACGGAACCACCGGCCGGTGCAGCAACTGCCACATGAACGTGAAGCCCGGGGCGAGCTTCACCGCGTTCGACCACAGCGCGCTCACCGCCACCTCCGGGTCCCAGGACTGCAGCTCCTGTCACTCGTGGCCGGGCACCGGCACCGCCGCGAGCCCGAACTGGCTCGGCGCGGGCGCGTCTCCCCAGTTCATCGCGGTGGGAGGGTTCACGGTCTCGAAGCCTCCGGCCACCACCACCGTCACTCAGCTCGGCATCAACAACCTGCCGCACCCGACCATCGCAGCCGGCGTGGCCTGCACCTCGTGTCACACGAGCGCGTCGGGCGGGAAGGGCGCCATCGGCTACGACCACGCCTCCACGCTGATCAACACGAACTGCAACTCCTGCCATGAGGCTGGAACCAACCTCATCGGCAGCCTCTGGAACGGCGCCACCGCAGAGGCGTCGGGCGCTGGCGACTCGCGGCCCTTCACGCTCGCGAGCGTGGTCGCGCACTACAAGGGCAATTCCCTGACGGTGACGAAGGCGAACCACTTCTATCCGGTGGACTGCGCGCAGTGCCACGTCATCCCCGCCGGGAACGGTCTGGTGACCACCGGCGCCGCCTACCAGACGGCCTGGTCGTTCCCGCACACGCAGACCAAGATGACGAACCCGTCCACCTGCCTCATGTGCCACGTGAACGGGATTCCCAATTAACCGGGGCTGGCTGGTGCCGGCATGCTCTTCGACGGCCACGACCTCTGCGTGGAGGGTCCGGTCCCCGGCCCACCTTGCCAGGCGGCTTCTCCACCCGGGCCCTGCCGGGATCGCCGCGCAGGCTTCCCCCGCAGGATGAGCGGCGCTACATCAGCGCGTAGAGGTTGCCGTCGAGCGACCCGAAGTACACCACTCCCCTGTCCACCGCCGGCGAGGAGACGATGCCTCCCACGGAGATGAAGCGCGAGACGTCCAGGTACATGTCCTGGAAATCGCCGAAGACCGGCGCGAAGGCGAGCTTGTTGAGGCTGCCGTCCGGGTTGAGCGCCTTGAGCGGGTCCCTCTTCGAGGCTTCGGTCTGGAACTCCCAGGCCAGCTTTCCCGTCCTCGCGTCGATCGCGTAGAGCTTGCCGTTGTGGTCGCCGACGTACGCCAGGTCTCCGGCGAGCGCGGGGGAGGAGAACATGTACGCCTTGGCGTCGAAGCTGAACTTCAGGCGGCCGGTCCTCGCATCGAGCGCGAGGAAGCGCGAGCTGTCGGAGGTGCCGGCGTAGACCGTGCCGTCCCGCACTGCGGGCGAGGCGATCACCCACGACTTGCTGGTGGGATAGTCCCAGCGCTTCTTCCCGGTGGCGGCGTCGATGGCGTAGACGTGCGCGTCGCGGCATCCGACGTAGACGGTGCCGCCGGCCACCGCGGGCGACGACTGGAAACCCACCTGGTTGTGGATGGCGTCGTCCTCGCCGCCCTTGAACGCCCACCTCTGCTGCCCGGTCTCCGCGTCGACGGCGTAGAGGTGGCTGTCCCAGCTTCCTACGTAGACGGTGTTGTCCACCACCGCGGGTGACGCGTGCACCACGTCCCTGGTCGCGAACTTCCATTGCAGCACGCCCGTCTGCGCATCGGCAGCGTAGAGGTTGCCGTCGCCGCTGCCGAAGTAGACCTTGCCGTTGGCGACCGCCGGCGAGCTGGTGAAGAGGTCGTACGCGTCGGGAATGGTCTGCATGGCGGGCGGGTAGCCGTGGAGGTTCTTCGCCTCGAACTTGCGCTCGTATTCGGCGGGGAGCACCCAGCGCGGCTGGCCCGTCTTCGCGTCGAGCGCGGCGAGCGATCCCGCGGAGGAGACGAAATAGACGATGCCTCCGGCGACCGCCGGCGACGAGGCGATGGGCATGCGCGACTTGAAGCTCCATTTCTCCACGCCGGTGTCCTGGATCACGGCATGGAGGTGTCCGTCCATCGAGCCGAAATAGACGACTCCGTCGGCGATGGCCGGCGAGGTGACGATGGGCCCGCCCGCCTTGAACGCCCACTTCACGACGCCCCTGGTGGGGCCCGGCGCCGCATACACTCCGGTGTGCGCGTTGTTGCCGCGAAAGGTGGCCTGCGCAAGCGACGGGGCGGCAGCCAGCAGCGCGAGAAGCGCGATCCGGGTCATGTTCACTCCGGGGAAAGAAGGTCGGCCGCTTTCCTACGGAGCGGGGCGGGGGAAATGTCGCAGTCTCGCGAGGCGCGCTAGATTCGTCCGATGAAACCCGCACCGTTCCTCGTCATTCTCGCCTGCTGTGCATCGCTGCCCGCCTTCGCCCAGGACTGGGCGAGGCAGGACCTGGAAAAGTCTCCCCGCCACCAGGAGTGGGTGGACATCGCGCGCGGCGGGCGAACCCTGAGGGCCTTCGTGGTCTATCCGGAAACGAAGAAGAAGACGGTCGCCGTCGTCATCATCCACGAGAACATGGGGCTCACCGACTGGGTGCGCGATCTGGCCGACCAGGTGGCCGCGGCGGGCTACGTCGCCATCGCTCCGGACCTGCTCTCCGGGATGGCCCCTGGCGGCGGCAAGACCAGCGACTTTCCCTCGGTGGATGCGGCGCGCGAGGCCATCTACAAGCTCGACAAGGACGCGGTCACGGCGGACCTGGACGCGGCCGCGGACCTGGCGAAGAAGCTTCCCGGCGCGAGCGGCAGGATCGCGGTGGCCGGGTTCTGCTGGGGCGGCGGGCAGTCGTTCCGCTTCGCCACCGCGCGGCCCGATCTCGCCGCGGCTTTCGTCTTTTACGGTCCGCCCCCGGAGGACGTCACCAGGATCAGCGCTCCCGTCTACGGCTTCTACGGGGGCGAGGATGCCCGCATCGGCTCCACCATCGAGGCGACGAAGCAAGCGATGAAGAAAGCCGGCAAGGCGTACGAGCCCGTGACCTACGCGGGCGCGGGGCACGGCTTCATGCGCGCCGGCCAGGCTCCCGACGCGAGCGCGCCGAACAAGAAGGCGCGCGAGGATGCGTGGCGCCGGTGGAAGGCGCTGCTCGCGAACCTGTAGCCAGCCGCGTCTTGCAGACGAGTCCAGAGCCCAACCTGTCTCCGGGCCGTCGCGCACGTCGGTTCAACCGGTGAACGGACCGGCTTGACTCCGGAAGCACTCGCCGCGGCGGGTGGGCGGGACGGCGCGAAGCCCGCCGGCGCGAGCAGCAACGACGCGGCGAAGACGAGCTTCACGGTTTCCTGCCCGCCACGCGGTAGCGGAGCCAGCGCACGCCGCCGGGCAGCGTCCTCTGCGACTTCAGGCGCAGCGCCGCGGCGGCCTTGCGCGGCGGGTCGCCCGGGATGTCGAACAGCGACGGGATCCCGCGCCCGCCGTCCACGACCGGAACGACGATCTGGCTGATCTCGTCGACGAGGCCGTCGCGCAGCATGGCGCCGTTGAAGGTGCCGCCTCCTTCGAGCATCAGCCTGCGGATGCCCAGGACGCGCCGGAGCTTGTCGAGCGCAACCTTCAGGTCGACGTGGTCGCCGCCGCAGAACAGGTAGGACACGCCGGCGCGCTGCAGGTGCGCGAGATAGGCCTGGCTCACTCTCGCGCTCACCAGCAGCACCACGTGATCGCCCTCGACGTCGGCCTTCTCGAAGCGCAGCTTGCCCTTCGCGTCCGCGCCGATGGCGAACCGGCGCGCGCGGCGGACGGCGAGATGATCGCCCCGCCCGATGCGACGCCCCGCGGGGGGAAGCTTCACCTCGCGCCCGGCGAACTCGCGCATGGTGGTGGTGCCGACCAGCCACGCGCCGATGCCGAAGCGGTCCGCGGTGCTCTCGAAGAGGCTGGCGGCGCTCTTGCGACCTGCAAGCCGCGGCCAGCGATCGGTGAGGATCCTGCCGTCGATGGTGGTGCACATGTGGCAGATGACGTACGGCTTCATGCGGCTACGCCCGCTTCTGCAGCGCGCGCCGCAGGGCGTCCTTCACCGCGCCCACCGTCGGCGGCAGCTCGATGGCCTGGTTCCTGTGCGCGCTGGCGAAACCCAGCGTCCCCTCGTGATAGCCGACCTTGAAGTCGGAGAACTTGAGGCCGTTCGCCGTCGAGATGACCACCACGCGCTGCGAGCGATCGATCTTCTTCGCCTCCACCAGCTTGATCAGCACGGCCAGCGCCACGCCCGTGTGCGGATCGGTGAACATCCCGCTCAGGTCGGCGAGCGCGGCTGCGTCGGCGAGCTCCTGCTCGCTGGCGTCGAGGACCATGCCGTCGAACTGCCGCAGCGTCCGGATGGCCTTGGCGATGCTGACCGGATTGCCGATCTGGATGGCGCTGGCCAGGGTCTTCTCCGCCTTGATGGGCTCGATGACGCCGAAGTCGGTGAGGTAGGCGCGGTAGAGCGGATTCGCCCGCTGCGCCTGCGCCACCACGATGCGCGGGAGCTTCTGGATCAGGCCCAGGTCGCGCATCATCAGAAGGCCGCTCCCCAGCGCCGAGACGTTCCCGAGGTTGCCGCCGGGGATGATGATCACGTCCGGCACCTGCCAGTCGAACTGCTGCACGATCTCGATGCCCACCGTCTTCTGGCCCTCGATGCGCAGCGAGTTCATCGAGTTGGCGAGGTAGATGGTCTGGTCCTCGGTGATCTCCTGCACCACCCGCATGCAGCCGTCGAAGTCGGTGTCGAGCGAGAGCACCAGGGCGCCGTTGGCGAGCGGC
>DASSQZ010000261.1:0-7741 GCA_035702105.1 Myxococcales bacterium | reverse complement strand
TCGCCGCCGTCTTCTTCGTCTCCGTCGGCATGCTGATCGATCCGGCGCTGGTGCGGGAGAACTGGCTCCCCATCCTCGCGCTCTCCGCGGTGGTGATCGGGGGAAGGCTGATCGGCGTCTCCGTGCCGGCCTTCCTCACCGGCAACGGCGTGCGCACCTCGATCGCGGCGAGCATGAGCATGGCGCAGATCGGCGAGTTCTCCTTCCTCATCGCGCAGATGGGCATCGCCACGGGGGCGATCCGGGAGTTCCTCTATCCGGTGGCGGTGAGCGTCTCGGCGGTGACCACCCTGACCACGCCCTTCATGATTCGCGCCGCGGGCCCGGCGTCCGCCTGGGTGGATCGCAAGCTTCCCCATGCGCTGCAGACGTTCGTGGCGCTCTACGGCTCGTGGATCGACGGCCTGCGCGCTCCCGGGCCGCGCAAGACCCGGGTGCAGCGCCAAGCCCGGCTGCTGCTCGGCGATGCAGTCCTGCTCGCCATCGTGCTGGTGCTCTCGGCGCGCTTCTTCTACGACGCGGCGGCCTGGCTGCGCGCGCACACCGGCCTCGGGGTGGTGGCGGCCGAGGGGGCGACCCTGGTGGCCGCCCTCGCGCTCGCGACCCCGTTCGTCGTCGGCATCGTCCGGCTCACCGGCGCCCTCGCCATCGCGCTCGCCGCGCAGGCGCTGCCCGACGCCGCCCCGGGCAAGGTCGACCTGGCAGCGGCCCCGCGGCGCGCGCTGATCGTCGCCCTCCAACTCGCGGTGGCGGTGGCGCTGGGCCTGCCGCTCTTCGCGGTGGCGCGCGTCTTCCTGCCGCTGACCCCCACGCTGATCCTCTTCGGCGCGGCCTTCGTCTTCCTCGCCATCCGCCTCTGGCGCTCGGTCAACCAGCTCCAGGGGCACGTCCGCGCCGGCGCGCAGGTTCTGGCCGAGGCCTTCGCCGGAGCGGTGGGCGAGCGGCCGGCCCCGCGCGGGCGCCACACCGAGGAGGAGGTGCACCTGGTGGTGCCCGGGCTGGGATCGCCGGTCCGGGTGAGCGTGGAATCCGGCAGCCCCGCCATCGGCAGGACCCTGGCCGAGCTGAACCTGCGCGGCAAGACCGGAGCGACCGTGCTGGCCATCCTCCGGCAGGGCGATCGCATCCTCGTTCCCACCGGCCACGAACAGCTCCACGAAGGCGACGTGCTCGCGCTGGCGGGCACCCACGAATCCATCGGCGCGGCGCGCGGACTCATCTCCAGCGGCGCCGCAGCCAGCGATGCGGCAGCGTCGCTTCCCGGATGACGGTGCCGCGGCCGGAAGAGCCGACGCGCGTCGCCGCGCTGCCTGCCTATCGCCTGCCTGCGGCGGAGGTCGCCGCCGCGCTGGGCAGCGACCCACAGCGCGGGCTCTCCTCCGAGGAAGCCGTCCGGCGCCTCGCGGCCGACGGCAAGAACGAGCTCCCCAGGCTGCCGCCCCTTCCCGCCTGGCGCCGCTTCCTCTCCGGCTTCCGCGACCCGCTCACGCTGCTGCTCCTGGCCGCCACCGCCGTCTCCCTGCTGGCCTGGTGGATCGAGCGGGAGTCGGCCGTGCCCTACGAGGCGCTCACCATCGTGGCCATCGTGATCCTCAACGGCGTGCTCGGCTTCGTCCAGGAGAGCCGGGCCGAGCAGGCCATCGCGGCGCTGGAGGCGATGTCCGCGCCCGGAGCCCGCGTGCTCCGCGACGGCGCGCAGCGCTCGGTGCCTGCGGATCTGCTCGTCGCGGGCGACGTCCTGCTCCTCGAGGAAGGGGACATCGTTCCCGCCGACGCCAGGGTGCTGGAATCGATCGCGCTGCGCGCCGCCGAGTCGGCCCTCACCGGCGAGAGCTCCGCGGCCTCCAAGGACGAGGCGCCGCTGTCGTCCGAGGCGGGAATCGCCGACCGGAGCAACATGGTCTTCAGCGGCACCGCCATCGCCTCGGGCCGCGGCCGCGCCCTGGTCACCGCCACCGGCGCGGCCAGCGAGATCGGCAGGATCGCGCGCTCCCTCGGCGCCGCCAGGGAAGGCCGGACGCCGCTGCAGAGGGAGCTCGATCGGATCGGCAAGGCGCTGGGCATCGCGGTCGTGGCCATCGCCGTCGCGATCGGCGCCACCATCCTCGCCCTCGCCCACGCGCGATCGCTGACCGACCTGGTGGACGTGCTGCTCCTCGCGGTCTCGCTGGCGGTGGCGGCGGTGCCCGAGGGCCTCACCGCCGTCACCACCATCGTGCTCTCGGTGGGCACGCAGCGCATGGCGAGGCGCAACGTCATCGTGCGCAGGCTCTCGTCGGTGGAGACGCTGGGCTCCACCACCACCATCTGCTCCGACAAGACCGGCACGCTGACGCGCAACGAGATGACCGTGCGCAGGGTGGTGACGGCGAGCGGGGCGGTGGACCTGACCGGCACCGGCTACGAGCCCTCCGGGTCGGTGGAGCAGGACGGAGAAGTCCTCCGCGATGCCGCCCTGCGCGACGAGATCGAGAAGACGCTGGCCGCCGCCGACCTGGCCAACAACGCTGCATTGTTGGAGAAGGACGGCCGCTGGATCGTCCAGGGCGACCCCACCGAGGGCGCGCTGGTGGTGGCGGCCCGCAAGCTCGGCGCGGGTCCGCGGGCCTTGCGCAGGCGCTTCTCGCGGGTGGGCGAGGTGCCCTTCTCCTCCGAGCGCAAGCTGATGAGCACCGCGCACACCGACGCCGAGGACGAGGGGAGGCTGATGGTGTTCGTCAAGGGCGCGCCGGACGTGCTCCTGCTCCGCTGCACCGGGGAGCGGCTCGGCTCCGGCACCCGGCCGATGACCCCGGCGCGGCGGGAGCAGATCCTGCGCGCCATCGACGAGCTGGGGGCCAGGGCCCTTCGCACCATCGGCGTCGCCTATCGCGCGCTCCCCCGCGATGCGGTTGGCCGGGAGCTGGGCGGCGAAGTGGAGCAGGCGCTGGTCTTCCTCGGCGTGGTGGGCATGATCGACCCTCCCCGCCCCGAGGCGCAGGAGTCGGTGGCGCAAGCGAGACGGGCCGGCGTGCGTCCGGTGATGATCACCGGCGACCATCCCGTCACCGCCGCCGCCATCGCGGTGGAGCTGGGCATCGCGGAACCGGGCGCGAGGCCGATCAGCGGAGCTGCGCTGGAGAAGATGGGGGACGAGGAGCTGCAGGACGCGGTGCGCGCCACCTCCGTCTATGCGCGGGTGGCGCCGGAGCACAAGCTGCGCATCGTGCGGGCGCTGCAGGCCAACGGCGAGATCGTGGCCATGACCGGCGACGGCGTGAACGACGCTCCGGCGCTGCAGGCGGCCGACATCGGCGTGGCCATGGGCATCACCGGCACCGACGTGGCCAAGGGCGCATCCGACATGATCCTGACCGACGACAACTTCGCCTCGATCGTGGCGGCCGTCGAGGAGGGCCGCTCCATCTTCGCCAACATCCAGCGTTTCCTGCGCTACCTGCTCTCCTCGAACATCGGCGAGGTGCTGTTCATGTTCCTCGGCGTCGCGCTCTCGGCGGTCATCGGCCTCGGCGCCGGCGGCGGGTCGGGCGTGGTGGTGCCGCTCCTGGCCACGCAGATCCTCTGGATCAACCTGCTCACCGACGCCGCGCCGGCGCTGGCGCTCGGCCTCGAGCCTCCCGACCGCGATCTCATGCTGGACCCGCCGCGCGACCCGCGCAGCCGCGTCGTCGGCGGGCGGGCCTGGTTCGACATCGTGCTCGCCGGGCTGATCATGGCGACCGGGACGCTGCTGGTGATGGACTGGGCGCTGCCCGGCGGCCTCGTGGCGGGCGGCGCGGCGCGTCGGTCCGGCACCCTTCCCTACGCGCAGACGATGGCGTTCACCACCCTGGTCTTCTTCCAGCTCTTCAACACCTTCAATGCGCGCTTCCAGGAACGCAGCGCTTTTCACCGGCTGTTCGGCAACCGCTGGCTCTGGGCGGCGGTGATCGTCTCGGTGGCGATGCAGGTTGCCGTGGTCTACGTTCCCTTCCTGCAGCGCGCGTTCGGCACCGAGCCGCTGGGGCTGCGCGACTGGGCGATCTGCGCCGGCGCCGGCTCCACCGTGCTCTGGGCCATGGAGCTGGAAAAGCTGTTCCGTGGACGGAAGACGGGCGGTCCTGTAGCGTCGTGATCGTCGGCACGCCACCTTCACAGACTCCCCGGACCCGGCTCGGCGAGGCGGTGTCGCGGCTGGCGCGCGCCCATCCCGGCAAGTCGGGCGTGTTTGCGCTGCGCGACGGGCAGGACGCGTTCGCCGCGCGCGCCCTCCTGGCAGAGGCCGCCGATCGCACGCTCGACGTGCAGTACTACATCTGGCGCCACGACCTCTCGGGGACCCTGCTCCTCGCAGCGCTGCGGCGCGCCGCCGATCGCGGAGTGCGGGTGCGCCTGCTGCTCGACGACAACAACACCTCCGGACTCGACGCGGTGCTGGCGTCCCTGGACGCGCACCCCAACGTCGAGGTGTGGCTCTTCAACCCGTTCCGGAACCGCCGCTTCCGCGCCTGGGGCTTTCTCACCGACTTCTCCCGGCTGAACCGGCGCATGCACAACAAGTCGTTCACCGCCGACGGCGAGGTGACCATCATCGGCGGCCGCAACGTCGGCGACGAGTACTTCGGGGCGGGCCAGGGGGTGCTCTTCGTCGACGTGGACGTGCTGGCGGCCGGGCCGGTGGCCGCCGAGGTGTCCGGCGACTTCGAGCGCTACTGGGCCTCGGGTTCCTCGGTGCCCGCCGCGCGGGTGCTCCCGCGCGCAACCCCCGGCGCGATCCGCGACCTGTCCCAGGTCCCTTCGGCGACGGAGCGCCGGGCGATGGAATACGTGGGCGCGGTCGCCAGGGCCCCGTTCGTGCGCGACCTGTTCGCGGGCCGTCTCCCCCTCGAGTGGGCCACCGTCACCATGCTGAGCGACGACCCCGCCAAGGGGCTGGCCCGCGCGCCCTACCGCGCTTACCTCTGGCCGCGCCTCGAGCCGATGGTGAGGCCGTCGCGGGAGCTGCGCCTGGTCTCGGCGTACTTCGTGCCCACCGCCGAAGGCGTGAAGTTCCTGGTGGCCCAGGCGCGCCGCGGGGTGAAGATCGCCATCCTCACCAATGCGCTCGAGGCCACCGACGTGGCCGTGGTGCACGCCGGCTACGCGAAGTGGCGCAAGCCGCTGCTGCGTGCGGGCGTCGAGCTGTGGGAGATCAGGCGTTCGTCCGCCGGGCCCCGCATCAAGGATCGGCCGGTGACGGGCAGCTCCGGGTCCAGCCTGCACGCGAAGACGCTCTCGGTGGACGGCTCGCGCCTGTTCGTGGGCTCGTTCAACT
This sequence comes from Myxococcales bacterium, assembly GCA_035702105.1. Lineage (GTDB taxonomy): Bacteria > Myxococcota > Myxococcia > Myxococcales > 40CM-4-68-19 > 40CM-4-68-19. Next base: position 2,448 of record DASSQZ010000261.1, on the reverse strand, counting down.
TCGATCCCCGTTCGGCCCGGCTCAATACCGAGCTCGGCTTCGTCATCGACAGCCCCCGGCTGGCCAGGGCAGGAGCCGAGGCGTTTGCCGCCCGGGTCGCGGCGCACGCCTATCAGGTGCGCCTTTCGCGGGCAGGCAGGCTGCAGTGGGTGGAGGAGGCGGAGGGCAAGACCCGGGTCCACCGGCGCGAGCCCGGCGCCGGGGTCTGGCTGCGCCTGGCGGTCTGGGGATTGTCGAAATTACCGATCGAGTGGTTGTTGTGATTTACGCTGCGATCAGGAGTGCTATGCTTCCGCGAGAGCGGACGCACCGCCCGGAGGACGCCGTGCCCCAGAAGCGGAAGCGAAGTTCGGCGAAGGCAGCTCGCAACAGAGGCGCGAAGGCCTCCGGCCGGGCAAGGAAAGCGGCCGCAGGCAAGCGGGGAACCCGGAAGGCGGCATCGCGGAAGGCGGCGCCTCGCAAGGCGGCATCGCGAAAGGCGGCGCCCCGGAAGGCCGCGGCACGCAAGGCGCCGTCGCGGAAGGCGGCACCGCGGAAGGCGGCGCCGAAGCCGGCAGCCCGCAAGCGCCCGGCAGCAGCCGCCAGGCCTCCGCCGCCCGCCCGCGCTCCCGAGTTCCGCCCGCCGCCCGAACCCGACCTGACCCCGCGCGAGCGCGAGGAGCCCGAGACGCTGATCCCGGAAGCCCGCGAGGACGACCTGGCGGAAGAGCTCGGCGAGGAGTCGGTGGAGGCGGCGACGTCGGGCCAGTCGCCCGCCGAGGAGAACCTCAACGAGGAGGTACCCGAGGAGACGGGCGGCCCGTTCGTCGAGAGCACCACCCACGCGGAGACCGGGCACCCGGGCGAGCCTCGCCGGGACAAGTAGCGCGGCTTCTCGCATCACCGCCGTTTCCGCGCCTGCGCTGCGCGGGGGGAACCCCGCAGCGCAGGCGGCTGGTCCCGGACCGCTGCCTGTCCGCTGCAGGGACGGCGATCAGTGCCCGACCTCGCCTTCGGCGTGGCGCGAGGCGGGCTCTTCCTCCGCGAAGTGGCCGGCGGAACCCTGGCTGGCGGCCTGGTCCAGCCGCTCCACGTAATGGATGAAGGCCACGTACGCCTCCACGTATTTCCGGCCCGCCGCGAGATCGGCCTTGTCGAACTTCTTCAAGGCCATGGCCTGCGCAAACCGTGCGCGCACGCCTGCGGCGGCGGAGTCGGAGAGCATCTTCTGCAGCGCCTTGACGTCGCCCGACTCCAGCGCTTTGTCGGCCGCGGGAATGGCCGCTCCCAGATCGCGGCCCGCCGGCTTGAGGCCGGTGTAGGGCGCGCCTTCGCCGGCGCGATGGACGCGCACCAGCGTCTCGAAGAACCAGGTGTCCGCGAGCTGCCTGGCCTCGCGCCCGAGCTTGCGCACCGTGACCGCCTGCTGGAACGCGGCGCGGATCTGCGTCTCGTCCACTGGCCGCACCCAGATGAGGACGGTGCTCGGGTCGCCAGCGTCGAGCGCCTTGCGCGCCGCGCCGACCACCGGGCCGTCCAATCCGTCGCAGTGCGCGCGGGTTTCGCCGGCGAGGGCCAGGAACAGGACCCCCAGGGAAGCTGCGATGGTGTTCCGTGTCATGCTTGCCTCCTGCCGGCACTGCAGCAAGAAGCATGCGCAGCCTGACGCCGCCGGGGCTCAGCTCTCGGCGGTGCGCATCTTTTCCGGCGGCGCGAGCGACGCGGCCAGCCAGTCGCGGTTCATGCGCGCGATGGTGTCGATGCTGATGCCCTTGGGGCACGCCGCCTGGCACTCGCCGTGCCAGCTGCAGCTTCCGAAGCCCTCGCGGTCCATCTGCGCCACCATGGCGAGAACGCGCCGGCCCCGCTCGGGCTGGCCCTGCGGCAAGAGTCCCAGGTGCGCGATCTTGGCCGCGGTGAAGAGCGACGCGGACCCGTTGGGGCAGGCGGCCACGCAGGCGCCGCAGCCGATGCAGGCAGCCGCATCCATGGATTCGTCGGCGGCGCGCTTGGGAATGGGAATGGCGTTGCCGTCCGGCGCGCTGCCGGTCTGCGCGCTGATGAAGCCGCCCGCGGCGACGATGCGGTCGAGCGGCCCGCGATCGACGACCAGGTCCTTGATCACCGGGAACGCCGCCGCGCGCCAGGGCTCGACGAAGATCTCGTCGCCGTCCTTGAAGTGGCGCATGTGGAGCTGGCAGGTGGCGGTGGCCTTCATCGGCCCGTGGGCCACGCCGTTGATCATCACGCCGCACGAGCCGCAGATACCCTCGCGGCAGTCGTGGTCGAACGCGATGGGCTGCTCGCCCTTGAGGATGAGGCGCTCGTTGACGACGTCGAGCATCTCGAGGAAGGACATGTCGGGGCTGACGTCGGGCGCCTCGTAGCGCACGAACGCTCCGGCCGACCCCGCGGGCTGCCGCCAGACGTGCAGGACGAGCTTCACTTGTAGCTCCGCTGGGCGAAGTG
>DASSQZ010000260.1:0-4576 GCA_035702105.1 Myxococcales bacterium | reverse complement strand
GGCGTTCTCGGCAACGAGCTGTCGGCGCAGAGCGAGAGCTTCGCGGGCGAGGGCCTGCTCGAGGGTCCGCAGTACACGCGGCCGCCGGAGTTCCGCGGGCTGCGCGTTCCCGAGGTGTTGCTCTCGGGCGACCACGCGAGGATCGCGGGCTGGCGGCGGGAGCAGGCGATGGCGCGGACGCGCGAGCGGCGCCCCGACCTGCTCGGGGTGCAAAAGGCTTGACGGGGATTGTTTTTCAGGCGACGGGTAATCGAAGAGACGAGGGTACGAAGATGCGTTCGAAGGCGATCGAGCTGGTGGAGCAGCGGAACGTGAAGCCGGAAACGCGGGGACGCATTCCCGGGTTCCGCGTGGGCGACACCGTCAAGGTGCACACGAAGATCAGCGAGGGTGACAAGGAGCGCATCCAGATCTTCGAGGGCGTGGTCATCCGCAAGAAGCGGGCGCAGGTCAACACCACGTTCACCGTGCGCAAGGTGAGCTATGGAGTGGGCGTGGAGCGCATCTTTCCGCTCTATTCGCCGCGCATCGACCGCATCGACGTCGTCAGCAGCGGCAAGGTGAAGCGCGCGCGGCTCTTCTACCTGCGCGAGCTGCAGGGCAAGGCGGCCCGCCTGAAGAACGCGGAAGAGGGCGGCACCGCGCAGTAGGCCGGTTCCAGCGGAGGGGCGAGCACGGTGCAGCTCACCGAGCTGCTGTTCCAGAAGGTCAAGGACCTGACCGGTCAGGGCCAGCTCTCGCTCAAGCCTGGGTACGTGGCTGTCGTGTCGAAGGCGCCCTCGCTGCGCGCCGCGATCCTCGCCCCGGTCTGTCCCGCGCCGGACGATCTCAAGCGCCTGGCGGACGCGGAGGGGCCCACCCGCGTGGGCGTCGGCCTGCTCAGCGGCGACGGCAGCCCCTACCGGCTGCTGCGCGAGCTGGGCGGCCAGAGGCAGCTGCTCCGTTACGACAGCGCGGGCAGGAAGTTCGATCCCGTCACCGAGGACCCGCTGGAGATCGACTCGTTCCTGCGGGTCGAGTGCGGCATGCCCTCGGGCGATGCCTACACGGGCTTCTTCGTCCTCGAGGCCGACGAGCTGCCCTCGGCTCGCGGCAAGGCCGCCGCCGCCGCCGAAGGCCAGGTCGACCAGTCCCGGGTGAAGGCACTGCGCGAGGAGCTGGAAGCCACCAAGAGGTTCGAGGCCATGCAGGACCGCCTCTTCAAGGTGGATCAGCGCCTCCACGAGCTGCGGGCGCTGTCGGCGCGGCTGCAGGAGGCGGAGCAGGGCGTGGCCGCGCTGGAAGGGGAGATGAAGCGCGTGCCCTGGAGCGCCGGGCAGATGAAGGAGCTGACCGCCCTGGCCGGCAGGGTGCAGGAGGACCTCAAGAAGCGCGACGACGCGCTCGCGGAGATCGAGCGCAAGCGGCAGAAGACGGCGCAGACCGTGCTCCCGCCGCCCGAGCCGTTCCTCGGCAGCCCCTGGTTCTACGGCGGCGTCCTTGCCGGCGTCGCGCTGGACACGGCCGCGTTCGTGCTCAAGAAGCCGTTCATCGCGCTCTTCGGGCTGATCCCGTTTCTGGCCGCGGCCATCGCCGTGCTGCGCTGGATCGAGGGCGACGAGGCGGACAAGCATGCCGCGGCCTACGCGCAGGAGCTGAAGGAGCGGGAGGCCTCGGTGAAGAAGAGCTACGAGGCGGAGCAGGCGCCGCTCAAGGCCGCGCTCAGGGCCGCCAAGGTGACCGCGCCGGGCGATCTCGTCGAGGTGTTCCGCCGGCAGGAGGAGGTGCTCGAGCGGCGCACGGCCGCCCTCGATCGCCTGGAGAAGCTGAAGGCGGACCCGGACCTCTCCCGGGCGGCAGCCGAGATTTCCCAGCTCCAGGAGGAGAAAGCGAAGCTGGAGGAGCAGGTGCAGGCCACCGGTTTTTCCCGGCCGGTGGCCGAGATCGAGGCGGACCTCAACCGCGCCCTGGGCATCGCCTCGGCGAAATCGGACGCCTCCGTTCCCGAGCCGGAGGTGCCCAAGCACCTGGTCTCGCGCGCCGCCGGGCTCCTCAACCTCTCGCCGGAGGAGCTGTGGCCGCAGCTCTCGGCGCGCTTCACCGCCTACCTCGCTGCGCTGACCGACAGGCGGGTCGCGTCCGGTCAGCTCGACGAGAAGGGCGTGCTGATGCTGGCCGCTCCCGACGGTCGCAGCGGCTCCTACATGACGCTGCCGCCGCCGCTGCGCGACCTGGTCTACGTGGCCCTGCGGCTGGCGCTGCTCGAGCGGGTGGGCGGGCACAAGCGGCTGCCCATCGTGGTGGACGACGCCTTCGCCCTGCTCGATCCGCCCAAGCGGGCGCTGGTCGGGAAGATGCTCAAGGGCATCTCGACGCAGACGCAGGTCATCCATCGCGTCGCCGAGGAGCCCGCAGCCGGCACCGCCGACCTGGTCCTGTCCGCATGAGCCGGAGCAGGCTCGGCGCTCTTGGCGAGGACGCTGCCGCCGGGCTGCTGCGCTCGCGCGGCTATCGCATCGTGGCGAAGAACCACCGCTGCAGGCTCGGCGAGGTGGACCTGATCGCCGAGAAGGGCGACCTCCTCGTGTTCGTCGAGGTGCGCACGCGCGCGACCGCGGCGTTCGGCGGCCCCGAGGAGACGGTCAACCTGCGCAAGCAGCGGCGGGTGATCGCGGCGGCGCGGGACTATCTCGCGCAGCGGCGCGGGCCGGCCCGGGCGCTGCGCTTCGACGTGGTCGCGGTGGTGGACGGGCCCCGGGGGCCGTCGCTCACCCACTTCGAGAACGCGTTCGAGACCGGGTCCTAGGTCCTGCATGCCCCTCTACGTGGTGGCGACGCCCATCGGCAACCTCGGAGACATCACCGCGCGGGCGCGCGAGGTGCTGGCGGCGTGCGACGCGGTGGTGGCCGAGGACACTCGGCACTCGGGAAACCTGCTCAGGTACCTGGCGCTGAAGAAGCCGCTGCTCTCGCTTCCCGCCTTCGACGAGGCGGCCCGGGTGGAGCCCCTCTTGCGCCGCCTCTCGGCGGGCGAACGCCTGGCGCTGGTCACCGACGCGGGCACGCCCGCCATCAGCGATCCCGGAGGCCTCCTGGTGCGGCGCGCGGTGGCGCAGGGCATCGAGGTGGTGCCGGTGCCGGGAGCGAGCGCCGCGGTGGCGGCGGTGTGCGTGAGCGGTTTTGCCCAGGGGCGGTTCCACTTCGGCGGCTTCCTGCCGCGCAAGGCGTCGGAGCGCGCGCGGATGCTGGAAGAGCTGCGGCCGCTTCGGGCGCAGCTCGTCTTCTACGAGTCGCCGCAGCGGCTCGCCCAGACCCTGGCCGACCTTCGCTCCGCCCTCGGCGACCGGCCCGCGCTGGTGGCGCGCGAGCTGACCAAGCTGCACGAGGAGCTGGCCCGGGGCGCGCTCTCCGCGCTGGAGCAGCGCTTCGCGGGCCAGGTCCGCGGCGAGGTGGTCATCGTCGTCTCCGGCGCGCCCGAGGAGGCGCCTGCCGATCCCGCTGACCTCGAAAGCGAGATCCGCTCCCGCCTCTCCCGCGGGGAGCACCCCGGGGACATCGCCTCCGCCCTCGCAGGCAATCGCTCCAGGCGCGCCATCTACCAGCTCGCGCTCAAGCTCAAGGGCTGATCCGGAGGCGGACGTCAGTCCTCGCCGCGGAGGGAGAACTCCTTCATCTTCATCTGCAGGCTCTTGCGGGAGATCTTCAGCAGCTTCGCCGTGCGGGTGACGTTGCCGCCGGTCACCTCCAGCCCGCGCACGATCAGGTCGCGCTCGATCGCCTGGACCTGCTCCTTCACGATCTCCTTGAGCGGCCCCGGCGCGAGCCCGGCCGGGCCGGTCGCCGGCGCCCCTTCCTCGAGCGCCGGCTGCCCCTGCAGCGAGGGAGGCAGGTCGGAGGCGTGGATGATCTTGTGTTCGGCGAAGAGGATGGTGCGCTCGAGCACGTTCTCCAGCTCGCGGATGTTGCCCGGCCAGGAGTACCCCGAGAGCGCCAGCAGCGCGTCGTCCTCGATGCGCTCCACGTCCTTCTTCAGGCGCGCGTTGTATTTCTGCCGGAAGTGCTCGACCAGGAGCGGGATGTCGTCGCGCCGTTCCCGCAGCGGCGGCAGTTGCACCGGCACCACGTTGAGCCGGTAGTAGAGGTCCTCGCGGAAGCGGCCGGCGGCGATCTCGCGGGTCAGGTCGCGCGAGGTGGCCGCGATCAGCCGCACCTCCACCCGGATGGTCTTCACCCCGCCCACCCGCTCGAATTCGCTCTCCTGGATGGCGCGCAGGAGCTTCACCTGCATCTCGATGGGGATCTCGCCGATCTCGTCGAGGAAGAGCGTGCCGCCGTCGGCCAGCTCGAAGCGTCCGGGCTTGCTCTGCACCGCGCCGGTGAACGCGCCCTTCTCGAAGCCGAAGAGCTCGGCCTCCACCAGCTCGCGGGGGATGGCGGCGCAGTTGATCTTGATGAAGGGAGCCTCGCGGCGCGACGACTTCTCGTGCAGCGCGGTGGCCACCAGCTCCTTGCCGGTGCCGCTCTCGCCCTGGATCAGCACGGTGGAGGGCGCGTCGGCCACCTTGGCGATGATCTGCTGCAGCTCGATCATCCGCTG
>DASSQZ010000259.1:0-22541 GCA_035702105.1 Myxococcales bacterium | reverse complement strand
ATCGCCCCGGTGACCGAGAAGTACAAGGTGCCGCACGTCGAGGGCAACGGCGCCGCGCGCGAGCTCTTCACCCAGGGCTACAAGTACCTCTTCGCGGTGCTCTCCACCTCCGACTATTACCTCCGCGACGCGGTCAACCTCGCCGCCGAGGTGGCGAAGGAGCACGGCAAGGATCCGAAGACGGTGAAGCTGGCCATGGCCTTCGAGAACGATCCCTTCAGCCTCGACGTGCGCGACGGAATCCTCGAAGACGCGAAGAAGTACGGCATGAAAGTGCTCATCGACGACAAGCTTCCTCCCGACATCAACGACATGTCCGCCACCCTCACCAAGGTGCGCGCGGTGAAGCCCGACGTCCTGATGGTCTCCGGCCACGAGAAGGGCGCCACGCTGGTGGTCCGCCAGACCTCGGAGATGAGAATCGACGTCCCCATGCTCGCCGCCACGCACTGCGACTCCGCCAAGATCGCCGAGACCATGCCCAGGCAGGCGGAAGGCGTGCTCTGCGCCTCGCAGTGGGATCGTTCGCTCACCTACAAGGACAAGTGGTTCGGCACCGCCGACGAGTACGCGAAGATGTTCGAGAAGGAGTTCAACTACCCGGCGCCCTACCAGGCCGCGGAGTCCACCGCCTCGGTGCTGGTCTTCGCCGACGCCTTCGCGCGCGCGGGATCGCTGAATCCGGAGAAGGTGCGCGACGCGATCGCCAAGACCGACATGATGACCTTCTACGGGCCCATCAAGTTCGATCAGACCGGGAAGAACACGGCCAAGCCGATGGTGCTCTACCAGGTCCTCGACGGGCACTACAAAGTCGTGGCGCCGCGAAAGTGGGCGGAGGCGAAGCTGGTCTGGCCGCGCAAGCTGCCGCCGCAGTAGATGGAAAACCTGCGCCTCCTGATCGAAACACCGACGCTGCCCGTACAGCTCCTGCTCGACGGCGTGCTCATCGGCGCGCTCTTCGCGCTCTCGGCCTACGGCATGGCGCTGGTGTGGGGCGTGATGGGCCTCATCAACGTGGCCCAGGGCGAGCTGGTGATGCTGGGTGGATATGCGGCCTTCTACCTCTACAAGGCCGGTATCCACCCGCTCTTCGCGGTGCCGCTGGCGGCGCTGGGGCTCTTCGTCTTCGGCTGGCTGCTCTACCGGGCGGTGATCTTCCGGGTGGTCGAGAAGGATCTCTTCATCTCCATCCTCGCCACCTTCGGGCTCAGCATCCTGTTGCAGCAGCTTGCCAACACGCTCTTCGGCGCCGACGTGCGCACGGCGGAGTCGGGGTTCGGCACCCTCTTCCTCTTCGGCGGCGCGGTGACGGTGGCGGAGATCAAGCTGGTGGCCTTTGCCGCGGCGCTGGTGACCGGCGCCTTCCTCATCCTCTTCCTCAAGCGCTCGCGGATGGGCCAGGCCATCCGGGCCACGGCGCAGAACGCGCGCGCGGCCCGCGTGATGGGCATCGACACCGACCGCGTCTACGCCTGGACCTTCGGCCTCAACGCCGCCATCTGCGGCGCCTCGGGCGCGCTCGTCGCCATGACCTGGGTGGTGCAACCGTACCTGGGGCTGCCCTACACGCTGCGCGCGTTCATGATCGTGATCCTCGCCGGCCTCGGCAACGTGACCGCCGTGCTGGCGGCGGCGCTGGGCCTCGGCGTGGCGGAGAACGTGGCCGGATTCGTGCTCGGCGCGGAGTACCAGGCGGCCTTCGTCTTCGGGCTCCTGGTGGTGATCCTGGTCTGGCGCAGGTTCTGGCTCGCACGCGAGCGGAGGTACCTGCAGTGAAGCGGCCGCTGCGCGCCGCGCTGCTCGTTGCCGTGGGCGCGCTCCTGCTCTTCTTTCCCGCGCTCCTTCCCGCCTGGCGCAGCCAGATGGCGCTGCTCTACGTCATGATCGTCTTCGCGCTCACCTGGGACCTCCTCGGCGGGCAGATGGGCTACAACTCCTTCGGGAACGTCCTCTTCTTCGGCGTGGGCATGTACGCCTGCGCCATCATCCAGCGCGACGCGCACCTCGGCTACTACGGCGGCCTGCTCCTCGGCAGCGTTGCCGGCGCCGCGCTCGCGGTGATGGTGGCGGCGATCCTGGGCTCGGGCATCCTCGGGCTGCGCGGACATTACTTCGCCATCGGCACCCTCGGCCTGGGCGTTGCCGCGGCCGAGCTGGCTTCCGGCTGGGACTTCGTCGGCGCCGGCGGCGGCATGGTCCCGCCGCTCTTTCCCGGGCCGCTGGGGGGCCGCGAGACCTTCTTCTATTACGCATGCTTCTTCCTCGCCCTGGTCACCTTCTTGGTGCTGCGCTGGCTCTACTCCGGCCGCTTCGGCCTCGTGCTCAACGCCATCCGCGACGACGAGGACAAGGCCGAGGCCATGGGCCTGCGCACCACCCGCTTCAAGACCACCGCCTGGTGCGTCTCGGCCTTCTTCCTCGGCCTCTCCGGCGGCGCCACCGGCAACCTGCTCGGCTTCATCGACCCGCGCGAGGTGGCGTTCGCCAACTCCACGTTCGGGGTCTGGATGGTGCTGATGGCCATCCTCGGCGGAAAGGGCACGCTCTGGGGACCGGTGATCGGCGCGGTCATCTTCCACGTCACCAAGGAATTGTTCTGGACGTACCTGCTCGGCTGGCAGCGCGTGGCCCTGGGGCTGCTCATCGTGGTCATCGTCGTCTTCTTTCCGGTGGGCATCCTCGGCTGGGCGCGCGAGCGCTGGCCGGAGCGCTTCGGCCACCGCGTGGAACCCGCCGCGCAGGAGGCCGCTCCTTGACGGCGATGCTGGAGGTGGAGCGCGTGCGCAAGGCCTTCGGAGGCCTGCTCGCGAACAAGGACGTGAGCCTTCGGGTGGCGGCGGGCGGCATCTACGGCCTGATCGGCCCCAACGGCTCGGGCAAGACCACGCTCTTCAACTCCATCGTCGGGCACCACCCCATCGACGCCGGGTCCATCCGCTTCGAGGGCAGGGAGATCTCGCGGCTGCGCGTGCCGCAGATCGCGCGGCTGGGCCTGTTGCGCACCTTCCAGCAGACGCGGATCTACGGCGGGATGACCTGCGTGCAGAACATGGTGATCAGCACGCCCACCGCGGAGCTGGACTGGCGCACCATGTTCCGGCGCACTCCTCCGGCCGATGCGCAGAGGGCGGACGAGCTGCTGGAGTTCGTGGGCCTCTACCCCAAGCGCCACCTGCGCGCGGGCGGGCTGTCGTTCGGGCAGCAGAAGCTGCTCGAGCTGGCCATGGCGCTGATGAGCAAGCCGCGGATGCTCCTGCTCGACGAGCCCACCGCGGGGATCAACCCGACCTTGATCAACGGCCTGCTCGACCGGCTGCGCAGGATCAACCAGGAGCTGGGCATCACGCTCCTGGTCATCGAGCACAACATGCGGGTGATCATGGATCTGGCCGGGTACGTGTACTGCCTGGCCCACGGCGAGCTCCTCGCCGAGGGAAAGCCGGCGCAGATCCAGCAGGACGCGCGCGTTCTCGACGCGTACCTGGGGGCGCGCTGATGGAGGGATTCATCGCCGGGCGGCCGTCGCTCTCCGAGATTGCCGCGCTCGCGGGCGGGGAGCCGGTGCTCTCGGTGTCCGGCCTGCACGCCGGGTACGGCAACATGGAGATCCTGCACGGCGTGGATCTGCAGATCGCCGCCGGCAGCGCCCTCTGCATGATCGGCCCCAACGGCGCGGGCAAGTCCACCGTGCTGCACTCCATCTTCGGCTTCACCCGCATCCACTCCGGCACCATCCACGCCGGCGGCCGCGACATCACCCGGCTCTCCTCCAACCAGAAGCTGAAGGAGGCGGGCATCGCCTACATCCTGCAGGACAACTCGGTCTTCCCCGACATGAGCGTGGAGGAGAACCTCTGGATGGGCGGGTACCTGATGGATTCGCCGGACCAGGCGAAGGCCGCCGCTGAGCGCGTCTTCGCAAAGTACGACCGCCTGGCGAAACGGCGGCACCAGCCGGCGCGCGTGCTCTCGGGCGGCGAGCGGCGCCTGCTCGAGATCTCGCGCGCGCTGGTGATGAATCCCCGCGTCCTGCTGGTGGACGAACCGTCCATCGGGCTCGAGCCGCGCTACATCGACCTGGTCTTCGAGATCCTCTCCGACCTGCGGAAGAACGAGCGCAAGGCCATCGTCATAGTGGAGCAGAACGCCAAGAAGGGGCTGGAGTTCGCGGACGTGGGCTACGTGCTCGTCTCGGGTTCGGTTGCCAAGGTGGGCACCGGCGCGGCGCTGCTGGCCGATCCCGACGTGGGACGCCTCTTCCTCGGCGATCGGCCCGCGCCCGCGGCTCAGACGTAGCGGTCGATGAAGGCGTCGAGCGCGGGCTTGGGCAGCGCGCCCGACTGCCGGCCCACCAGGAGCGGCCCGCGCTGGATCACCAGCGTGGGAATGGACTGCACCTGGTTGACCGCCGAGGTGCGGGGATTCTCGTCCACGTTGAGCTTCACGATCTTGACCTTGCCCTTGCGCTCCTTCGCCGCCTGCTCCAGCGCCGGCGCCACCGCCTTGCAGGGGCCGCACCAGGGCGCCCAGAAGTCCACCAGCACGGGGATGGGGCAGTCCTCCACCTCGCGCTTCCAGGTGGCGTCGGTGGCGGCCACGGGATGGTCGGGGAAGACGCTCTCTTTGCAGCGCCCGCACTTCGGGTCGTCCTTGAGCCGGGCGCGGGGGATGCGGTTCCTGGCCCCGCAGTTCGCACAGGGATATTCGACGAGGTCGTCCACTCCCTTTCGATAATCATCCGGCTCGCCTGCGCAAGAGCATGGCGCCTCGGAACGGGGCCGGCGCGGCGCGCGAGTGGCCGGCCATCCGCCGCGCGGCCGGCGCCCGCGCCGCCAACCTGCCGTGGCCGGCACGCCCCTTGATGTTCGGTATGTGACAGTCAGTTCATCCGGTGAACCGAACCGCTCCCTCGGGCTCGGGCGAAACAAGAGTTCACTATGCGACGTTTAGTTCATCCGGTGAACCGCTTGCCCCAGGCACCTCCGAGTCGCCCCGCTTCAGTTGTGACAGGCGATGGGCGCCGGGGAGCGGTCGGCCACGGCCGTGTGCGCCACGCTGGTGAAGTCGTACTCCCAGGAGGTGGGGCGCAGGGTCAGCTTGAGGACGCCGAAGGTGTCTCCGACGCAGACGGCGGGCGACGGCGTGGCGGCGTGGCAGCCTCCGTTGTCGCGGCCGCCGGTGCCCACCACGAAGGAGATGGGGCCGCTGGAGTCGAGCACGCCGTTGGCGGCCAGCGCGGGGTACCGCTCGTAGACGTGGTCGTGTCCCTGCAGGATCACATCGGCGTGCGCGGCGTGGAGCGCCGCCCAGAACGGGCTGTAGGCGTTGTTGTTGCCGTGCTCGGCGGCGCTGAAGCGCGGCTCGTGCCAGTAGGCGAGGATGCACTTGCCCGCGTTCGCGGCCAGATCGGCGTTGAGCCACTGCACCTGGGGCGAGGTGCTGGAGCAGTTGGCGGAGGTGGCCCAGGTCAGCGATGCCGAGTCGCAGATGGCCGCGTTGAGCACCACCACGTGCCAGGGCCGGGCCGGGTCGGAGGTCTGGACGTCGTAGCTGTACCAGCCGTTCCCGTTGGGATCGAACTGCGTCTTCACGCCGGAGAAGTAGGCGTAGTAGTTGGCCCGCATGTACGCGCTCGCGGAGCAGAAGTTTCCGCTGCCGCCGCAGGCGGTGACGCTGGCGTTGCCGTTGTACTCGTGGTTGCCCACCGCGGGGCGGATGGGCGAGCGCTGGCCCCAGTGGACGTCGAAGTTGGCGTTGTAGTCGGCGAGCGCGCCGTTCTCGTACTGGTTGTCGCCCAGCGTGAACACGACGTCGGGCGCGATGGTGCCCAGCTGCGTGGCGGTGGCCGGGTCCTGGCAGTCGCAGCGCACGCTCCCGCAGAGCTGCGTTCCGTTGCGCTCGGCCTGGTTGCAGGCGATGTCGCCGGCGCCCGCGACCACCGCGTCGTGCGCGGTGGTGGTCACGTCCACCCAGATGGCGGTGTACTTGAGGTTCACCGCCGAGAAGGTCACGCGGGTGCGGAGGTTGGAGACGCCGGACACCGCGACGGCGAAGCTGTCCTGGAACTCCGTGTACGTCGCCGAGAGGCCGTGCGCCGCTCCCGTGCCCAGGAGCGTGGCGCCATCGTAGATGGAGACGGTGGCGGCGCCGGATGCGCCGGCCTGCGCCGCGGCGACGATGTGCACCACCACCTGCGAGAGCGCGCCGGTGGGCCCGCCGGAGTAGGCGGTGGTGTGGAACCCTGCCGCGGCGGTGGAGATCACGTAGGTGTGATCGCCGTCGCTCTGCGCCAGCGAGGTGCCGTCGTCGACGCAGGCCCACATGGCGCCCGCGCACGAGCTGCCGTTGTCGGAGGCCCAGGTGACGCCATTGGCGTTGATTCCGGTGGTCGGGGAGAGCGAGGTGGTGAGGCCCTGGGAGAGGACCGCGTTCCCTGCGGGCGACCCGGTTCCGCAGGCTGCCGCCAGGAGCACCAGCGCCATTCCAATCGATTTCATCTGCGCACCTCACCGCGCCGTCGCGCGTGGGCCGGGCTTCGCGCACCGGTTCGCCCGGGGAAACGGGCGCGGTGAATGTGAACACCTGGCGTGGCAGCGTCACGCGTCGGGCGGACGGCAGCTCGCAGCGTATCCTGCGGCAGTCGTCGGCCAATGGCCGGGCCGCTCCGGCTTCACTGCTGGCCAATGGCCGCCGCGGCCGCGGCCGCGGCGGGCCCGCTCAGCGCGAAGGCACGAGCACCAGATCGAGCTGCACGGTGGCAACCTCGCCGACCGAGCTGGTGACGAAGAGCACCTGCGCGCTCTTCACCACCACGCCGAAGTCCGACAGCCGCACCTCCGACTTGCCCCGGAGCCGCAGCGCGCCCGGCGTCTTCGCGTCGCGCGAGGCGGCGAGCTGCAGCCGCGCTGGACGGGTGACGCCGTGGATGGTCCAGAGCCCGTGCACCGAGACGGGGCTCTCCTTGCCCACCGACATGGCCGTCACCGGCGGCGCCTGCGCGCCCTCGATCTGCAGGCTGATCTCCGAATACGCCACCGCGGCCGCCGGAAGGCGGTCGTCCTTGCAGATGTGCTCGCGGGGATACTGCGAGCGCGAGTAGTCGATCCCGAGCGCCTCGCGCATGTGGCAGTCGCGCTCCTTGCTGTCGCTCGCGATGGCGTCGATGGGCACGCGCAGGGTGCCGCTGACCGACTGCGGGCTGTCGGGGTCCATGCGCAGCTCGCCGCTGACGCGGAGGACGCGATCCTCGTGGGTGCCGAAGGTATAGGGCAGCGAGAGGGTGATGCCGGGCCCCTCCTTGCCCTGGGCCAGCCGGTACGCCTGAACCTCGGCCTGGCCCGCCGGGGCAAGGAGCGCAGCCAGGACCAAGAGCGGAGCTTGACGCATGAGCGCCGCGATGTAACCGTTGGCCGTCGCGTGCGCAATCCCCGAGCCGTTGCCGCGGCGCGCCATCTGAAACGAAACCTCGCGGCGCGCATCGAATGCGAAGCGCCGTGTGCCGTGGAGGAACCATGCGTCTTGCCTACTTGCTCGTGCCGCTCGCCCTCGTCGCCTGCGGCGGTTCCGGTGGCGGCAGCAATCAGGCGCCTGCGGAGATCGATCTGACCGCGACCGGCGCCACGGCCGGCGGGAACCCGACCGTCAACATCAGCATGCCGAGCGGCGGCCAGGTCCACTTCTTCAACAAGGACACCAAGCCCCACCAGATCGTGTCCTCGAACTGCCCGGAGCTGAATACGGGCCAGCTCGCGCCGAACACGGATTCGGGCCTCAAGACGGTGACGACGCAGACGACCTGCACCTTCAGCGACAGCCTGAATCCGTCCAACGGCGCCTACAACGGCACCATCACCGTGCTTCCCCCCGGCAACCCCGGCGGCGGGTACTAGAACAGATCGAACAGATACGCGACGCGGAAGTTCGGGTGCACGAGCCGCCCCGGATAGGCGTCCAGCTCCGCGACTCCCAGCCAGCGCTTGCCGAGGAGCAGCCGCACGCCTGCGTGCAGGTCGGCGGCGGTGTCGTCGCTGGTCAGGGTGACGCCGTCGCTGGTCACGCGGAAGTTGCCGTGCGCCCTCGAGACGCCCAGGCCGCCGTAGGGCGTCACGCCCAGCGCTCCGAGCTCGATCAGGTATCCGGCCGAGACGTCGGCCCCGATCTCCGTCACCCGCAGCCTGTCGCGGAGCACCGGATCGGTGACCGGGCTCTCCGACTGTGCGTAGAGGAGATGGGCGCGGACGCCCAGCGTGAGCGGGCCCGGCGCATAGGCGAACCCCGCCTCTCCGGCGATGGAGTGCAGGCTCACGCTGTTCACTTCCACGGGCGGCACGTAGGAGAGCCCCACGAACGCGCGGTACGACTCCGGCGCGGGCAGGCCCAGCGTGACGCGGGGGCGGGGGAACAGCGGCGTGCGATCGGATGCGGTGATCTGGCGCTTGAATCCCTGGACCCCCGGCGTGCCGGTGGAGCCGTCGATGGGCGGAACGCCGATGACCTCGACGCCTACGCCGAGCTGGCCGGCGCGGTACGTCCCCGGCGCGTCGACCGGCGGCAGGTCGAGGAGCAGCGCGTGGATGTCGATGAGCCGCTGCTCCTGGCCGAGCAGCGTCTGGCCGCGGGCGGAGCCGGCGGCGCAGACGAGGAGCGCGACGAGCGCGCGCTTCATTGCCGGGGCGCCTCTGCCAGGCCGGTGAGGACCACGCCGCTGGTATCGAAGCCGGCGTAGTACATCCTCCAGGTGCTGCCGTCGAGGAAGACCGAGGGCGTGGTCAGGCCGCCGGAATCGACCTGCCCCGCGGCGCCCGCAGTCACCGCGGCGCCGTTCGCGCCGCCGCCGTTCATCTTGATCCAGGTGATTCCGTCGTTGGACTCCGCGTAGCCGATCACGCCGCCGCTCGGGCCCCCGAGCGGGCTGGGCGCGGCGCAGCCCCGGTACCACATGCGGTAGAGGCTGTCGTTCTCCTTCACCACCGAGGGCTGGTAGGCGCAGGCGAAGTCGAAGCTGCCCGCAGCTCCCAGGTCGAGGACCGCGGGCGTGTTGCGCAGCTTGCCGGGCCTCTTCGTCCAGGTGCGACCGTCGGTGGAGATGGCGAGACCCACGCGCCAGGTATTGGTCGCGTCATTGGCGGAGTAATACATCTTGTAGTCGCTGGTGTCCTTGATCACCCAGACGTAGCCCACCTGCTGCGCGTCGAAGGCGCCGGCCGGACCGAGCGGAAGCACGCTGCCGTCCGGGCCGGGGCCGTCGTTCTTCTTCGTCCAGGTGACGCCGTCGCTGGATTCCGCGTAGCCGATGCGGCGGTCGTCCGCGAGCGGGCCCTGCCCCGCGGGCGCGTGGCAGTCGTTGAACGGCTTGTCGCTGCCGTTGTACCACATGCGATAGAGGCTACCGTCCTTGAGCACGAATGGGCGATAGGTCAAATACGAGTCGAACGACCCGGACGCGCCGTTGTCGACGATCGATCCCTTGGCCTGCGTGCCGGTGACGCGGGTCCAATGCAGGCCGTCGTCCGAGGTGGCGAGGCCGATGCGCCAGTGGGAGCTGTTGATGCCGGGACAGGTGCCGAAGACGTCGGCTCCGCCGTAGTAGAGCCGGTAGGTGGCGCCGTCCTTGAATGCGCTGATGGTGAAATTGCCCACCTCGTCGAAGGCGCCGGGGCTGCCCAGGCCCAGCACCGCTCCCCTGGGGCCGGGGCCTTCGACCTTCTGCCATGCGAGCGGCGCGATGGTGGCGGGCTGCGACGAGCAGCCCTGCTGCGCCACCAGCCCCGCGGCGGCAAGGGCCAGGCCGGCGCAGCGCGCGAAATCCTCCCTGCTGGATCGGTTGCCTCGGGTCATGGGCAATGGACCTAGCGCGCCGCCGTCCTTTGCGCCAGCCCAAACCCTGAGACGATGGTCACCTCAGCGCGAGCCAGGCGTTGCGGCGGATGGACTCGTCGCGCTCGTCCTCCTCGAGCGCGGCGGCGATCTCGCGCAGGTCGCGGCGGATCTGGGGAAGCACCGCGTGGTCGAGGGCGTTGACACGCCGCAGTGTCTTGAGAGTCGCGCGGCGCAGCGCCTTGGCCGCCGCGTCCTCGGCGGCGAGCGCCACCAGCGCTGCGACCGCCGCGGCGGCCGCTTCCGCGGCGGCATCCAGCGAGGCGGCAGTTCCTCCGGCCCCGTAGAATGCGCGGAACGGCACCGAGGACGCGCGCAGCGCCGGCACGCGAACGCCGGTGATGCGGGTCCACGACCACTCGATGGGCGGCGCCCTGGGCTGCGCCAGCGCGGCCGCGGCCACCGCTCCACGCCCCAGCTCGATGCGCGCCTCGCGCGCGGCCTTCATCGCTTCCGCCACGCGCCGTTCCGCGACCAGACGGGCCCGCTCGCGCAGCTCCCGCCTCTTCGCCCATTCGCGGCGGAGCAGCTCCAGCTTCTGCTCCAGCACGTCGCGGCCCCGCTCCGCCGCGTCGCGCGCCCTGCGCAGCTCCGGCAGGCGCGAGCGGACCGCGGGCTTGCTCATGGCTTGCGCACCACGCGCGAGAGCAGTTCCCTGGGAATGCGCCGCAGCTCGCCCTCGGGCAGCAGGGAGAAGAGCCTCCAGGCGATGTCCAGCGTCTCGCCGATGCTGCGCGCCTCGTCGGGGCCCTGCGCCACCAGCCGCTCCTCGAAGGCGCGGCCGAAGTCGAGGTAGCTGCGCTCGAGCTGGGGCAGCTCGTCGAGGCCGATGATGGCCTCGAGCGCCCGCGCGCGCACCGCCCGGGCCATGGCGGCGTAGAGCTGCCGCGCCACCGGCGCGTGGTCCTCGCGGGTGCGGCCCTTGCCGATGCCGTCGTCCATCAGCCGCGAGAGCGAAGGCAGCACGGCCACCGGCGGATACACCCCGCGCCGGTGCAGCTCGCGATCGAGCACGATCTGCCCTTCGGTGACGTAGCCGGTCAGGTCAGGAATGGGGTGGGTCAGGTCGCCGGAAGGAACGCTCACCACCGGGAGCTGCGTGATCGATCCGGGCCGCCCGCGGATGCGCCCCGCCCGCTCGAAGAGCGAGGCGAGGTCGGTATAGAGGTAGCCGGGATAGCCCTTGCGGCTGGGCGCCTCGCCGCGCGCGGAGGAGACCTCGCGCAGCGCCTCGCCGTACGCGGTCACGTCGTGGAGGATGACGAGCACGTGCATGCCCAGGTCCCAGGCGAGAAACTCCGCCGCGGTGAGCGCGCAGCGCGGCAGCACCAGGCGCTCGGCGGCAGGATCGTCTGCGAGGCTGAGGAAGGCCACCGTGCGCTGCAGGGCGCCTGCGCTGGCGAAGTCGGCCACGTATTCGGCGGCTACCGCACGCGGCAGGCCCATGGCGGCGAACACCACCGCGAACGATTCGACCCCTGGCGCGTGCGCCTGCCGGACGATCTGCCGGACCAGCGCGTCGTGCGGCAGCCCCGCCTCGGTGAAGATGGGCAGCTTCTGCCCCAGCACCAGCGTGTTGAGGGCGTCGATTGCGGAGATGCCCGTCTCCAGGAACTCCATCGGCACCTCGCGGCGCACCGGGTTGATCGCCGCCCCGGAGATGGGCCGGAGATCTTCCACCGCCGGCAGCGGCAGGCCGTCGCGCGGCCGCCCCAGCGCGTCGAGCACCCGGCCGAGCATCTCGCGGCCCACGCCCATCTGCAGCGGCGCGCCGCGGAAGCGCATGCTCGACTTCCGCAGCGAAAGGCCGGCGGTGGGCCCGAAGATCTCCACCACCGCCGCGTCGCGCGAGACCGAGAGCACCCGGCCCACCCGCGGCGCGCCGTCGCCGCCGGTCAGCTCCACTTCCTCGTGCACCGAGACGCCGGGGATTCCGGGAACGAACGCCAGCGGTCCCCGCAGCGCGTCCAGCCCCTGGATCTCGATGCCCGCCATGGCCTACTCCCCGGTCGCGAGATCGATCTCGCGCTCCAGCGCAGCGATGTCCTCGACGGTGGCTGACGCCCGCGCCTGGCGCAGCCTGGAGGCGACCGGCAGCGCGAGCAGCGCCGCCTCGGTCTTGCCGCGCTCGATGGCGGAGAGCCCGCGGTCGCGGAAGTGGAGCACCGCGCGCAAGAGCGCGACCTGGCGCGGCGGCTCGTCGCGCGCTTCCCGCGCGTCGAAGGCGCTCTGTTGCAGGAACGCCTCTTCGAGGACCGCGGCCACCCCGAGCAGGAACCGCTGCCGCTCCGGCAGGCTGTCCGCCCCCAGCAGCCGGGCGGTGGCTTCCAGTTGCGCGGCCTCGCCGAGAAGGGCGAGCGCCTCCCTGCGCAGGTGGCCCCATCCGCGGCCGCCGTGCTCCTCCCACCAGAGCTCCAGCGGCGCGGGCACGTCGCCCCACGAGGCCTGCACGCCGATGGCGGGAAAGGAGCGCGCCGCCGCCAGGTCCTTGTCCAGCGTCCAGAAGGTGCGCGTGAACGCCTGGGTGTGCCTCGTCACCGGCTCGGTGAGATCGCCTCCCGCGGGAGAGATGGCGGAGATGAGCGTCACCGAGCCCTCGCGCCCTTCCAGCGTCTGCGCCCTGCCCGCCCGCTCGTAGAAGGCGGCGAGGCGGCTGGGCAGATCGGGCGGGTAGCCCTCCTCCGCCGGCATCTGCCCCAGCCTGCCGGAGATCTCGCGCAGCGCCTCGGCCCAGCGCGAGGTGGAGTCGGCGAGCACCGCCACGCGGTAGCCCATGTCGCGGTAGTACTCGGCCATGGTGACCGCGGTGAAGATGGACGACTCGCGCGCCGCCACCGGCATGTTCGAGGTGTTGGCCACGATGATGGTGCGCTCGGAGAGCGGCCGGCCCGAGCGCGGGTCCACCAGCCGGGGCAGCTCGCGGAGCATGTGGGTGATCTCGTTGCCCCGCTCGCCGCAGGCCACGTAGACGATCACGTCGGCGTCGCACCACTTGCAGAGCTGGTGCTGCAGCACCGTCTTGCCCGCGCCGAAGCCTCCCGGCATGCCGGCCGAGCCGCCCAGGGGCAGCGGGAAGAGCGTGTCGAGCACGCGCTGGCCGGTGATCATCGGCAAGGCGGGCGGCAGCCAGGCCTTCACCGGCCGGCGCTCGCGCACGCGCCAGGTCTGGAAGAGGCGCAGCTCGTGCCCGCCGACGCGGGCGACCACGTCCTCGACGCGGACGGCGGCCTCCTTGGTGATCCAGGTCACCTCGCCGGAAAGCTGCGGCGGGACGAGGACGCGATGGAGCATCGCCGCGGTCTCCGGAACGGTGCCCACCGCGGTGCCGCCCTCCACCCGCTGCCCCACCTCGACGAGCGGCTGGAAGGGCCAGAGGCGCTCGCGATCCAGCGCCGGCGAGACGGCGCCGCGCTCGAGGAAGTCGCCCTGGGCCGCGGCCAGCCTGTCGAGGGGCCGCTGGACGCCGTCGAACACCTGGCCGAGAAGCCCGGGCCCCAGCTCGACCATGAGCGGCTCGCCCGCGGCCTCGAACGGATCGCCCGCGGCGAGCCCGTCGGTCTCCTCGTAGATCTGCGCCGTGGCCACCGGGCCGCGCAGCGCGATGACTTCGCCGAGCAGCCGCTCCGCGCCCACCCGGACCACCTCTCCCAGCGCCACCGGGCCGGCGACCTGCGCCTCGACCACCGCGCCCGAGACCCGCGTCACGCTGCCGATGGAGGTCATGGCCCGTACATCCGCGCCAGCGCCGCGCGCCACCGGGTTTCGAGCCGCCGCTCGCGCTCGTCGAAGGAGTTGTCCACGGTGAGGTTCCCGGAGCGCGCGATGCATCCGCCGCGGATCTGCGCGGGCGGCCCCAGGGTGGCGCCGGCGAGGATGCCCGGATCGACGAGGCCGGCGTCGGCGGCGCAGACCGAGACCACCCGATCGCCCGGCGGCAGCCGCTCCAGCGCCTCCTTCACCAGCCTCTCCAGCACCGCGCGGCGCTCGACGCGCGGCTCGGGATCCTCCAGCAGCTTGCGGCCCTGGGCGATGACCTTCTTCATCCACTCCTCGCGCAGGTCGAGCGAGGCCCGCCGGTCCTCGCCTTCCGCGCGGGCCAGCCGGTCCCTGCGCTCGCGCGCAGCAGCAGACAGGCGCGCCTCCCGGTCGGCGGCCACGCCTTGCTCCGGCTCGTCGGCGCCGATGCGCGCGGCCGCCGCCTCCGCCTCGCGCTCGATGCGGTCCACCTCGATGGCGGCATCGTCCCGCATCATCGCCACCACGGCGGCGGCGCTTCCCTGCGGCTTCATCCCTCTTCTCCCGGCAGCACCAGAACGGTGGGCGGGCCCTCCGGCCGCTCGAGCCGGGCCAGCGCCGCCGCCGCGAGTTGCTGCACCTTCGCGCTGACCAGCACCAGCGCCACGTCCTCCCGCTCCCGCACCGCCGCGGCGGCCTTCTCCGCCTCGAGCGGCGTCTCGCAGGCGTACCCCTCCACGCCCGCGAGCGCGAAGGTGCGCACCACCTCCTCGGAGCCGAGGACCAGCGCGATCATCCCAGCCTCCCCAGGATCATGATGGCGATGATCAGGCCGTAGATGGCGATTCCCTCGGCGAGCCCGACGAACACCAGGGCGCGCCCGGCCAGCTCGGGCTTCTCCGCCACCGCGCCCATCGCCGCGCCGCCCACCACCGCCACCGCGATGGCCGCGCCGATGGCGGAGAGGCCGGTGGCCAGCGCCGCGGAGATGAATCCCCAGCGCACCACCTCCGGCGCCACCGCCATGGCCCCTGCGGCAGTCGCCGCCTGCCCGGAACGGGCGAAGATCAACAGGCCCGCGATGGGCACCACGGCGACGGCCACGGTCAACAGAACGAGTCGACGGAGCGCGCTCACGACGCTCCTCCCTTCTCTGCCCCACGCAGCATCAGCGGCCGGAATGGCTCGCCGCCGCCGTGGAAGAACTTGGTGAAGAACTCGTAGTACTCGAGGCGCAGCACCTGCACCGAGACGGTGAGGCCTTCGAGCAGGATGACGGCGGCGTTGCCGAGCACCAGCGCCAGGACCGACAGCGCGCCGCCGAAGCGCAGCGCCGCCAGCGAATCGACGATGGCGAAGAGCGCCACGGAGATGCCCGCGTGCACCGCCGCGAAGGCGGCGATGCGCACGAAGGAGACCGTGTTGGTGAAGAAGGAGAAGAGCGTGTCCACCAACTCGATGCCGGACTCGAGCGCCGAGATCCAGGTCGGCGAGGGCCCGCGCGGCTCGCGCCGCGGCAGCTTCCGGACCAGGATCGGGCGCAGGAAGAGGAGCGCCGCGGCGGCGGCGCAGAGCGCCCCCACCGCCCACATCGCCACCGCATGCGTGTGCGGCAGGAACCAGCGGACCAGCAGGACCATCAGCACCCAGTAGAGGAAGGCGCCGAAGAGGCCGTGGGGCCCGAAGAGCGCTCCGATGCGCTTGCCCGCGCGCCACTGGTTGATCACGTTGAGGATCAATCCCAGGCTGACCAGGATCCCGCCGAGCGTCACCGCCACCGCCATGAACCGCGACAGGTCGTGGATGGGGCGCAGCCACAGGGCCGGGAGCAGGTGCTCGAATCCGAAGATGCTCCCGTAGAGCACGCCGAAGACCATCGAGGCGGCGCCCGCCTCCATCAAGAGGATGCCGTAGTCGAGGAAGCGGGTGACGAAGCGGAAGAGGCAGAAGCCGGCGGCGAAGAGCACGAGGCCGTGCCCGACGTCGCCGAACATCATCCCGAACATGAGCAGGAAGCTGACGGCGAAGAAGGCGGTGGGCTCGATCTCCTCGTACGAGGGCGTGCCGTAGAGGCGGACCAGGTTCTGGAAGGGCCGCAGCAGGACCGGGTTGCGGTGGAGGATGGGCACGCGCAGCGCGCCGCTCGCGGCCTCGGGCATGTCCTCGGGCCGGTCGAGATCGATGATGGCGCGCCCGCCGGTGGCCTCGCGGAGCGCGGCGCGGAGCTGCTCGGCGGCGTGGGCGGGCACCCAGCCGGAGAGCACGGTGAAGCGCCCCGACGAGGCGAAGAGCGCCTGCGCCTCGAGGAGCAGCACCCCGGTCTCGGCGCGGGCGAGGAGCTTTCCCAGCACCGGCACCGCGCGCTCCTTGTGGGCGTCGAGCTCGGCGCGGGCCTGCTCCTCCGCGGCGGCGGCGCGCTCCAGCTCGGCGGGATCGGGCGGATCGGCCGGCTCCACCGGCTCGCAGCCCGCCGCGCGCAGGGCGGAGTCGATGCGCTCGGCCATGGCGGCGGGGCCTGCCACCGCGAAGGTCCAGTCCTCGCCCCCGTGCGCGAGGGGAAGCACGGCGAAGGACGCGGGACCGAGGAGCTGGGCGATGGTGGTCGCCTCCTCTTCCGAGCCGCGGGCGAGACGCAGCGCGAGGAAGCGGCCGCGACGCACGCGGGCCGGATCCACTCCTGCGGCCTGGACCAGGGCCGCGCGCCCCTGCGCCTGCGCCAGCGTCGCGCGCCGCTCCCGCGCGGCCAGAAGCGATCGCCAGCTCGCGTCGATCTGCGTCTCCAGCGGGCGCAGCTCGGCCTCGAGCCGCTCGCGCTCCTGGGCAAAGTCCGTCTCGCCGGTGCTGGCCAGGGCGCCGAGCGGTCCGGGGAGATCTGCGCCGAGCCGCCCCGCCAGGCTGCGGATGCGCACCGCCAGGTCGCGGTAGCCGGCGAGGAGCTCGGAGACGTCGAACGCCTGCGGGCCTCCCTGCGCGCGGCCGTGCGCCAGATCGATCAGGTGCAGGAGGCCCTGCCGGGCCACGCAGCGGGTCACCGCCGCTGCGTCGCGGTTCGGAACCAGCACCCGCAGGTGCATCATGGGAACGGCGTGCAGCATCAGGGTCCACCCGCGTTGAAGCGCGCCTCGACCGCCGAGACCACCGAGCGCATCTCGTCGCGGCGCAGGAGCAGCAGGGCCGCCCCCGAGGCGGGGCGGAAGGGCATGGCCATGAAGGCGGCGAGGCAGGCGGCGCGCAGGTCGTCGCGCAGGGAAGCCTGGAGGGCCGCGGGGGTGGTCGCCGACGGCCAGCGGCGCCGCAGCGGCTCCGGCACCTCGCCGCGCGCCAGCGCCTGCAGCAGGTCGGGTTTCCATTCCCGCCGCAGCACCAGGGTGGCGGCGGCGGCGTCCTCCGGACGCAGCCCTCGGGCCGCGCTTCGCGAGAGCGCATCCAGGTCGCGGATCCGCACCGCCGCCTCCGCGAGCCGCCGCGCATCCGCCGCGTTCTCGGCGCCTGCGGCGAGAAGCTCTGACGAGGCCATCGAGTCCAGGGCGATCTCGAAGCCGGCCGGGTCGCCGTCGTGCGCGCGCAGCGCCCGCCGCGCGCCCTCGCCATAGGGCGCGGGCGGCAGCGCGTCGAGCGCGGCGCGCAGCGGCAGGCCGCCGGCAAAGGCCTCCGGCGCGAGCCGGGCGACGGCGCCGAGCGGCCGCCAGAGCGGCACCCACTGGTCGGCGGGCAGCCCCCGGCGGAGCGCGCGGCACGCGAGCTTGAGGTTCTCGATCTCTTCCAGGCCGACGATGGCGCGCAGGAGCGCGGGGCGCGGCCAGCTCGCGATCAGCGCCGCTGCGTCGGCGACGAAGCGGGCGAGGCAGGCGTTGCGCGCGCCCTCGGGATCGGCGGCCTCGACGTTGGCCGCCCGCAATGCGGCGACGACCTCGCGCCGCGTGGTGGCGGCGCTCAGGGAGTCGAGCTGCTCGGGGCGCAGCAGCGCGGACCTCCGCGCCCGGGTGCGGGCGTAGGCATAGGCATGGGCCGCCCTCATGGGCCGCTCCCCCGAACGATGGCGGCCCACGCCCGCGCGGCGGCCGGGACCAGTGCCGCCGATTCCCGCTCCTTGACCCGAAGCCACTCCGCGTGCTTCCGCGCCCGCTCCGCGATCTCTGCGTCGGTGCGCGCAGCGATCTCGCGGAGCTCCTCTTCCAGGCCGGCCGCGGCCGACCGGTCGCGCGCCTCCGCACGCGCCGCGCGCAGGCGCTTCGCCTCGTCGATGCGGGAGCGCGCCGCGCGCTCCGCCGCGGAGATGCGCGCCCGCAGCTCCTCATCGGCTGCGACCAGCTCCTCGAGGGTCGCTTCCATCGACGCGGATTTACTGCAAGAGGAGGGCCGCACCGGAAGGGTGCGATCCCTGCGGCAGGAGAAGCGCCGAGGGCGGCAACCGTTGCGCCCGCCCGCGCTCCAGCGCGCGTTCGAGCGCCGCGTCCAGCTTGTAGACGTCGTCGAAGAAGTGGACGCTCCCGTCCTCGCGGGCGATGGCTGTGGAGTAGAGGATCAGCACCGGCAGGGGGCGCTCCGGCGTGACGCGAAGCGTCTGATCTCCCGCCATGGCCTGGGCCACGCGGTCGCGCGGCCAGCCGAGCACGCGCATCGCCAGCGTCTCCGCATCCTCGACGCGAATGCACCCGTGGCTCAGGTCCCTGCGCTGCCGGGCGAAGAGCGACATGGAAGGCGTGCCGTGGAGGTAGACGCCGAATCGGTTCGGCAGCTCGAACTTCACCAGCCCGAGCGCATTGCGCGCGCCGGGGCGCTGGCGCAGGCGCAGCTCCTCGCCGCGCAGGCGCCCGGGCAGGTCGCCGTCGCGCACGGGAATGCCCCGCGCGTCCACGGCCTCGAACCCGAGCGCCTCCATCTTCCCGGGCTCGCGCTCGAGCTGCGCGATGAGCTCGTCGCGCTCGATGGAGCGGGGCACGTTCCAGAAGGGCCGGAAGACCACGCCGCGCAGCGTGCTGGCGAACACCGGCGTCCTGTACCGGAACGCCCGCCCCACCACCACGTTCATCTCCAGCGCCTCGCCCATGCCGTAGGCGCGCAGCCGGTACTCGGGAATGTTCACCACGACGAGCGGCGCCGCGAGGGTCTGCGGCAGCCAGCGCAGCCGCTCGATGGCGAGCTCGAGCTGGCGCGCCCGGCGGGCGAAGGGGACGTTCAGCGCGCGCACCGTCCGCGAGCCGAGGCGGCCGTCCGGAAGCAGCCCGTGCCTCTGCTGGAAACGCCGGACGGCGCCGGCGAGCGCCGGGTCGTATCCATCGCCCGCTCCCGCCCGCGCTCCACGCAGATCGCCCGTCAGCGCGAGGAGCTCGGCGACCCGCGGCACGCCGCTCCAGCGGCCGCCGGGATCGACGATGCCGCGCAGCCGCGGCAGGCCGCCGCCCGGATCGCGCCGCGCGAGCGCGAGGTACTGCCGGTAGGCGCCGAGCAGCCGCTGATAGGGGGGGAACGGCTTGTCGGTCTCGCGCAGCATCTCCCGCACGTCGGCGGCGGTGGCGAGGCGGCGGACGAAGGCGCGCACGTCGCCTGCAGCCGGCTTGTCCAGGCTCGCGCCCGCGTGTCCCGGGTTGACGCGCCCCGTGTGGCGGTCGGCCACGTACCGCTCCGCGGCGGCGGTCAGGGCCTTGTCGAACGCGCGCTGGCCGCGGGAAGACAAGTCGGCCATGCGGCCGTCCCACAGCCCCGCGCCGTAATCCTCCGGATCCAGCGCCTCGAGCGCAGAAGCCTTGAGCACTTCCACGAGCGCGATGGCCTGCGGCGTGGGCCTGCCGCCATCCACCCAGCGAAGCTCCGCGGGAGCGGCGACCACTCCGGCGAGCGCCGCGCAGACCGAAGCGATGGGGATCACGCCCGCGCTTTCCAGCGTGCCGGAACGCCGCGAGCGCGCAGGCGGCGGTGGCGCAGGGGCCGCCGCGGCGGTTTCACCACCGCGAGGGCGAGGCGCTGCCGCACCAGGATCCCGCCCGGCCTGCGGATCTCGTGACGCGGATCCACCAGGGCGGTGCCGAGCTCCCGGGCCTTGGCAGCCAGCGCGGCGACGAGCTCGCTGGAGCCGCGGCCCGCCCACTCCGCCTCCAGGCAGGTGCCCTCCTCCAGGCGCACGAGCCGGACGCCCCGGCACTCCTCTCGGTGCACCGCGTGGAAGCTCCGGCGCGCGGCCATCACCTCGCCGGGGCGGACGGTGTCCGGCACCTTGAGCAGGAGCTGCCATGCAGGCGCATCCGGCCAGACCAGGACCTCGGGCTGCGCGAGCGGGAAGTCGCGGCCGGCGGCCGCGTGACGCGCGCGGACGGCTTCGGCCACGCGGAGCAGCGCCTCGCCGGCCTTGCCGAAAGCCGCGCCTTCGGGCTCTCCTTTTCCCTCGACGGCGAGGAAGTGGGTGGGCTGGACCTGCACCAGCCGGATGGCAAGGGTTGAGGGCACGATCAAGCCGCCTTTCCGTGGGGAGCCGACGCGCGTTGCGCGCCGGGGGGGACCACCAGGACCGGGCAGGGCGCGCAGGCAACCACCTTGGCCGCCACCGACCCGAGCGAATACTGGACGGCCGCGCGGGCGCGCGAGCCGAGCACGATGAGCCGGCAGCGCGAGCGCTGCGCGTAGTCCACGATCACGTTCGCCGCGTCGCCGGCCATCAGCTCGAGATGGACCGGCTCGCCCCGCTGCTCGGCGGCGAAGGCGATCCAGTCCTCGTGCTCCTCGGTCCAGGCGGGCGCCGACGGCCCGAAGGGCCACTCCGGCACCACGTGGATGAGCAGCAGCTCCGCGCGCAGCTCCTTCGCGAGCAGCGCGGCGTGGCGGATTGCGGGCTCGCGCTCCGGCCCCGCGTCCACCGCGCAGAGGAT
The DNA here is from genome assembly GCA_035702105.1 of Myxococcales bacterium. GTDB lineage: Bacteria > Myxococcota > Myxococcia > Myxococcales > 40CM-4-68-19 > 40CM-4-68-19. The sequence continues at coordinate 2,064 of DASSQZ010000259.1, read as the reverse complement.
CAGATTGAGGTCCATGCGCCATTCCCCTCCACCCGCTGCGCGCTCCAGAGATCCGCGAGCCGGTGCGGAAGCGTGTGACGGACGTTCTCGATCTGTCCCGGCGAGACGTGCTTGGCGAGCACGGCGAAGACGGCCCGCACCGCCGCCTCCGGCTCCAGCGCCCCGGCGGGGATCTCGCGCGCGACCTGCTCGAGGAAGCCGTGCCGGCTGCGCGAGCGCGGGCGGCGCGTTCCGGGATGCCAGCCCTCGAAGAAGAGCCCGCGGATGATCATCGGAAGCTGCGCGGCCAGATGCGCCGCCTCCTGTACGGGCAGCCGGTCGCGAAGCGCGTGCAAGGAGGCCCGCAGCGCCAGGTAGGCGCGCTCCTCGTCCCTCGAACCCAGCTCGGCGCAGATCTGGTTGATCCACATCTCGGCTTTCCCCAGCTCGAACACGCTCATGACAGCCTCCGTTCGATCCACGGGTCCCATTCCATCTCCACCGGTCCCTCCGGCGGCGCCGGGCCGGCCTGCGGTTCTGGAGGCGACGCGGGCTGGCCGCGGGCGCGCTCCAGCAGCGCGAGCGCCTCCTCGTCAGTGACGCGGGTGAAGTCCTGGTACCAGAACCCCACCGCGCCGAAGAGCTTGGGCGATGACAGGCAGACCACCTGGTCGCACTCCTCGCGCAGCTCGTGCAGCGTGTCGGGCGCGATCACCGGCGCCGCCACGACGATCCTGCGCGGTCGCCGCTGGCGCAGGGAGCGCAGGGCCGCCCGCACGCTGGCGCCGCGGGCGATTCCGTCGTCCACGAGGATGACCGTCCTTCCCTCGACGTCCAGGGGCGGCCGCTCTCCGCGCAAGGTCCGCACCCTGCGCCGCAGCTCCACCGCCTCGGCCTCGGCAAGCTGGGAGAGGTCCTCATGGGAGATCCCGAGAACGCCCACGGCGGTGGGATCGATGTACGAGGCGCCGCCCTCCGCGAGCGCGCCGACCGCCAGGTCCGGATCGCCGGGTGGAGCGAGCTTGAGCGTCACCACGATGTCGAGCGGCGCCTGCAGCGCCTGCGCGATCACCGCGGCCACCGGCACGCCGCTGCGCGGAAGCGCCACCACCACCGGGCGCTCGCGGCGGATCGGCATCAGCGCAGTTGCCAGCGCCTGTCCCGCCTCGTGGCGGTTGCGGAAGCGCGTCAGCATGGGCGTCCTCCCTGCCCGCCTTCTTCGTGCAACTTGCGGTCCGCCGCGCCGGCGCAGCCCGTTCGCGGGAAGCTCGCAACCCCTGCACGGGGCAGATGGCACGATCCGCGCATTGCCTCGGGGAGGGAGCCGGTGGAGCGTGTCGGCGCATCGCACCGCGAAAGGCGCGCAATCGCGGCACATCGGCCTTTCGCATCCGTGCGCGGCGCGGCGAAGGAATTGCACCAGGGAGCAAGCCCATGAATGCACCGCTGCAGATCGAATACCGGGGAATGACCGAGTCCGATGGCCTCACCACGCTGATCCGGCGCAAGGCGTCCGGCCTTGCGCGCTTCTACCGTCACCTGGGGAGCTGCCGCGTGGTGGTGGAGCAGCCGCACCGCCGCGGCCGCCCGGGCGAGCACTTCCACGTGCACGTGGAGGTGACGGTGCCCGGCGCGGAGCTGGTCACCGGCCGCGAGCCGCCCGATCGCAGGGAGGCCGACGTGCGGGCGGCGGTGGCCGACGCGTTCGCCGCCATCCGCCGGCAGCTCCAGGACTACGTGCGCAGGCGCCGCGGGCAGACCAAGCCGCACGCGACCACCTCGCACGGGTGGTCGGAGAAGCGCGCCACCGCGGCGCGGAGCCGCGCGGAGATCACGCCGCGTTGAGCGGCCGCGGGGCGGGCACGCCGGCAGCGAGCCGCTGCAGCGCCTGCCGCGCGCTCTGCCTGCCCTCGCGCATGAAGTCGGGCCAGCGCGTCCGGTCGAGGAAGAGGTCGTAGAACCGCGCCCCGCGCACCTGCGCGTGCGGCACCGGCTGCAGGAGCACCAGCCGGTCGCCGGCGAGCCGCGCCTGCTCGCGCGCCAGGGCGAGCATCCCCGACCAGCGCAGCTGCGCGCTCGCCTGCA
>DASSQZ010000258.1:0-22270 GCA_035702105.1 Myxococcales bacterium | reverse complement strand
CGGCATCCTCGCGGTGCTCTACGCGATGGGGATGATCCTCGTCTACGTCGGCTTCCGCTTCGAGTTCCGCTTCTCGCCCGGCGTGGTCATCGCCCTCATCCACGACGCCATCATCACCCTCGGCTTCTTCCTGGTGAGCCGGCACGAGTTCAACCTGACCTCGGTCACCGTCATCCTCACCGTGGTGGGCTACTCGGTGAACGACACCATCGTCATCTACGACCGCATCCGCGAGAACGCGAAGCGGCACAAGGGCATGCCGCTGCGCAACCTGATCAACCTCTCCATCAACGAGATGCTGGGGCGCACCATCCTCACCTCGGGCGCCACCGCGCTGTCGCTGGTGGGCCTGCTCGTCTACGGCGTCGGCACCATCTGGGACTTCGCCGCCGCCATGCTGGTGGGCATCGTCTCGGGCACGTACTCCACCTGGTACATCGCCAGCCCGATGACCATCTGGCTCGAGGAGCACACCGCCCAGCGCAAGGCCATCGAGGCGGCCAAGCCGAAGCCGCCGAAGAAGACCGACTCGCCGCGTCCGGCTGCCGCAGCTCGCTGAGCCGCCCCCGGCTTGCGGCCGGACTCCCGGCCGGGCCGCGCACGTGATCCCGGAACGAACTTCCGAGCGGCAGCACCAGGCATTTCGCGCGGTTCGGCGATCGGTTGCTCGCTTGTCGGACCCGCGTGGTACCACGCGGGCATGCGCTGGCAGTTCGGCGACGGCACCGGCCGCGATGCGATGGCGGAGGGAGCGCGGCTCGCGTCCCTCCTCGGGGTGCCGGCCGCGGTCGGGCGCGTGCTCTGGGCGCGCGGCCATCGCCAGCCGTCCGAGGCGGAACGGTTCCTCGAACCCCGCCTCGAGCACCTGCCCAACCCGTTCGGGCTCAAGGGCATCGACGCCGCGGTGGCGCGGCTGCAGCGCGCGCTCGCGGCGTCCGAGCCCATCTGCGTCTACGGCGACTACGACGTGGACGGCGTCACCAGCACCGCGCTGCTCGTCTCGGTGCTGCGCAAGCTGGGCGGCCGGGTGGAGTTCTACGTGCCCCACCGGCTGGTGGAAGGCTACGGGCTGAACCTGGCCGCGCTGGAGAAGCTCTCGGCCCGCGGCACCCGGCTGGTGGTCAGCGCTGACTGCGGCGTCACCGCGGTGGCGGAGGTGGAGGCTGCGGCGCGGCTCGGGCTCGACGTGGTGGTCATCGACCACCACACCGCCTCGCAGGACCTGCCGCGGGCGGTGGCCATCCTCAACCCGCACCAGCCGGGCTGCACCTTTCCCGGGCGCGAGCTGGCGGCGGTGGGGGTGGCCTTCCACCTGCTGCTCGCGCTGCGCAAGACGCTGCGGGAAGCGGGCTGGTTCAAGACCCGCCCCGAGCCCAACCTGCGCGAGATGCTCGACCTCGTCGCGCTGGGCACCATCGCCGACGTCGTGCCCCTCACCGGCCCCAACCGCATCCTGGTCCACTTCGGGCTGCGCGAGCTCGCGCGGGGAGCGCGCACCGGCGTGCTCGCGCTCAAGTCGGTGGCGCAGCTCGCGGGCGAGGTGAGCGCGGGCGACGTCGGGTTCAAGCTCGGCCCCCGCATCAACGCCGCAGGCCGCCTCGACGACGCCTCGGTGGGCGTGCGGCTCCTGCTCAGCGAGGATCCGCGCGAGGCCCGGCGGCTTGCCGAGCAACTCGACCGGGCCAATGCCGAGCGGCAGGAGCTGCAGGCGCGCATCGCCGCGGATGCCATCTCCCGGGCGGAGAAGCTCGGTACCCCGGAGCAGCGCCGCACGCTCGTCGTCTCCGCGCCGGGGTGGCATGCCGGCGTGGTCGGCATCGTCGCCTCCAGGCTGGTGGAGAGGTTCCACCGGCCGGCGGTGGTCATCGCCGAGGACGGTGCGGTGGGCAAGGGCTCCGGCCGCAGCGTGGAGGGGTTCCATCTCTACGACGCGCTGGCGCGCTGCGCCCACCACCTGACCCGGTTCGGCGGCCACAGGCACGCCGCCGGGGTGACGCTCGCCACCGCCAGCATCGGCGCCTTCGCGCAGGCGCTCGAGGCGCAGGGCAGGGAGTCGCTCGACCCTTCCCAGCTCTCGCCGCGGCTGCGCATCGACGCCGAGCTGCATCCGAGCGAGGCTTGCCTTGCGCTGGGGACGCAGCTGCTCAGGCTGGCGCCGTTCGGGGCGGGGAACCCGGAGCCGGTCTTCTTCTGCCGCGAGCTCGCCGCACACGAGGTGCGGCTCCTGCCCGACAAGAAGGGCACGGGCCCGGGCCACCTCAAGCTGCGCCTGGGCGAGGCAGGGGCGCGCGCGGCCGAGCTGGACGGCCCTGCCGGGCTCGACGCCATCGGCTTCAACCTGGGCGGCACGTCGCTGGCGGTGGGCGCACGTCTCGACGCTGCGTTCCAGGTGTCCGTCGATCGCTGGAACGGAGCCGAACGGCTGCAGCTCAAGCTGAAGGATGTACGCCCGGCTTGATCTTCGCCCCTGGGCCTGGACCTGAACGCAGACCTGCGCCTCGACGGCGGAACCCCCACGCCCAGCCGGAGCCGAAGCGAGAAAGGCGCGGGCCGCAACCGGGCGGACCGCGCCTTCTCATCTTCGAGGAATCCGCCGGCTGCTGGCCCGCCGGCGGCGCCCACCCTCACGCCATCCCTATGCCAGCCCCCACTTCACCTTGCCGTGCGTGAACAGCGCGCCCGCACGCGCAGCCTCCTGCATGCGGATCCGTTCCGCCGCACGCTCGAATTCGTGCTTGCACTTGTCCGAGCAGAAGAAGTACCGGCGCTTCTTGTACTCGCTGCTGGGAGCGCCGATGCCGTCGTCCACCCGCACTCCGCAGATGGGATCGTACGACCGCCCCTTGGTCCTGCTGTCGCCCGAGTTCACTTGCCGCCCCCCGCACCTATCCGCACCGGACGGAACGCCCTGCAAGCGTGACGCCGCACCGGCGCGCCGCGTGGCGCCCGGTACGGTGTGCGAAGCCCTTCCTCTTGTGGGAACTCCCGTGCACACGGCGGGTGGCCGCGGGCTTCACTGCGGCCTCCGGCGCCCGCGGCAGGCGCGGGGCGCGGTCGGCCATCATCTCCGAAGGCCGCGTCCGCGGCGTGCCGCTCGCGGCCACTGCGTCTGCCGGCTTCAGCGCCGCCTGCGCGCGCAAGAGCAGGCCCGCGCCGAGGAGCAGCGCGCAGGTGGTCTGGCCGGAGAGAAAGAAGCGTCCCATGCCAGGGGAATCTGCAACGCCATTGCCAAACGGCAGCAGACGGGCGCTCGCCGGCTTGCCACTGCAGCAGGACATCGGCTGTCTTTCGTGGTCTAACCCGGGCGCCGGCGCGGCTTGCGCCGATGGACGCGACGCGCTGCAGGCTGGAGGACCGTACGTGGCCGATTTCATCCGCGAGCTGAAACGCACCCACTCCTGTGGGGAGCTCACCTCGAAGGACGTGGGCAAGGAAGTGGTCCTCTTCGGCTGGGTCCACAACCGCCGCGACCACGGCGGCGCGGTGTTCATCGACCTGCGCGATCGCCAGGGCCTCACCCAGGTGGTGTTCGAGGCCGACTCGGGAAAGGAGCTGCACGACCTCTCCCAGGAGCTGCGCTACGAGTACTGCATCGGGGTGCGCGGCAAGGTGGTTTCCCGCGGCGGCAACGTCAACCCGCGGCTGGTCACCGGCGAGATCGAGGTGCACGCGAGCCAGCTCACCATCTTCAACCGCAGCGAGACGCCGCCCTTCCTCATCGAGGACAAGATCGACACTGCCGAGGAAAAGCGGCTCCACTACCGCTACCTCGACCTGCGCCGCCCGCCCCTTCAGGAAAGCCTGATCAAGCGCAGCCGCATGAACGCGGTCACGCGCACGACGTTGGGCGGGCTCGGGTTCCTCGAGCTGGAGACCCCCTTCCTGGTCAAGTACACTCCGGGGGGTGCCCGCAACTTCCTCGTCCCCGCCCGGCTGAGCCCGGGCAAGTTCTACGCGCTGGCGGAGAGCCCGCAGCTCTTCAAGCAGCTCTTCATGGTGGCGGGATTCGACCGCTACTTCCAGATCGTGAAGTGCTTCCGCGACGAGGACCTGCGCCTCGACCGGCAGCCGGAGTTCACCCAGATCGACATCGAGATGTCGTTCGTCACCCAGGACGACGTCTTCGCGGTGGTGGAACAACTGGTCACCGCGCTGTGGAAAGAAGTGCTCGGGGTGGAGATTCCCCGGCCCTTCCCGCGCATGCAGTTCGCCCAGTCCATGCGCGAGTACGGCAACGACAAGCCCGACCTGCGCTTCGGCATGCAGCACGTCGACCTCACCGGGCTGGTCGCGGAGCACGAGGGCGCGGGAATTCCCATGTGGCAGCCCTTCGCCGCGCCCGCGCCCGGACAGATCGTCAAGGCGTTGAAGATCCCCGCCAGCGCCGCCTTCTCGCGCACCGAGACGGACAAGCTGGAGGAGATCGCCAAGGGCATGGGCGCGAAGGGGCTTGCGCGCGCCAAGGTCGATGCGCAGGGCAACTGGACGCAGAGCCCGCTGGCGAAGTCGGTGACGCCCGCGGCGCGCGCCGCCATCAACGCGGCCTGCGGCGCACAGGAGGGCGACGTCCTGCTCTTCCAGTTCGGCAAGGAGAGCCTGGTCCACACCGTGCTCGCGAACCTGCGCCTCTACCTGGGCAAGAAGCTCGGCCTCATCCCCGAGTACGGGCCGCGCGACCCGAAGAGTGCCGACTCATGGAGGTTCCTCTGGGTCGTCGACCCGCCGCTCTTCGAGTACGACGAGGAGCGCAAGGGCTGGGTGGCGGCGCACCACGCCTTCACCCGTCCCCACGATGAATCCATTCAGTATCTCGAGAAGGATCCGGGAAAGGTCCTCTGCTATCGCTACGACCTGGTGCTGAACGGATTCGAGATCGGCGGCGGCTCCATCCGCCTCCACGACCCGGGCCTTCAACAGAAGGTCTTCGCGGCCATGGGCATCTCCCACGAAGAGGCGGAGCGGAAGTTCGGCTTCCTGCTGCAGGCGCTGCGCTTCGGCGCCCCTCCCCACGGCGGCATCGCCCTGGGAATGGATCGGCTCGCCTTCCTGCTCACGGGCGCGGAGTCGCTGCGCGACGTGATTCCCTTCCCCAAGACGCAGAAGGGCACCGACCTCATGACCGACGCGCCCGGCGACGTCGACCCCGGGCAGCTTCGCGAGCTGCACATCGCGCCGGTGAAGGCGCCGCAGTGACGCGCCGGCGGCTCTTCCTCTGGACGGCCGCCATGGTGGTCGCGGCCTTCGTGGTGCCGCAGGGAGCGCAGGTGCTGGGCATGCACCTCGCGGGCATGATCTGGCAGTCGCTGCAGCTCACCATCCCCTTCCTCTCCGAGCTCGGCGACGTCCTCGGCGGCGTGATTGGCGGCGCCCTGGTGGGCCTGCTGCAGTGGGCCTGCTTCCGGCAGGCGCGCGCGCGGTGGATCCAGGCCGCGGCGCTGGCGGGCGCCGCCATCGGCGCGGCGCACGCGCTCTATCCGCCGCTTGCGCTGCTGGCCGCCCCGGTGGCCGGAGCGCTCGCGGCCCTCTTCGAGGCGCCGCAGAGCCCTCGCTGGGCCCGCGCGCAGGCGCTCGCGGCAGCCTGGGTGGCGGTGGCGGTGATGGTGCCGTTCCCGCGCTGGGTGACCGCCGCTTTCCTGGTCGGCGCCGCCGTGCTCTCCGCGTGGGGCATTGCCTGGACGCCCGAGCCGCGCCTTCAGCCGCCGCTGCCCGATGCCGGGAGCGGGCGCGAGACCCCCGCTCCGACGCCGCGCTGAGGTAGGCTGCCGCTCCGTGAAGCCATTCCTGGTCGTCAATCCGCGCTCCGCCCACGGCGGCACCGGCCGCCACTTCGACGCCATCGCGCAGGCGGTGCGCGGCTCGTTGGGCGAGTGCGACCACGCGTTCACCGATCGCCCGCTGCACGCCTGCGAGCTGACGCGGCAGGCGCTGCGCGCGGGTTACCAGCTCATCGTCGCGGTGGGCGGCGACGGCACCATCAACGAGGTGGTGAACGGCTTCTTCGAGCCGGCGGTGCCGGGCGAGCCGCCGCGCAAGGTGAGCCCCACCGCGGCCCTGGCGGTGTTGCCGCGCGGCACCGGCGGCGACCTGCGCCGATCCATCTCCCTCGACGGGGACCTCTCCCGCAGCGCTGCGCGCCTTCGCGGCGCCCCCGGCCTGGTCGACGTGGGACGGGTGGACTACACCACCGACCGGGGCATCCGCGAGAGCCGCTACTTCATCAACGTCGGAGAGGTGGGCGTGGGCGCGCGGGTGGTGGAGATCGCCAACCGATCCAGCAAGGTCCTGGGCGGCAAGCTCACCTTCATGCTCGCCTCGCTGCGCGCGCTCGCTGGATGGCGCGACCTGCGCATCCGCGCCTCGTTCGACGGTGCGCCCGCAGAGGAGCTCTCGGTCACCACCCTGGCCATCGCCAACGGCCGCTATTTCGGCGGCGGCATGATGGTGGCGCCGGAGGCGCTGCTCGACGACGGCCTCTTCCACGTCACCGTCTGGAGTGGCTACGGGCTCTCCGACTTCGTGCTCAAGAGCGGCTCCATGTACGACGGCTCCCACGTCAGGCTCGAGGGTACGCGCACGCGCACAGCCCGGAGCGTCGAGGTGACCTCCGCCGCGCCGGGCGCGGGCGTGGAGGTGGACGGCGAGCGCATCGGCACGCTGCCCGCCGGGTTCAGCCTTTTGCCGGCGGCCTTGCACCTGGTCCGCTGACCGCTTTGCCCGGCGACCGGGGAGCCTTATCCTCGGAAGCATGGTGCTCATCGCGTTCCTTCTCGCCGCATCGCAGCCGCAGGACGCACGGGTTCTCACGCAGGAGTCGCAGCTCAAGGAGCTGTGCCACACGCTGCGCGCGCAGCCCGCCGAGGCCGACCTCGATCCGGCCGAGCGCGTCGCCGCGCGCAAGGCTGCGCTGGCCCGCCGCGAGGCGGCGCTCTCGCGCTGGTACGAGGTGGAGGTCCCCTCGAAGGGCTTTGCGTTCGGCCGCTACCGCGCCGGGGACCTGGCCCTGGAGCTGGACGGCGACCGGCCGGTGCGCGCCCTCGACGACATGCTCTCGCTCGACCTGGAGGGCATCGACGACGTGGCCTTCAGCGCCCGGCCGGAGCAGGTGAGCGCCTGGAGCCGCGAGAAGAAGGCCGGAACGCTTCGGCTGCGGGTGGTGTGGAAGCCCGCCGCCGGACGCTGCGCGGGCAACCCGGCCGCGGAGGCGTGGCGAATCGCCGGGCGCGTGCGCTCCTGGCAGCTGGTGGGCGCCGAAGGCGTGCTGGCCGCGGCCAACGAGGACGGCGAGCCGGTGGGCACCGGGCCGCAGAAGGCGCGGGTCGAGAAGGTGACGCTCGACTCGGACGGCGCCCCGCAGGAGGACGAAGGGCGCGCGCGGCTCTCCGCGGCGCAGCGCGCCCTCGACCGGTGCGCCGCGGCGGCGCAGCGCGGCGGGAATCTCCTGCTCTCCTTCTCCGTCCAGGGCGGCCGGGTGCGCGAACCCAAGGTCATCATGGACTCGGTCCGGGACGAGCAGGCATCCGGCTGCGTGGTCCAGGCCATCGCCGGCGCCGAGGTGGGCGGCAGCGGGAACGGCATCGCCTCCATCGCTTTCCAGTAGCCGTCCTCGCGGCGGTCAGTCGCACCCGCCGTCGGGGTTGATGCCGCCGTCGGTGCACGAGCAGCGGCCGGGCTGTACGCCTCCGTCGGCGAGCACGCCCGCATCCATGCAGGAGAGGTTCGGGTTGCAGTCGGGCCGGTCGGCGAGGCACGGGTCTCCGAACAACCCTTGCTGGCACTTGCCGAACTGCACCGACGAATTGAGGTGCGCGCAGTGGACGCCGGGGGTGCAATCCCCCTCCGTGAGGCACTGCTCGAGCAGGCAGATGCGGCCCTTGCCGGGGATGATCTGGCCGCCGTCGGGCAGCATGTTGCAGGCGCGCGAGAGCGAGGCGCCGGCGCACCCGCCGTCGGCGCCGCAGGAGGGAAGTCCGATGCAGGTGGGCAGGCCCTGGAGCACCGTGCACACCGCGTCGGGCGCGCAGTCGTCGGACACCGATCCCAGCGCGCAGAGCTGGACGCCTCCGTCGGCCGCCACCTCCCGCGCCGCGCAACGCCCGAGCAGGCAGTCCTGCGGGAAGGGACAGTCGTTGAATGTCGTGCAGCCGGTGGGGGTAATCGGCGCGCAGACGTCGTTGGGGAATGCGGGCCCGCCGCAGTAGCTTCCGGCGGCGCATGCGCTCCCGCCCGTGCAGGTGGCGACGCACAGGTTGCCGACGCAGCGCGAGCCCGGGAAGCAGGTATGGCTGCCGGCGATGCAGACCGTTCCGCCGTCGGGCCGCTGCGGGAGCGGCGGCAGATCGCGGCTGCAGGCCGAGAGCAGGACCAGCGCGATCAGTGTGCTTCTGCCCATGTCTCTCCCTCTCCCAGTTCGACCACCAGAGGCACGGCCAGTTGCGCCGCGGCGCTCATCTGTGCCTTGACCAGCGGGCCCACTTCCTCCAGCTCCGCGGCCGGCGCCTCCAGCACCAACTCGTCGTGGACCTGGAGGAGCATGCGCGCCCTGAATCTACCCCGAAGCGCCGCGTCCACGTTCAACATGGCGCGCTTCACCAGGTCGGCGGCGGTGCCCTGGATGGGCGTGTTCACCGCGGTGCGCTCCGCGGCGCTGCGGGCGCTGGGGTTCTTGCTGTTGATGTCGGGCAGGTAGCGGCGGCGGCCGAAGAGCGTCTTGACCATGCCGCTGCTGCGCGCCTCCGCGATGGTGTCGTCCAGCCATTGCTTCACCCGCGAGTAGCGCGCGAAGTACCGCTCGATGATCTCGCCGGCCTCGCTCTTGGGCAGCCCCAGCCGGTGGGCAAGGCCAAAGGCGGACAGACCGTAGGCGATGCCGTAGTTGATCATCTTGGCGATGTCGCGCTGCTGCCGGGTCACCTCGCCGGGGGGGACGCCGAAGGTCTCCCCCGCGGTCCGGGCATGGAGATCTTCGCCGGATTCGAAGCTCGCGCGCAGCACCGGATCGCCCGAGATGTGAGCCAGGACGCGCAGCTCGATCTGCGAGTAGTCGGCGCTGAGCAGCTTCCAGCCCGGCTCGGGCACGAACGCCTCGCGGATCTTCGCGCCCACCGGCGTGCGGATGGGGATGTTCTGCAGATTCGGGTTCACGCTGGAGAGGCGTCCGGTCGCAGCCACCGCCTGGTCGAAGGTCGTATGCAGACGTCCGTCGCGGCCGATCACGGCGGGGAGCGCGTCGAGATAGGTGTTCTTCAGCTTGGTGAGCTGCCGGTGCTCCAGCACCTTCGCCGGAAGCGGGTGCTGCAGGGCCAGCTCCTCCAGGACCTCCTGGTCGGTGGAGGGACCGGTCTTGCCGCGCCGGAGCACCGGAAGTCCGAGGCGCTTGTAGAGGACGTCTCCGAGCTGCTGGGTGGAGCCGGGCAGGAACTCGCCCCCGGCGAGCTGGAAGATCTCCTGAAGCAGCGCGTCGATCTGCTTGCCGATCTCCTCCGAGAGCTTCTGCAGCCGGGGGACGTCGATGCGGATGCCGGTCAGTTCCAGCCGCGCCAGCACGGGAATGAGCGGCTGCTCGATCTCCTCGTAGAGCTTGATCAGCTCGGCGTCGGCGCGCAGGTCTTCGCCGAGCGCCTGGGCGAGCAGCCGCGCGCCCTCCACCAGCGCGCAGGCAGCCGCGCCGACCTCGTCGACCGGCACCTCCGCGAGCGGCGTGGCCTTCTTGCCCTTTCCGGTCCGCTCGCAGAGGTCCTTCAGCGCCGGCAGCTCGCAGGAGATGCGCTCGCGCGCGGTCTGCGCCAGCGAATGGTCCCTGCCGGTGGGATCGAGCAGGTAGCTCGCCAGCCGCGCATCGACCCCGAGGCCGCGCAGCTCCACTCCCGCCCGCGACCAGGCGTCAATGTCGCGCTTGAGGTCGTGGCCGTCCTTGACCAGCGCCGCGTCCTCGAGGAGCGGCCGGAGCAGTGCGACCGCCTTCTCTCGCGAGAGCCCGGCGGGCGCGAAGAGCGCCCCGGAGGAGCCGCCCTGCGGGCGATGTCCGAGCGGCACGTAGACCGACTCGTCGGCGAGCGAGATGGCGACGCCGAGCAGCTCGTCCCGCAGCGGCTCGTCCTCGCTGGTCAGGGTGAGGACGGCGAATCGGCCCGCGGAGCGCGCCCGCGCCACCAGCCGCTCCACCTCCTCCAGGCTGGTGGCCATCGACCGCGCGCCGGAGGGTCGGGTGGGGGCCGGCCGCGGCAGGTCCTTGACCAGGCGTACGAATTCCAGCTCGGTGAAGAGCTGCCGCGCGCGCGGCTCGTCGATCTGCCTGCGCTCCAGATCCTCGAGTTGGACCGGCAACGGCAGCTCCCCGTAGAGCGAGATGAGCTGCCGCGCGCGGCGCACCTTCTCGATGCTGGCGAGCAGGTTCTCGCGGAGCTTCGGCTTCTTCACCGCGGCCGCGTTGGCGAGCACTCCGTCCAGGCTGCCGTATTCCTTGAGCAGCGCCGCTGCCGTCTTCTCTCCCACGCCGGGAACGCCCGGGACGTTGTCGATCTTGTCGCCGGTGAGCGCGAGCAGGTCGGCCACCTGCGCGGGCGGCACGCCCCATTTCTCCTCCACCTCGGCGGGGCCGTACCACTTCTCGTACATGGAGTCGTAGGAGCGCACGCTCCCGTCGACGAGCTGCATCAGGTCCTTGTCGCCGGTGACGATGACCACCTCCCAGCCGAGAGAGCGCGCGCGGCGGGTCAGGGTGGCGATGACGTCGTCCGCCTCGTAGCCGGGAAAACCGATGGCCGGGATGCGCATCGCCTCCAGCACCCGGCGCACCAGCGGGAACTGGGGCATCAGGTCGTCGGGCGGCGCGCCGCGGGTGGCCTTGTATTCGGGGTAGATCTCGCTGCGCTTCGCCTTGGCCTCCTCGTCGAAGGCCACCGCGAAGTGGGTGGGATTGCCCTCCCGCAGCGCGCGCAGGAGCATGGTGGTGAAGCCGTACACCGCGTTGGTGGGCACGCCCTTTCGCGTGGAGAGGTGGGGCAGGGCGTGGTAGGCGCGGAAGATGGCGTGCGAGCCGTCGACCAGCCAGAGGGAGGGCATCGGCCGCGGGTTTTAGCATCAGATCCTCGCGGGGTGGCTCCTGTTTTGTGCGATCGGCCACTCGCGTCTCCGGCCGGGCTGGCGGCCATTATGGGCGTCGCCCACGTCGGCCGCCCGCACCCGCTCCCGCGAGCGCGCCTCGCCCCCGATCACGCCTTCTCGCGAAAGATCTCCATGTTCATGGGGATGCCGCGCCGCCGCATCTCCTCGTAGAACCTGGGCACGAACCCGGTGGCGACGAACCTTCCCGCGACGCGGCCCTCCGCGTCGAACCCGTCCTGCTCGAAGCGGAAGATGTCCTGCAGCGTGATCACGTCCATCTCCATGCCGGAGATCTCGGAGATGGCCGTCACCTTGCGCGAGCCGTCCGCGAAGCGCGTCTGCTGCACCACCAGGTGCACCGCGCTGGCGATCTGCTCGCGGATGGCGCGCACCGGCAGCTCCATGCCGCTCATCAACACCAGGGTCTCCAGGCGCGAGAGCGCGTCGCGCGGGGAGTTGGCGTGCAGCGTGGTGAGCGAGCCGTCGTGGCCGGTGTTCATGGCCTGGAGCATGTCCAGCGCCTCGCCGCCGCGGCATTCGCCCACCACGATGCGGTCGGGGCGCATGCGCAGCGAGTTGCGCACCAGGTCGCGGATGGCGATCTGGCCCTTGCCCTCGATGTTGGCGGGCCGCGCCTCGAGCTGCACCCAGTGGTCCTGGGTGAGCTGCAGCTCGGCGGCGTCCTCGACGGTGACGATGCGCTCGCGCGGGGGAATGAAGCTGGAGAGCACGTTGAGGAGCGTGGTCTTCCCCGAGCCGGTGCCGCCCGAGATCACCAGGTTGCGCTTCGCCTTGACGCAGGTGTCGAGGAACTCGGCCATCCCGGCGGTGAGCGCGCCGAACTCGATCAGGTGCCTGGTGGTGAGCAGGTCCCGCTTGAACTTGCGGATGGTGATGGTCGGCCCCTTGAGCGCGAGCGGCGGAATGATGGCGTTGAAGCGGCTGCCGTCGCGAAGGCGCGCGTCCACCAGCGGCGAGGACTCGTCGATGTGGCGGCCCACCGGCGCGACGATGCGCTCGATCACGCCCAGCACCGCCTGCGCCGAGCTAAAGGTCTTGTCCGCGCGCTGCAGGCGGCCCTGGCGCTCCACGTAGATCTGGCTTGGGCCGTTGACCATGATCTCGGTGACGCTCTCGTCGGCGAGGTAGTGCTCCAGCGGGCCGAGGCCCAGCGCCTCGTTGAGCACGTCGCCCACCAGCTCCTCGCGGTCGAGCGACGCGTCCAGCTCGCCGGCCTGATCCATCCGCGCGACGATCTGGCGCACCTGCGCCTCGGCCTTCCCGCGCAGCTCGTCCGAGCCCAGCGCATCGAGATCCAGCCGGCGCAGGTCCAGCGCCTCGATCAGCCGGTCGTGCACCCTGCGCAGCGTCTGGCCGCAGGTCCCGCCCGCCTGCTCCGGCGCCGGGGCCAGGCCGGCTGCTTGCGGCGGGGGCGCCGCCGGTTCTCGCCGCGCGGGCGCCGGCGCTCCAGGCGCCTCGACGGCCAGCGTGAAGTCGCCGATGACGATGCGGTCGGAGGGGAGGACCGGCTGCGGTGCCTCCAGCCGGTTGCCGTTCACCCAGGTGCCGTTGGTCGATTCCAGATCGCGCACCACCACGGCGCCGTCCTCGAGCGCGATGCGGGTGTGCTTCTTGGAGATGTTGCGCCGTGGGAGGCAGATGTCGTTCTCCTCGCCCCGTCCGACGCTGATCTCGCGCGACTCGAATCCGAGCCGCCGTCCGCTGCCGCCCTTCTCGGTGACCACGACGCTGAGTGACATCGCGGGTCCTCGCTAGTCGAAGACGGAGAACGACACCGAGTCGGCGGCCTTCTCGTACGTCTTGTGCGCGTCGTCGATGATCTTCTTCACCTTCCCGCTCTCCGGCGAGATCAGGTGCGGGGTCACCAGGATGGCCAGCTCGGTCTTGTGGTCGATGAAGTTCCGGCTCTTGAACAGCTCGCCGAGGATGGGGATGTGGCCGAGCAGCGGCATCTTGGCCACCTCCTTGTCCTCGCTGTAGTTGTAGAGCCCGCTCAGCACGATGGTCTCGCCCTCGTGCACCGTCACGCTGGTCTTCACCTCGCGCAGGCGGAAGCCCGGCACCTCGAAGCCGTTGGCGCGCACCGAGATGCTGCGGTCCACGTCGCTCACCTCGGCGTGGATGTCGGTGCCGATGTTGCCGCCGCGGTCGGCGGTGGGCGTGACGTTGAGCACGATGCCGAACTTCTTGAACTCCACCGCGAACTGGTTCTGCGTGGCGGTGAGCAGGGGGATCTCGCCGCCCGCCACGAACTCCGCCTTCTCCCCGCTCTTGCAGACCAGGCGCGGGCGGCTGAGCACGCGCACGTAGCCGGCGTCGAAGCGGGCCCCGACGGAGAAGTCGCTGGCCGCCGAGGCGTCGAGGGCGAGACTTCCCATCCTCTGCGTCTGGCCGCCGTCGAGCCCGGGGATGGGCTGCACCACGCTCACGGTGGCGGTGGCGCCGGAGCCGGTCGAGACCAGCGTCGAGGGCGGCTTCACGCCGATGAGCTTGTTGGCGCCCGTGGCCACCTCCACGAACTCCACCTCCACCATCACCATGCGGCTCGGGCCCACGGTGACGAGGTTGTCGGCTCTCTCGCCCATGGCGCGCGTCACCGCCTCCAGCGCCTTGAGGTCCTCCCTGGATTCGACCGAGCCCTCGAGCATGAGCGTGCTTCCCACCACCCGCGCCTGAACGCCGGTGAAGCCACTCTTCTGGTAGGCACGGTTGAGCGCTTCGGCGGCGAGGCGCCTGGCGTTCCCGCTCGGGCGCACGAACGACTTCACCGAAGGATAGAGCTGGATCACCTGCTGCACGCGGTCCCAGTCGTCGCTGGTGACGGTCTCGCCCTCGAGGACGACGCGGTCGCCCACCGCCCGGACCTCCACGCCTTCGCGCTCGCCGAGGAGCGCGCGCAGCTCGCTCGCCAGCTCCCGGGGGTCCTGCCGGCGCACCACCACCGCGTAGCTCAGCCGCGACCCGCCGGTGCGCCAGACCAGGAGCGAGGTGCGTCCCTCGCCCACCCCGGTGATGAGCAGCTCGCCGCCGCCGCCCACCTGCTTGACGTCGGCCACCTCGGGTTCGCCGATGGCCACCCGGGCGACGTTGGCCACGCGGATGACCTTCTGCTGGCCGACCCCGAGGTTGAGGATGCCTCCGTCCGAATCGGCGAGGGCGGGAGCGGCGAGGGCGGGAGTGGCGAGGAGCACGGCGGCGAGGAGCGGGGCGTAGGGGCGCATGCGGACACCGTGGCAGGGCCGCCGCCGACGCGCCATCGGTCAAAAGAGTGATGGGCCTGCGAACAGCCCAAAGAGCGTTCCCGCGGCGATGGCCACTCCGTACGGCACCGACTTCGGCCGCTCCTTGCCCCGCAGCCACGCCGCCAGGAGCCACAGCGCCGCCTGCAGGCCGCCGGCGATCACCACCCAGAAGAGAATGGCCAGGGAGAACGTCCAGCCCGCCATGGCGCCCGAGACGACGCCGGCCACCGCCATCAGCTTCACGTCGCCCGCGCCGATCCAATCCCGGAACGAGGCCGCTGCGAGCGGGCCGGCGCAGATCAGGACGCCGAGCGCGGATTGGGCGAGGAGCGAGAGGCCACCCAGCCAGATGACCGATGCCGCCGAGACCAGCAGCGCCGGGTAGGTGACGGCGTTGAGGATGCGCCTGCGGCGCAGGTCGGTGACGACGCTCACGCCAAGCGCGCAGAGGAGCGCGGCGAGCGCGATCTTGCCCTGCAGGGGCGCCGCGAAGAACTCGTCCACTCAGCGGAAGCTGCAGCTCAGCTTTTCGGCCGAGATGTAGTACTCGTCGCCTTCCTGGATCTGCCTGCGGGTGATGCGCCGCTTCTCGAACCAGGTGCCGTTGGAGCTGCCCAGGTCCTCGATGAACCAGTCGCCTCCCTGGCGGGTGATGACTGCGTGCTCGCGGCTCACCTTTCCGGAGTGGATGACGAGGTCGCAGTGCTTGCCGCGGCCGATCAGGAAACGCTCCTTGAGCACCCGGCTCAGCTCGCGCCCGTCGGACAGCAGCACCAGCGAGCGGCTCGCCGCCGCGACGCCGGGAGTGCCGGGCGCCGCGCCGGGTTCGGAGAGGTCGGAGAGCTCGGCGATGCCGGAGACCTCCACCGGGGGCGGCGCGGAGAGCGGCCGGGGCATGCCGCTCGCGGCGAGCTGCTGCGCGAGCGCGGCCACGTCTCCCGGGCTTGCGGCCGCCGCGGTTGGGGCAGGCCGGTCGCCGCGGGCAAGAGCCGCCTCGCCGAGGCGGGCGGAGGCGGCCGAGCCCGGACGCAGGAGCGCGGCCAGGCGGGCCAGGTCGGCGGGGAGCAAGAAGCCGTTCAGCCGCGCGAAGGTGTGCAGCGCCTGGTTGACGAGCGCGTCGCGATCGGAGCCCATCTCCGCCGCCATGGTCCCGAGCGCTTCCCAGAGGTGATCGGAGATCAGCAGCGTGCGGGGAGTCTTCGCGCGATCGTCGCTCATGATGGAGGCCGGGCTGAGATTATCTACGCGGGACCGCCGTCGCCAGCGCTCAGCGATAGACGAGGACGCCCTGGATGCTGGTGCTGATCAGGAGCGGGTTGGCCTGCATCAGCTCGTTGGCGCCGGTGATGGAGGAGAAGATGAAGGTCTGCACGCGGGGTGAGCTGTAGGCGTAGACCGCGCTCGCCAGCCCCGAGGTGATCAGGTTGTCGTGGTATTGCACGATGGTGTTGTTGTCGGAGACCGAGAAGGTGAACCCGCCAACCGGCGTGGCCGGCGCGCCGGTGACGGTGAACCGGAACGCCACGTCCGAGGCTGCGAGCGGCGACGCGGTGTAGTTGAGGGGATAGTCGAAGCGGCGGGAGTGGGCGGTGAAGGTGCCGTCCGGCAGGGGGCGGCCGCGCACCGTGCTGCCCTCGAACACCAGCCAGGGCTGGGCGCCGCCGGTGCGGATCTCGGCGACGGCGCCGAAGGCGGGACAGCCCGCGGGCGTGAAGCCGACCGAGGGATCGGCGGCCGCCAGCAGGAGGGAGTCGTCGGCGACCGAGAGGATGGTGAGCTCGAAGCGCAGCGGCCCCAACGACTCGCGGGAGATCAGGTCCTTGCAGGCGGGCGACGGGTCGGACTGGACGTAGGCGGCGAAGGAGACCAGGTCGCCGGGGCCGAGCTTGATCGCGGGGTCCTGCGTCCAGCGGCTCAGGCCGCCCGGAGGCGTCTTGAAGAGCATCGTGCCGTCGGGGTTGGGCGTGACGGTGCCGGCGCGGCGGTCGAGGCCGGGCACCGGCGAGTGCCAGATGACGCGCCACCTGCCGCGACGGGTGACTCCCGCCTGCAGCGAGGAGGGGTCGATGCCCAGCGTGGGGACGTCGGTGATTTGCGCGGGGCTCAGCACCGGAAGCACGTCGATGGTGGGGTCCAGCCCCGAAGGGTTGGTGTTGAGCGCGAAGAAGTTGCTGCTGACGTAGCGCCGGTTGGCGACGTCGATCAGGTAGGTGGTGCCGTCGCTGGCGCCCATGGCCGCGAGCAGCTGGAAGTTGCGCGTGGGGGTTCCGCTGGTGATGGCGACCGTGAGCGGGGTGCAGGGCGCGCGCGTGCAGGGGGCGAGGTCGGGCGACACCAGAAGAGTGGTGGGGTTGGGGGGCACCGCGCGCAGGAACGCGGCGTCGAGCGGAATGCCGGGTCCGGGAACCCCGAGCGGCTGCATCGTCTCCGGCGCGCCGGTGGCGAGCACGTCGAAGGGCGGCACCGGCAGGATGCTTCCGTCGGTGGTGCGGGCGAAGAGAACGCCGCCGGGGTCCAGGTCGATGCCGGCCGTGGTCGCCGAGCAATCGGGTCCGGTGCCGCTGCAGGCCAGCGGCTCGAGCACCATCATGAGGATCTCGCCCGGCGGGTGGACGATGTCCGGATCGGCGTCGTTCCCCGACAGGGGAGGCTGGAACCAGGTGGGGCTGGCGGCGACCGAGCGGACGCGGCGCCCGCCGGCGGCGATGCGGTTGGAGACGCAGGCGCCTCCGGCGATGCCCGCCTTGGAGACGTGGACGACGCCGCCCGCAGCGCCGATGTCGGCGATGTAGACGTCGGTGTCGGTGCCGGCGGGCACGGCGATGCGCGCGGGCACCGTGCCGGCCTCGAGCGTGCACCTCGCGTGCACCTTGACGTCGGGCAGGTTGGCGGCGTCGAGGCCGACGTCCAGCCAGATCAGCTCCGGGGCCAGCGTGACCACGTAGGCGGTGACGGTGGACCCGGCAGCGGCGGCGGTTTCGATCAGCCGGCTGTCGAGCGGGTTGGCGGCGGCCACGTCCACCGCCTGCGCCTGGACGTCGAGTTGGGTCACCGAGGGCGCAGGACCGCCGTCGGCCTGGAGCGGGACGCCGCCGTCGGCGGCTCGCTGCACGAGGGCGTAGGCGTCGACGATGGCGACGGTCGAATCGACCCCGACCGAGAGCGCCACCCCTGCGGGGATGCCGTCGGTCCGGGTCAGGCGCGCGCCCGCGACGTGGAGCGGCCGGTTGCCGGTCTCGACGTTGGCGGGAAAGACGCGGATGGGCGCCGGCACGAACTGGAGGTGCTGGTTGGCGGGGCAGGGATCGGCGGGATCCACGCCGCCGTCGGTGAGCAGCGGGTGGTTGCAGATCTGCAGCGCCCGCAGCGAGTCCTGGCCGGAGTTGGCGATGAAGAGCAGGTCGCGGTCGCCGGCGGAGGTGGCGCCGATGCCGGTGGGCGAGGTGAACTCGCCGGTGGCGGTGTTGATGGGATTGGAGCTGCAGGCGGCGGCCGCCAGGGCGGCGCAGAGGAGCGCGCGTCTCATGGGCAGCTCCCCACCCGCGCGCGGAGCTGCGCGTCCGAGGGCGTGCTGGTGTGCAGCTCGATCAGTCCGACGCTGCAGGACTGGAACACGCTGGTGGCGAGGCAGACCGAATCCGCCGCCTCGCCGGCGGGGCAGGGGAGCTGCTGGATGGTGAAGGGCGAATTGCCCAGCCGTTCCACCTGCGCCACCACCCGGCCGACCGCGGTGTCGTAGATGGCCACGGCCCCCAGCTTCTCGGCCACGATGGCGATCAGGTCGGGTCCCCCCCCGGCACGCTTGATCAGCGTCATGTCGGCGGGCGAGATGGGCAGCGGCACGGCGCGGCGCACGCGCGGCGTCACCGAAGGCTCGGCGGGCAACTGGATCTGCACCAGCGCGTCCGGGCCGCGCATGGTCGCCCACAGCGTCATCGGCATGCCGCTCGGGTCCGGGTCGGCGAGGAGGAGCTGGGTGGTCTGCGTGCTCTGCACGTCGCTGAAGAGCTCGACGGTGGTGGGGAAGGCGGCTCCCTGGGCGTCGACGTTGACGATGCGCAGGAGGTTCGTGTTCTGGCCCAGGCAGATGCCGCTGCCGGGCTCGCCGGCGCCGCCGCTCGCGAAGCGCTCGTAGCAGCCGGAGAGGTAGAGCTGCCGGCGGACGCCGTCGAAGGCCATCGGGCCCACCGCGTCGCCGCTGGCGACGAACTGCGAGGCCACCGACATGGTGAAGAGCACCTGCGCCGGGTTCTGCATGTCCAGCGCGGCCACGTTGGAGCTGCTGAAGATGGTCCCGGCGGAGATCTGGTCGATGTGCGGCACCACGCTGCTGACGAAGAGCACCGGCCGCGGCGCCGCCTGGCCGGGGCCCTGCGAGTCGCCGCGCACGATGGAGTAGGGCCCGTCGAGGTTGGCGGCCTTGAGGAGATCGACCAGGCCCGCTCGGCAGTCGCGGGCGGCGTTGTCGCCGGCGCCGTCGGGACAGGAGAGCGCGCCGCCCGGCGCGACCCTGACCGCGTTCAGCTTGCCGCTGTCGCGGGAGCCGGTGAAGGCGGTGGTGCCGGCGGAGTCGAGCACCAGCGGGCCGGCGTAGTTGCCGATCATGATCGCGTCGGCGAACTGGACGTCCGCGTTCGCCTGGTCGCACCCGGCGGGCGCGGGCGGCGCGACGTCGCAGTCGCGATGCGCGGAGAAGAGGGTGTCGAGATAGGACTTGCGGATGCTGGCCACGGTGCCGGCGTCGAAGGCGTGGTTGAAGTTGCCGTTGGCGACCAGCAGCGTGCCGTCGGGCGCGACGGCGAGGCCGGTGGGAAAGAACAGCCGCGCCGGCTGCCGCCCGTTGGGGCCGAAGGGCGGCGGCAAGAGCTCCGGACCGGCGGTGTTGCACGCCGCGAAGAGGAGTGCGGCGAGGGCGAGGCGCATCTTCATGCGAGCGGCCTTCCTAGGGCCGACCGGCTCCGGGGTCAAGCCGTTTTATCGACCTGCAATCTGGAGAAATCCGCCAGCGGCGCAAACAGCTCGTGCAGGGAGCGCAGCAGCGCGAGCCGGTTGTCGCGCTGGGAGGGATCGGGATCCATCACCATCACCTCGTCGAAGAACCGGTCGGTCACGGGTCGGAGCTCTGCGAGCGTGGCGTAGGCGGAGAGGTAGTCCTCGTCCTCCTCCTCGAGCGCGGCGGAGACGCGCCCGCGGCACGTCTCCAGCGCTTTCGCGAGCGCCTGCTCCGCCGGCAGCTTGCAGAGGTCCGCGTGGAACCCCACCTCGGCGAACGCCTTCTCCTGGGCCTGCAGCAGGATGTTGCCGATGCGCCGGAAGGCCGCCGCGGTGGCCTCGAACTGCGCCCGGTTCTTCTCCCGCACCGTCTGCAGCGCGACCAGCCGCTTCTCCAGCGACACGAGATCCCGGGCGCCGGTGTGCAGCGCCGCCTGGATCGAGTCGGGCTGCCCCTTCTCGCGCAGCAGCACCTCCAGCCTGCCGAGCAGGAACTGCCACACCTTCTCGCGGACGGCGGCGTCGTCCCTGCCGTGCAGCTTCCCGGCGGCGCGCAGCGCCTCGTCCATCTCGAAGCGGTATCCGCGCGCGAGCGTGACGCGCAACAGACCGAGCGCGGCGCGGCGCAGGCCGTAGGGATCGGCGGTGCCGCTGGGCTCCTTTCCCAGGCCGAAGAGGCCGACCAGGAGGTCGAGCCGGTCCGCCATTCCCAGGAGCGCGCCGGCGTCGCCGGAAGGGAGGCGCTCCTCCGCGCCCCGCGGCAGGTAGTGCTCGAAGATGGCGTCCGCCACCTCTGCCTGGACGCCGTCGTGGAGCGCGTAGACGCGGCCCATGGTTCCCTGCAGCTCGGGAAACTCGCCCACCATGCCGGTGGTCAGGTCCGCCTTGCACAGCTCGGCTGCCTCCGCCAGCGCGGCCGGGTTGCCCTTGCCGGTGGCGCCGTGCAGCCAGAGCGACAGCTCGCGCAGGCGCCCGGAGCGGTCGAGCTCGCTCCCCAGCCCCTGCACGAAGGTGCGCCGCCCCAGCTTCTC
Organism: Myxococcales bacterium; assembly: GCA_035702105.1. Taxonomy (GTDB): domain Bacteria; phylum Myxococcota; class Myxococcia; order Myxococcales; family 40CM-4-68-19; genus 40CM-4-68-19. Next base: position 1,881 of record DASSQZ010000258.1, on the reverse strand, counting down.
CACCCGCGCCCGCAGCGGCAGCTTGCGGTCCTCGTCGAAGAAGAACTTGCCGTCCGAGAGCCGCGCCCGCAGCACCCGCTCGTAGCCGCGCCGGCTCACCGCGGGGTCGCGCACGCGGGTGTTGGAGACGGCGACGAAGGCCGGCAGGAGCCTGCCCTCGCCGTCCTGCACCGCGAAGTACTTCTGGTGGCCGCGCATCTCCGAGACCAGCACCTCGGGCGGAAGCTGGAGGAACTGCTCGTCGAAGCTGCCCGCCACCGCGGACGGCTCCTCCACCAGCCCGGTCACCGTCTCGAGCAGTTCGTCGTCGGGCCGCGGCACGCCGCCGGCCTCGCGCGCGGCGCGGGCCACTTCCTGCTCGATGCGCTTGCGCCGCTCCGCCCAGTCGGCCACCACGTGCGCCTTGCGCAGCGCCTCGAGGTAGGCGCCGGCGGAGGGCAGGGGAAACTCGGCCGGCGCGGCGAAGCGGTGGCCGCGGGTGCTGGGCGCGCTCACCACGTCGGCGAAGCGCACGGCGAGCGGCTTGCCGTCGAGCGCCGCGGCGATCCAGTGCACCGGCCGCGCGAACGCGTCGGCCTCCAGCGAATCCCAGCGCATCGACTTGCGGAAGGGGATGCCCCGCACGATCTGCTCGAGCAGCGGGGGCAGCGCCTCCGCCGCCGTCTGGCCGCGGACTTCCTGCTCCACCACCACCCGATCGCCCTCGATGCGCAGGGCGTCGAGCGCAACCCCTGCCTTGCGCGCGAACCCTTCCGCCGCCTTCGTCCACTTCCCGTCCTGCTGCGCCTGCTTCAGCGGCGGGCCGGACAGCTTCTTGCGCACGTCGGGCGCGCGGGCGGCGATGGCGGTGACGATGAGCGCGAGCCTGCGCGGCGTGGCGTAGGTGGAGATGTTCGCCCGCTGGCCCTCGCCCTCGCCGTTGAGGCGCGCGTCGTCGAGGCCCTTGTTGATCTCCGCGGCCATCCAGTCCAGCGCCGGCCGCTGGAAGCTCGCCGGCAGCTCCTCGGTGCCGATCTCGAAGACCAGATCCATCAGCGCCGCTCCGCCTTGGCGGGCCTGTGCGCCTTGCCGCCGCCCTTTGCCGGAGGCGTCTCCTCGAGCAGCTCGGCGTGGCGGGCCAGCTCGCGCTCGGCGAGGACGCGATCCTTGAGCGCGGGGAACTTCATCCTCGCGCGGATGGCGAGGTAGAGCCTGGCGCAGTCGTGCGCCAGCTTGCGGACGCGCAGGATGTATCCCTGCCGCTCGGTCACGCTGATGGCGCCGCGGGCGTCGAGCAGGTTGAAGGCGTGCGAGCACTTCAGGCAGTAGTCGTAGGCGGGCAGGGGCAGCTTCTTCTCCACCAGCCCGCGGCACTCCTTCTCGTACTCGTCGAAGAGCCGGAAGAGTCGGTCGGGGTCGGAGGCGTGGAAGCTGTACTCGCTCTGCTCGCGCTCGTTCTGCCAGAAGACGTCGCGGTAGGTGAGCCGGGTCCCGTCGGGATAGGTGCAGAAGACCAGGTCGTAGATGTCGTCCACGCCCTGCAGGTACATGGCGATGCGCTCGAGCCCGTAGGTCAGCTCCGCCGCCACCGGCCGGCACTCGAAGCCGCCCGCCTGCTGGAAGTAGGTGAACTGCGTCACCTCCATGCCGTCGCACCAGACCTCCCAGCCCAGGCCCCAGGCGCCCAGGGTGGGCGACTCCCAGTCGTCCTCCACGAAGCGCAGGTCGTGGTCAGCCGAGGTGATGCCGATGGCCCGCAAGGAGCCGAGGTAGAGCTCCTGCACGTCCTTGGGGCTGGGCTTGAGGATCACCTGGTACTGGTGGTGCTGGTGCAGCCGGTTGGGGTTCTCGCCGAAGCGGCCGTCGGCAGGCCTGCGCGAGGGCTCCACGTACGCCACGTTC
>DASSQZ010000257.1:0-13666 GCA_035702105.1 Myxococcales bacterium | reverse complement strand
GCGGACGACTTCGGCATGTCGGCGAAGAAGATCCTCGGCGACGGCGTGATCACCGGCTACGGCACCGTGGAGGGCCGCCAGGTCTTCCTCTTTGCCCAGGACTTCACCGTCTTCGGCGGCTCGCTCTCCGGGGCCTACGCGGAGAAGATCTGCAAGGTGATGGACCTGGCCGTCTCCACGGGGTGCCCGGTGGTGGGGCTCAACGACTCCGGCGGCGCCCGCATCCAGGAAGGCGTCGTCTCGCTGGCGGGCTACGCGGAGATCTTCTACCGCAACGTGACCTCGTCGGGCGTCGTCCCGCAGCTCTCGGCCATCCTCGGTCCCTGCGCGGGCGGAGCGGTCTACTCGCCTGCCATCACCGACTTCGTGGTCATGGCCAAGGGCACCTCCTACATGTTCATCACCGGGCCCGACGTGATCCGGACGGTGACGCACGAGGAGGTTTCCAAGGAGGACCTGGGCGGCGCGCAGGCGCACAATGCCCGCAGCGGCGTGGCGCACTTCGCCGCCGAGGACGAGGCGGGCGCGCTGCGGGCGCTGCGCGAGCTCCTCAGCTTCCTGCCCTCCAACAACCTGGAGGACCCGCCGGTCGTCGCCACCGAGGACCCGCCCGACCGGCGGGACGAGTCGCTCAAGACGGCGGTGCCGGAGAACCCGAACAAGCCCTACGACATCAAGGAAGTGATCCGCGCGGTGGTGGACGACCGCCATTTCCTCGAGGTCCACGAGCACTGGGCGCGGAACATCGTCTGCGGCTTCGCGCGGCTGGGCGGCCGGAGCGTGGGGGTGGTGGCGAACCAGCCCGCGATCCTGGCCGGCGTCCTCGACATCGACGCCTCGCGCAAGGGGGCGCGCTTCGTGCGCACCTGCGACGCCTTCAACATCCCGCTCGTCACCTTCGTGGACGTGCCCGGCTTCCTGCCCGGCACGGCGCAGGAGTGGGGCGGCATCATCACCCACGGCGCCAAGCTGCTCTACGCCTTCGCCGAGGCCACGGTGCCGAAGCTCACCGTGATCACCCGCAAGGCCTACGGCGGCGCCTACGACGTGATGGCGTCCAAGCACATCCGCGCCGACGTGAACTTCGCCTGGCCAACCGCGGAGATCGCGGTGATGGGCCCCGACGGCGCGGTCAGCATCGTCTTCCGCAACGAGCTGGCCCGGGCCAGCGACGCCGACGCCGCGAAGAAGGAGCTGGTGCAGAAGTATCGCGACACCTTCGCCAACCCCTACAAGGCCGCGGAGCTGGGGTACGTGGACGAGGTCATCCTGCCGGAGGACACCCGCCCGCAGCTCTGCAGGGCGCTCGCGATGCTGCGCAACAAGCGGCAGGAAGTGCCCCAGCGCAAGCACGGAAACATCCCGCTCTGAGACGCGAGCTCTCGCTCCTCGACGCCGTCGGCATCGGCGTCAACGGCATCGTCGGGAGCGGCGTCTATCTCCTGGTGGCCCCGCTGGCGCGGGCCGGCGGCGCATCCTCGGTGGCTGGCGTGCTCTCGTGCGGCGTGCTCTGCGTGCTGATCGCGCTCTGCTTCGCCGAGCTGTCGTCCATGTACGACCGCAGCGGCGGGCCCTACGTCTACGCGCGCGACGCCTTCGGCAAGGGGGTCGGATTCGCCGTGGGCTGGCTGGGCATGGCCACCGGCGTGCTGGGCCTCGCCGCGGTGAGCGTGGGGTTCGCGGGAGCGCTGGCGCGGTTCGTGCCGGCAGCGGCCGCCGCCCGCGCGCCCATCGGCGTCGCCATCATCGCGGTCCTCGGCATCATCAACTGGATCGGCGTCAAGCAGGGGGCGCGCACCTCGACCGCACTGTCGATCGTGAAGATCGCCCCGCTCGCGCTGGTGGCGCTCGCGGGATTGCGCTTCGCCGGGCAGGCGCGCCTCGCCTTCGATCCGCGCGACGCCGCCCGCGCCGCCTTCCTTTCCATCTTCATGATGTCCGGCTTCGAGTTCGCCGCGGTGCCGGCCGGCGAGGTGCGCGAGGCCAGGCGCACCGTGCCGCTCGCGGTGGTGGGCAGCATCGCGGGAGCCTCGGTTCTCTACGCGCTCCTGCAGCTCGCCTCGCTGGGGGCGCTGCCCGACCTGGCCGCCCGCGAGCAGCCGCTGCCCGACGTCGCCGTGCGCGCGCTGGGCGCCTGGGGCGGCACGCTGCTTGGCGTCGCCGCGCTGGTTTCGATGCTGGGGTTCTGCGCGGGCGTGGCCCTGATCGCGCCGCGCTACTTCACCGCCATGGCCGAGGACGGCTTCCTGCCCGCGCCAGTGCGCGAGATCCGGCCCGCCATCGTGGCCTCGACCGCATTCGCCTCGGGGCTGGCCATCGTGCTCGAGTACGCCTCGCTCGTGGACGTGAGCAACGTGGTGATCCTTTCCGGATACGCGCTCACCTGCCTGGCCGCGCTGGTGCTGCGCATCCGCAGGGCCGCGGCGCCGCGCAGGTACAAGCCGCCCCTGGCGGTCCCGGTGCTCGCCTTCGCTTCCGCCGTGGCGCTGCTGGTCGCGGCGCGGCCCGGACTCGACCAGTGGCGGTTCTCCGCCTGGCTCCTGCTCCTCGGCTTCGCCTGCTGGGGCGCCACCGCACTGGCACGGCGCGCCCGTCGTCCGCAGCCTTGAGGCCATGGCCGAAGAGGCGCCGAAGGACCTGCCGCAGCCACCCAGGGAGATCGTCGAAGAGGCCGAGGAGCGCAGCGCGCCGGCGCCCAGCGTCGTCTACGAGGCCATCTACGCGGAAGGCCGCGACGAGCTGAAACGCACCACCGGCGCGCTCTTCTTTTCCGGCCTTGCTGCCGGGCTCTCGATGGGCTTCTCGCTGGTCAGCGAGGGGCTCTTGCGCGCCTACCTGCCGGACGCGCCCTGGCGCCCCCTCATCGCCAAGTTCGGCTACTGCGTGGGCTTCCTCATCGTCGTCATGGGGCGGCAGCAGCTCTTCACCGAGAACACGCTCACGGTGGTGCTGCCGGTCTTGCGCCGGCGCGCGCTCTGGGTGGTGAGGAAGATGGCCCGCCTCTGGAGCGTCGTCCTGGTGGCCAACCTCATCGGAGCCCTCGGCGTCGCCTGGGTGCTGGGACACACGGCGGTGTTCGACGAGCACGTGCGCGCGGTCTTCGCCCAGATCGCCTCGCAGGGCGTCTCCGATCCGTTCGGCACCGTGCTGCTCAAGGGCGTCTTCGCGGGCTGGCTGATCGCGCTGATGGTGTGGCTGATGCCGGCGTCCGACGGGAACCGCGTGGGCGTGATCCTCATCATCACCTACATCATCGGCGTCGGCGAATTCGCGCACGTGATCGCGGGATCGGTGGACAAGCTCCTGCTCGTCACCACCGGGAAGCTGAGCGCCGGCGGATACCTGGGCGGCTTCCTCGCGCCATCGCTCCTGGGAAACATCGTCGGCGGCGTCTCGCTGGTGGCCGCGCTCAATCACGGTGCCGCCGGCCGCGAGCACCTCAGGCAGCAGTGAGCGTCCTGCCGTAAGATCGCGCGGTGCAGCTCGACATCGCCGGCCGCGTGGCCCGCATCCGCTGGGTCTTCCTGCCGCTGGGCCTCTGCGCCCTGGTTGCCGTGGGCGCCCACGCCGCGGCGGACGTGGTGGGCGACCGCGTGCTCTGGCTGGTGGACGGCGTGGACGCCTTCTTCGACGCGCTCTGGTCGAAGTGGTCGGTCACGGCGCCGCTGGTGGACCTGGTCGGGCTGACGCAGCGCACCTGGTTCGCGCGCGCGGTGGCCCTCTCCTGGGAGCTCGCGGCCGACGCCCTCATCGCGGTGCCGCTGCTCGGGTACGACGAGCGCGACGCGGCGCGGGAGTGGGCGATGGCGAAGGGCCTCCTGCCCCGCCTGCGATCGCCCTTCCGCGCGGTGCGCCCGCTGGCGACGCTCGTGGTCGCCGTCGCCGGCGCGTGCTCGGTTTCCCGCATGGTGCAGGGCTCGCTCCATCTCGCGCTGCACGTGGGCTGGATCTCGTCTTTGGCGCGCGCCGCGACCCTTGCCGCCCTGCTGATCCTGCTCGCGCCGCGGGCCGTGTTCCGCTCGCTGGAACAGGCTGCGGACCGCCGGCGCATCGCCATCGGGCTGCTCTCGGCGGCGCTGCTCCTGCCGCTGATGGTCGCGGCGGTGCTCTCGCTGCGATGAAGCCGCGCCTGCCCATCGCCGAGCTCGTGCTCAGCGCGCTCTGCCTCTGGTCCGCCTGGTACCACACGCCGGCGGGCGCGCTGGTGCGGACCGCGGGCGCCTGGTTCTTCCGCACGCGCAGCACCGCGCGGCCGCTGCTGGCGTACTTCGCCGCCGGCACGCTGGTGCCGCCGCGGGTGCAGCCGCCTCCGCTGGCCGGCCCGGTGCCGCCGCGGGAGGCCCTCGCCTATGGAGCCGGCGCGGTGCTCGGCTGGAACCACACCGAGGCCGCTCCCCGCCTGCGCGCCCTGGCGAAGAAGCTCGGCTCCGACGACGCCGCGACGCTGGCTCTTTTCTGCGGCGAGGACGCCGCGCGCTATGCGGTGGACCAGGCCCCTTCCTCGCGGCTGGAGGACCTGGCGCGAGCCTTGCCGCCGCACTCGGAGGGCTGCGTGGCCCGCGCGGCGCAGGCGATGATGCTGGGCGGCGCGTACGCGCTGGGCTGGCCCTTGCCGCAGACGGTGCGCATCACCTCGCCCTTCGGCGTGCGCGAGCATCCCATCCTCGGCGGCCACCGCCTGCATGCCGGGGTGGACCTGGGAACCGCGGTCGGCGCGCCCGTGCGCGCGGTCGCCGCGGGCGTGGTGCGGCGGGCGAGCAGCGACGGTGTGAACGGCCGCATCGTGGTGCTCGATCACGGGCGCGGCGTCTCCACGCTCTACTGCCACAACGACGCGCTGCTGGTGCGCAACGGGCAGCACGTGGAGAAGGGCCAGGTCATCGCCCGCAGCGGCAACAGCGGCCTCTCCACCGGGCCTCACCTCCACTACCAGCTCGACCTGGCCGGGCAGCCCGCCGACCCGCTCCGCTTCCGCGCGGAGCGGCCGAAGATGGCGACGGGGGCGAGCGATTAGCGCCGATCCACCTCTGGCCAGGTACTCGGCACGCAATCAGCGGTGCTCCCCGCCATCGCGGCGTTTGGGTTGCGTCGAACCGGCGGCCTCATGCAGAGTGCGCCGCCATGCGATTCCTTTGCGTTGCAACCATCGTCCTCGCCGCCACCGGCTGCCCTTCCACCGCGACCCAGGCCCCGCACAAGGCGCTCTCCGAGCAGACGCAGGCACAGCCCCTGTCCACCCGCACCTGGGTGCAGGAGCGGCCGGTGATCATCCGCCACGCGCGCCTCTTCACCGGGGCGGGGCCGGCCATCGAGAACGGCGCAGTCTCCTTCGCGGGCGGAAAGATCATCGCCGCCGGCCCCGACGGCACCGTGCAGACCCCCGCCGGAGCCGAGCAGATCGACGGCCGCGAGATGGTGCTCACTCCGGGCATCATCGATGCGCACTCGCACCTCGGCGTCTATCCCTCGCCGCAGACGCAGGGCAACTCCGACGGCAACGAGGCCACCAATCCCGTCACCGCCGAGGTGAACGCCAAGGACGGCTTCTGGCCGCAGGACCCGGGCCTGCGCCGCGCCGCAGCGGGCGGCATCACCTCGCTGCTGGTGCTGCCGGGCAGCGCCAACCTGATCGGAGGCCGCGGCTTCCCGGTGAAGCTGCACTTCGGCCGCACCGCCGACGAGATGCGCTTCCCCGGCGCGAAGGACGCCCTCAAGATGGCCTGCGGCGAGAACCCCAAGCGCGTCTACGGCCGCCAGCAGCACCGCGCGCCCTCCACGCGCATGGGCGACATCGCCGAGTTCCGCAAGGCGTTCGCCGCGGCCCGGGATTACCAGCGCAAGCAGGACCGCTGGAAGGAGAGGCAGCAGGGCGAGCCGCCTGCGCGCGACCTGCGCAACGAGACGCTGGCCGCGGCGATGAGGGGGGAGCTGCTGGTGCAAAACCACTGCTACCGCGCCGACGAGATGCAGCTGATGATGGACGTGGCGCGCGAGTTCGGCTTCCACATCCGCGCCTTCCACCACGCCGTCGAGGCGTACAAGATCCGCGACCTTCTGGCGAAGGAAGGCGTGGGCATCGCCACCTGGGCCGACTGGTGGGGCGGCAAGATGGAGATGTGGGACGGCATTCCCCAGAACCTGGGCCTCCTGCAGCAGACCGGCGTGCGCGCCATCGTGCACTCCGACTCGCAGCAGGGCATCCAGCGGCTCAACCAGGAGGCGGGGAAGGCCCTCGAGGCGGCGCGCGACGCAGGCATCGCGGTGACCGAGGAGGACGCGATCCGCTGGCTCACCTTGAACCCCGCCTGGGCCATGGGCGTGGACGACCGCACCGGATCGCTGGAACCCGGCAAGATGGCCGACCTGGTGCTCTGGAACCGCGATCCCCTCTCGGTCTATGCGCGGGCCGTCCGCGTCTGGGCCGACGGCGTGGTCACCTATGACATCCGCACCGGCGCCGCGGTGCCCAGCGATTTCGAGCTGGGCGAGCCTTTGCGCACCGCCGCGCTGCAGACGCCGCACTCCGCGCGCGCGCCCGAGTTCGACCCCGCCTCGCCCGCGCTCGTGCCGGTGGAGAACGCCGGCTGCACGGTCATCCGCAACGCCATCGGGATCGATCGCCGCGGCCTCTCCCTCACCCTGCGCGACGGCAGGATGAGCCTCTCGCCGGCCTCGGGCTGCCGCGAGATCGATGCGGCCGGGCGCGTGCTCGCGCCGGGCTTCATCCTTCCCTATGGCCAGCTCGGGCTGGTGGAGGTATCGCTCGAGGAGAGCGCCAACGACACCGGCTCGTCGCGGCGCCCGCCCGGAGCGCCGGCGGAGCGGCAGGATCCGCTGCACGCCGCACTGCGCGCCGCGGACAGCGTGAATCCGCTCTCCGAGCTGTTGCCGGTGGCCCGCGGAGGCGGCGTGACCAGCGCGGTCACCTCTCCCGGCGGAGGCGTGGTGTCCGGACAGGCGCTCTGGCTCGGCATGGACGGCTCCACGCTGCGCGCGCCGCTCGGCGTCCAGGTCCGGCTGGGGCTGGAGGCAAAGGAGGCCACCGGCGCGCCGCGGGGAATGTCGGTGCTGCTCCTGCGCGAACTGCTCGACGACGCGCGAGACTACGGCCGCCGCGAGAAGGACTACGAGCAGAACCGCATGCGCCGGATGATCGGCTCGCGCGCCGACCTCGCGGCCCTCCAGCCGGTCCTCTCGGGCAAGCTGCCGCTCCTGGTCCGCGCCGATCGCACCAGCGACCTGCGCGCCGCCATCGCCATCGGCAGGGAGTTCGGCGTGCGCATCATCTTCGCCGGTGCCGCCGAGGGTTGGCTGATGGCCGGCGAGCTGGCCGCCGCGAAGACGCCGGTGATCCTCGCGCCCACCCAGGACCTGCCCGACAACTTCGACGCAGTGGCCTCGCGCTCGGACAATGCCGCGCTCCTGGCCGACGCCGGGGTCAAGGTGATGTTCGCGCCGGAGGAGAGCGCGCACTTCGCCCGCACCTTGCGGCAGGAGGCCGGCAACGCGGTGGCGTTCGGGCTGCCGTGGGCGGAGGCGGTGCGCGCCATCTCCAGCAACGTGGCCGACGCCTTCGGGCTCGATGCGGGCCGAATCGCCGAGGGCGCCCGCGGCGACGTCGTACTCTGGGACGGCGACCCGCTGGAAAGCTCCAGCAGGCCGGTGGGGATGTGGATCGCGGGCAAGCAGGTGCCGCTGCAGAGCCGCCAGACGGCGCTGCTGGAGAAGTACCGGACGCTGCCGTAGGGCAAGAGCGCGGCAGGGGCCGCCGAACGATGTCGTCTCGCCCGCTGCTGGCGCCGGCCGAACCGCGCCGGTTCAACTGGCTGAACCGCGCACGGTTGCGCACTGGCTGAACCGCACCCGGTTCATCTGGATGAACCATTGTCAGCCATCGGACATCGGACGCTGGCCGAACGTCGCCAGCATGCGGGTTCAGCACCCGCGCACTCGCGCACCGAGCCCCCGCGGATGGACTAGTGCTGCAGGCTGGGGCTCGAGCCGGGCGTCGCCAGCACGTCCAGCGCATTGTGGACCGCCTTCACCCCGCGGATGCGGCCGACGCGGTAGAGCAGCTCGTCCAGCTCGCTGCGCAGGACCTGCCCGGACAGCGTCACTTCGCCGTTGCTGGCGCTCACCTGGATGGCGCGCGGGTGCGCGACCGGCCGGCCGAGCTGGGCCCGCACCCGCTCCACCAGCACGCCGTCGTCCACCTGCTCGCCCGCATGGGCGAGCTCGTAGGCCGTGCCCTGGACGCGCCGGCCCAGGTTGCGCGACTGGCGCGCCGCCTCGCGGGTTGCCTGGTGGAAGAGCGAGGTGAGCTTGTCGCGCAGCCGGGCCCTCCTCGCAGCGCCCCGCCGCGGGTCGGCCAGCGCGGCGAACACCGCCCCGGCTCCGAAGCCCGCAAGAAACGTTCCCGCAGAGAATCGACTCTTCATGGCTGACCTCCCGGTGCCGCGACGGTGGGGATGGCGCGGCGGTTCTGCTAGGGTGCGCCGCCGTGAACATCCGCAAGGTCCTGATTGCGAACCGCGGCGAGATCGCGGTGCGCGTGGCGCGTACTTGTAGCGAGATGGGCATCCGCACGGTTGCCGTGTACAGCGACGCCGATCGCGGCGCCCTGCACGTGCGCTCGTGCGACGAGGCGGTGCGGGTGGGACCGCCCGCCTCCCGCGAGAGCTATCTCATGATGGAGAACGTGATCGGCGCCTGCAGGAAGACGGGCGCCGACGCCATCCACCCCGGCTACGGCTTCCTCTCCGAGAACGCCGCCTTCGCGCGCGCCTGCGCTGCCGCCGGCATCACCTTCATCGGCCCCCTCCCCGAGGCCATGGAGGAGATGGGCGAGAAGACCCGCGCCCGGCGCAAGGTCATCGAGGCGGGCGTGCCGGTGGTGCCGGGCCTCAAGGAGCCGATCCCGGCGGGGGGCGAGGCCGCCGCCAAGGACTACGCGCTCTCCATCGGCTACCCGATCATGCTCAAGGCCGCGGCGGGCGGCGGCGGCAAGGGCATGCGGCTCGTGGCCGACCCGAAGGAGTTCGATTCCGCGCTGGCCACCGCGAAGCGCGAGGCGATGGCTTCGTTCGGCGACGACCGCGTCTACATCGAGAAGGCCATCGCCCGGCCCCGGCACGTGGAGATCCAGGTCTTCGCCGACACGCACGGCAACTGCATCTGGCTGGGCGAGCGCGAGTGCAGCGTGCAGCGGCGGCACCAGAAGGTCATCGAGGAGACGCCCAGCCCCATCGTCACGCCGCAGATGCGGGCGGAGATGGGGCGGGTGGCGGTGAACGCCGCCAAGGCGGTGAGGTACGTGGGGGCGGGCACCTGCGAGTTCCTGGTCGACGGGAACACCCGCAGCTTCTACTTCCTGGAAATGAACACCCGACTGCAGGTCGAGCACCCGGTCACCGAGTGGTGCACGGGGCTCGACCTGGTGCGCTGGCAGATCGACGTCGCCTCGGGCGGCAAGCTGCCCTGGACCCAGGACGACGTGGTCCAGAACCTGCGCGGCCACGCCATCGAGGCGCGGCTCTATGCGGAGGACCCGGCGAGGAACTTCCTGCCCAGCCCGGGGCTGATCTCGGAGCTGCGCCTCGCGCAGGGCCCCGGCGTGCGCAACGACTGCGGCGTGGAGAGCGGCAGCGAGGTGCCGCGCTATTACGACCCGATGATCGGCAAGCTCGCGGTCTGGGCGCGCACCCGCGACGAGGCCATTGCCCGCCTGGGCCGTGCGCTCGGCGACACGGTGGTGAAGGGCATCACCACCAACACCGCTTATCTCAAGCGTGTGCTGGAGCTGGAGGAGTTCCGCAGGGGCGACTACGACACCGGCCTGCTCGGGCGCGCGCAGGAGCGGCTGCTCGCGGCGGAGCCGGTGGAGGAGGACATCGCCCTGGCCGCGGCGGCCATCTGGCAGCTCGAGCAGGACCAGCGCGCGGCGCTCAAGCCTTCGGGAGCGACGGCGGCGCAGGAATCGCCCTGGGCGCGCGCGGGCAGGCTCTCCGCGCTGCGGAGGTCGCGATGAAGTACACGGCCGTGTTCGCCGGCGAGGAGCGCGTGGTCGAGGTGACGCCGCGCGAGGGCGGGTATCGCGTGACGCTGGGCGATCGCGTGCTGGAGGTGGACGCGGTGCCGCTGCAGGGCGCGGCGGTCAGCCTCATCGTCGGCACGCGCAGCTACCGCTGCGACATCGAGCCGCGCAAGGACGGCCAGCTCCACGTGCGCGTCAACCAGAGCGTCGTCCCGCTGGAGATGCTGGACGAGCGCAAGCTCCGCCTGCGGCGCGCGTCGGGGAAGTTCACGCTGGAGGGCCCGCAGCGCATCGACGCCCCCATGCCCGGCAAGGTGGTGCGGGTGCTGGTCAAGCTGGGCGACGAGGTGCAGGAAGGCCAGGGCCTGCTGGTGGTGGAAGCGATGAAGATGGAGAACGAGCTCAAGAGCCCCAAGGCGGGCAAGGTGACCGAGCTCCACGCCGTGGAAGGCGCGGCGGTGGAGTCGGGGGCGAAGCTCGCCGTGGTGTCGTGAAGGTTCTCCTCTGCGCCGCGCTAGCCTGCGCCGCCTGCGCTCCTCTGCGGCCCAGGGCGCATCCGCGCCGCATCCGCTTGGGGAAGATGAGCCGCGCCGGCGAGCTCGCGGACGTCCTCCAGCGAGAGCCGATGCCTCGCGGGGTCGTCCTCGATCTTCGCGGTCCAGTGGAGGGCTTCTCGACGCGGTCCTGTCTGATGCAGGTGCGTTTCTGGCCGAGGGACCGCTGTTCGAGATCAGTGCAACCCCGCCGGGGATTCCGCGTCGCGCTCGATCATCCGCATCAGCGAGACGAAGAAGCTGACGATCAGCGGCCCGAGGATCACGCCGAGCAGCCCGAAGACCTCCAGGCCGCCCAGGAGCGCCAGGAACATGAGCCCGGTGTGCATCTCTCCGCCCGAGGTGGCGCGGAGGATGAACGGCTTGGCCAGGTGCTCCACCCCGACCACGCCCACGAGACACCAGACCGTGAAGCCCACCGCCGCGGCGGGATGTCCCGTCAGCGCCAGCACGCCCGCCGCGGGCACCCACACCAGCGCGGTGCCGACCACCGGGACGAACGACGCCAGCGCGGTGAGGAGCCCGAAGAAGAACCCGCGGCCGAGGCCGAAGATGGCAAAGCCGATTCCCGCCAGCACGCCCTGGAGCAGCGCGCTGAAGACGTTGCCCACGATGGAACCCGTGGCGACGTTGTGGAACTCGGTGAGCAGCTCCTCGGTCTGCCGCGCCTGCAGGGGCGAGACGCTCCAGAGCCAGCGCACCAGCAGAGGCCCGTCCACGAGCAGGAAATAGAACGCCAGCAGCATCAGCACGGTGTGGAAGAGCACCTCCCACGACTGCTTGAGCAGCTCCGGCCCGAATTCCTCCGCCCGGGTTGCGGCGCGGGAGGCGAAGTCGTGCACCTGCTCCCGGGTCAGGTGCGCTGCGGCCAGCGCCTTCTCCACGGCCGGGGGCAGCGGCGCCCACTTCAGATCGGACACGCTCTGCACCCCCATGGTGTCGCGCAGGTACTCGAAGCCGCTGATGGCCTCGCGCGCGGTGATGGTGGCGATGCTGGCGAAGGGCATCACGATGACGATGAGGACACCCAGCGAGATCAAGGCGCCCGCCGACCTGCGCCGGCCGCCCAGGGACTGCGTCAGCCGGGCCAGGGGCCGCTGGAACACGGCAGCCAGCACGGTGGCGAGCAGCAGCGGAGCCCAGAACGGCGACACCACCCAGAGGAAGAGACCGGTCGCGAGCAGGGCCAGGACGCCCAGGGTGACGCGGGCGGCCCGCGGATTGCTGCGGGCGGCAAGCTCCTCCGGCGGCCTTCCGGCGACGGTCCGCTCGAGCGGCGTTTCGGTCTCGGGCCCGGACGGCGGTTGCACATCCCAAGAATTAGCCACGGAGCGCGGCGGGCGTAATTGCGCTAGAAACAGGGCATGAGCGGGAGCGCCGCCTACCTGCACGGCACCTCACCCGCCGAGCAAGGGCGCCTCTCGCTGCTGAACCGGCTGATGAACGACGCCGCGCTGCGCGAGCTTTCGCTGAAGGGCGGCGAGCGCATCGTCGATTTCGGCTGCGGCCTCGGCCAGCTCTCGCTGGAGATGGCGAAGGCGGCCGGTACCCGGCTGATCGGCATCGAGCAGAGCGAGGAGCAACTGGCGCGCGCGGAGCGGCATGCGCTGCTCGACCTGCGCCGGGGCGACGCCCAGGACCCGCCGCTGCGCGCCGAGGAGTGGGGCTCCTTCGACGTGGCCCACGCGCGCTTCGTCCTCGAGCACGTGCGCGAGCCGCTCTCGGTCGTCCGCCACATGGTGCGCGCGGTGCGGCCGGGTGGCCGACTCGTGCTGCAGGACGACGACCACGACGTCTTCCGCGCCTGGCCGGAGCCGCCCGGATTCGTGGCGCTCTGGCGCGCCTTCCAGCGCAGCTACGACCGGCTCGGCTGCGATCCGTACATCGGCCGGCGCCTCGTCTCGCTTTTGCACGAGGCGGGCGCCGCGCCGGTGCGCTCCACCTGGATCTTCTTCGGCGCCTGCGCCGGCGAGCCGCGCTGGCCCCTGTTCGTGGAGAACATCCACACCCAGCTCGCCGGAGCGCGCGAGGCCATGGTCAAGGGCGGCCTGCTCGGGGCAGCAGAGATCGACGGCGCGCTGCAGGCCTTTCTCGACTGGTCCAGTCGCCCCGACGCGGCGTTCTGGTATTCCATCTGCTGGGCGGAAGGAGTGCGGAGATGACGGCGCTGGAGAGATGGGCGCGCGAGGTGTACGCGAGGGCGGCAGGCAAGCCTGGCGCGCTGCGCAAGTCGCTGTTCCGGACCTCCAGCGGCATCGAGGTGAAGCCGCTCTACGGCCCGGACGAGCCCCCGCCCGCGCTGGGCTTCCCCGGCGAATATCCCTTCACCCGCGGCGTGCAGCCCACCATGTACCGCGGGCGCTTCTGGACCATGCGCCAGTACGCGGGGTTCGGCACGGCCGAGGAGACCAACGGGCGCTTCCTCTACCTGCTCAAGTCGGGCCAGACCGGCCTCTCCACCGCCTTCGATCTCCCCACCCAGATGGGCCACGACTCCGACGCGCCGCGCGCCCGCGGCGAGGTGGGCCGCGTGGGCGTGGCCATCGACTCGCTCGACGACATGGAGCGGCTCTTCAAGGACATCGACCTGGGCAAGGTGTCCACCTCGATGACCATCAACGCCACCGCCGCCACCCTGCTCGCGCTCTACCAGGCGGTGGCGGAAGCGCACGGGACCCCGCCCTCCGCGCTCTCCGGCACCATCCAGAACGACGTGCTCAAGGAGTACATGGCCCGGGGCACGTACATCTATCCGCCCGGCCCCTCGATGCGGCTGATCACCGACACCTTCGAGTACTGCACCCGGGCGGTGCCGAAGTGGAACCCGATCAGCATCTCCGGCTACCACATCCGCGAGGCGGGCAGCACCGCCGCGCAGGAGATCGCCTTCACCCTGGGCGACGGCATCGCCTACGTGGACGCGGCGGTGCGGCGCGGTCTCGACGTCGACTCGTTCGCCGGGCGGCTCAGCTTCTTCTTCAACGTGCACAACAACTTCATCGAGGAGGTGGCCAAGTTCCGCGCCGCCCGCCGCCTCTGGGCGCGCACCATGAAGGAGCGCTTCAAGGCCAAGGACCCG
>DASSQZ010000256.1:0-27397 GCA_035702105.1 Myxococcales bacterium | reverse complement strand
GGTCGAAGACCACGTCGTTGCGCTGGGTCGCGGGCGGGCCGGGGACGGCCTGCCTTGCGCACGCGCAGAGCGACAGCAGCAAGGAGAGCGAGCGGGGACGCCATCTCCGCCCGAAGGGCGGACGGCGTCCCCTTGAAGGCGCGGCCATCACCCATTGCCCATCCGTTCCAGGGCGTCTTCCCATTCCAGCTCGCTCCACCATTCGCGCTCGATGCCGTCGCATGAATCGCCGTACGCGGCGCAGGCCACGCAGCCGTCGCCGCGGAAGATGCCGGGCAGCTCGCTCGGCGGGTAGCGCCGCGAGAGCTGCTCGCCTTCCGCGCGCGCGGCGGCCTCCTCGTCGTCCGGCTCGCGCGAAGGAAGCTGCGCGCCTCCGCGCGAGCGCAGCCGGATCTCGCTCTCGGGGAAGAGGACCGAGTTCTCCGCGTCGATGTGGTGGAGGAGCGCGCGGCCGTACCGCTCCGCCAGCGCCAGCGTGATGCCGGAATCCATCGCGTCGAGCATGCCGGCCATGGCGTGGTGCGCGTCGAGCAGCACCTTGAGCGGGCCGCGGTCCGCCGGCACCTCGGTCGCGACCAGCGCGGGAAAGAGCACCTCCTCCTCGCGCGCGTGGTGGTACCGGCCCGCGTAGAGGCGGAAGAAGCGCAGGAAGGCGGCGCCGTCCGCCGCGTCGCCCCCACCCTGGGCGGCAAAGGTGTGCAGCGAGCCGACCATCCGCTCGATGAGGACGTGCTCGCCGCGAAGGTCGTCGAGGAGGCCCATGGGCGCGAGTGTAACCCGCAAGCGCCCGCGGAGCCTCGTCAGAAGAGGCGCTGCACCATCCAGACCGCCCCGAGCGACGCCACGCAGGCCGAGAAGACGGCCGCGGCGGGCCGCCACGCGCGCAGCAACCGCCGCAGGAGCGGAAGCGCCAGCGCCACGATGGCCACCTGGCCGCATTCGACCCCGAGGTTGAACGACAAAAGGCCGGTCGCGAGGATGGCGCGAGGCAGCTCGAGCTCCCGCAGCACGGAAGCGAAGCCGAATCCGTGCACGAGGCCGAAGGCAAAGGTCAGCATCCAGCGGTGGCGCAACGCCGGCCCGGCGTTCCGGGTGCGCAGCGCCCAGAGGTTCTCGATGCCGACGAAGACGATGCTCGCGGCGATGAGCGGCTCGACGACGCGCGGCGACGGAGTCAGCAGGCCGAAGGTGGCGAGGGCCAGGGTGACGGAGTGCGCCACGGTGAAGGCGGTCACGATCTTCACCAGCTCGACCATCGTTCCGCCGAGGAGGAGCAGGCCGATGAGGAAGGCGATGTGGTCGTAGCCGGTGAAGATGTGCTGGATGCCGAGCCTGAGGAAGCGCCAGAACTCGCCCGCCGTCGATCGGGAACGCCGCGCCTCGAAGGAGGGATCGTCCGCCTGCACCGCGCGCTGCGACACTTCTCCGGGGCCGAAGTCGATGCGGGAGAGGTGCGTGTGCCCGCCGGCCAGCGCCTCGATGAATCCCGCGCGCACCGAAAGGTCCTCGACGGGCTCGGGACACGACCAGCGCGCGGAGAGCGCGAGCCCGTCCTCGCCGTCGGGCCCGGCGGAGACGTCCGTTTGCAGCGCGCAAGGCTTCCCCTGCGCCTGGAGCTTGAACGGTTCCAGCAGAAGCCGCCGCAGCGCCAGCAGCGGCGGGTGCGCCGGATCGTCGATCCGCATCTGCGCCCGCAGGTCCCAGATGGAGAAGCGCAGCACTCCCGAGACCTCGCGGCCGCGCACCGACAGCTCGCTGAACGAGACGCTGGGCTGGTGCGCCAGCGCGGCCGGCGCCAGGAGCAGCGCAAACCAGAACCGCCGCATCAGCGTCCGACCCCGCGCCCGCGCATCAGCGGGCACCGCACAGCGCGCGCATCACCGCGCGACGGGCAACACGCCCGCGAGCAGCCGGTTGTTGCCGTCGTCCTTGCCGCGACCCGGCGAGGTGAGCGGCAGCCGGTTCTCGCCTTGCGAGTAGAAGCCCAGGTAGAGGACCATGGGATGGCTCCCGGCCACGAACGAGAACGAGTCGGCGATGAAGTCGCCCGGCTTCCAGGCGTCGGTGGGAAAGCGGCCGCCCACCGGGTCGTGCTCGGCGTGGATGCGCTCGCCGCTGCCGGTGGCGTCGTCGAGGTGGACGAAGATGTGCCACGGCTCCATCTCGGCGCGGCATCGCCAGTAGAGCGTCAGCGTGGCCCGCTGGCCGGCGGCCATCTGCGGCGGCTCCAGCTTGTAGGCGAGCAGCTCCGCGGCGTTGCCGAACACGGCGCCGACCGCCACGGCGTCGGGCGGCGGCGGCACCAGCGCGTCGCGCAGCGCGGCGCGGTCCACCTGGGTATGCGCGCGCGCCTGCGGCTCGTCGAAGGGCCGCTCGATGCAGGCGCAACAGAGCAGGGCAAGGGCGAGCGCGCGCACGGGCCGCGCATTGTGCCGGAAGGCATGTTATTGCGCCACCGGTGGAACCGCTCGGCAGCATGCGCCGGCTGATCGATCCCGAGACCGGGCTCCTGCTGGGCGCGCTGGGCGTCATCCTGTCCACGGGATTGCTGGAGCTCTCGCGCACGCTGGCCGAGGCGTACCGTGGGCGCTGGTTCGCGGGGAACGGACGAGACGTCTTCCACGCCGCTGCGGCGCTGGTGATGATCGCGGCGCTGCTCGCCAACGGCCTGCCGCCGGCGCTGGCCGCGCTCGCCGCCGCGAGCCTGTTGATCCTGCCACTGCTCTTCCTCGACTCCTTGCCGGCGCGGCGCCCG
This sequence comes from Myxococcales bacterium, assembly GCA_035702105.1. Taxonomy (GTDB): domain Bacteria; phylum Myxococcota; class Myxococcia; order Myxococcales; family 40CM-4-68-19; genus 40CM-4-68-19. The sequence continues at coordinate 24,642 of DASSQZ010000256.1, read as the reverse complement.
GCGCGCCTGGCGATGCTCTTCGCGCTGATGGTGCTCGCCGCCGCTCCGCCGCTGCTCGAGCCCGAGTCGATCGTCCGCGCCGCGAACCAGGTGGCGCGGCTGCTGTTCTACTGAAGCATGCGGTCGAGCTCGCCGCGCTGCTCCAGCGCGTAGAGGTCGTCCGAGCCGCCCACGTGCTGGTCGCCGATGAAGATCTGCGGCACGGTCCTGCGGCCGGTCTGCTGCATGAGCTGCATGCGCTTCTCGTCGTCCCAGGAGACGTCGATCTCCTCGTAGGGGACGTTCTTCTTCTCGAGCAGGCGCTTGGCGCGCAGGCAGTAGGGGCAGGTCTCGGTGGTATAGATTTTGACGGGTTTCACGTCTTCTAGGATGCACACCGGTCTCAAAAGGCGCGCGACTGCCCGCCGTCCACGACGACGCAGGCGCCTGCCACCCAGCTCGTGCGAGGGCTGACCAGGAAGGCGATGGCCTCCCCGACTTCCGCCGCGGTGCCAAAGCGCCCGAAAGGGATCTCGCGACGGACGAAGTCCGCGATTCCCGCAGGGTCGGCCTTCTGCCGCCGCTCCCAGGACCCGCCCGGATGCAGGATGCTTCCCGGCGCCAGCGACAGCACCCGGACGCCGCGCGGCGCGAGCTCGCGATTCTGCTCGTGCGCGAGCGAGATGAGCGCAGCCTTTGTGCTGTTGTAGGTGAGCGCGCCGCCGCCCTCGCGCCCCCACACGCTCGCCACGTGGACGATGACGCTCGCCTCGCGGCTGGGACCGCCGTGGACGAATCCGCGCCTCGCGGCGCCCGCCGACAGATGCGGCAGGGCCGTCCGGCTCGCGCGCACCGCCGGCCAGAGATTGCGCGCATAGGCCGCTTCCCAGTCCGCGGCGGAGAGATCCGCGGTGCCGCCGGGCTGCGATCCTCCCACCAGCGTCACAAGGGCATCGAGGCCGCCGAGCTCCTTCGCAGTTCGCTCGATGGCCGCATCGAGCTGCGCGCCGTCCGTCGCATCCGCCGCAATGCCGATGGCCTTCTCCGCTCCCGCCGCCGCAAACTCCTTCGCGCGCGCCTCCACGTCGGCGGCGGTCCGCGCCACCACCGCCACCTTCGCTCCTTCGCGCGCGATGGCCAGGGCCGCGGCGCCACCGATGCCGCGCCCCGCCCCAACCAGCAGCACCGCCTTGCCCGCGAGCTGGAGATCCATGCAACCCCCGAAACCCAGAACCAGAACCCGAACCCGAAAAGGAAAGGCCCGCGGGATCGCTCCCGCGGGCCTTCGACCTTACTCGTCGGCGAGAGAAACTACATGCCCATCCCGTGCCCGCCGGGAGGCGTTGGCGCCTCGTTCTCCTTGGGCCGCTCCGCCACCATCGCCTCGGTGGTGAGCATCAGCGACGCCACCGACGACGCGTTCTGCAGCGCCGTGCGGGACACCTTGGTCGGGTCGATCACGCCGGCCGCCAGCAGATCCTCGTACTGGCCGCTCGCCGCGTTGAACCCGAAGCCGCCCTGGCCCTCGCGGACCTTGTTGACCACGATGCTGCCCTCCCAGCCGCCGTTGCCGACGATCTGGCGGATGGGCTCCTCGAGCGACTTGCGGATGATGTCGACGCCGAACTTCTCACCGGGCTCGACCTTGAGGGCGTCGAGCGCCTTGAGCGCGCGCAGGTACGCCACGCCGCCGCCGGGCACGATGCCTTCCTCGACGGCCGCGCGGGTTGCGTGCAGCGCGTCCTCGACGCGGGCCTTCTTCTCCTTCATCTCCGTCTCGGTGGCCGCGCCCACGTGGATGACGGCGACGCCGCCCACCAGCTTGGCGAGGCGCTCCTGCAGCTTCTCGCGGTCGTAGTCCGAGGTGGTCTCCTCGATCTGCGCCCGGATCATCTTCACCCGCGCCTCGATGTCGCTCTTCTTGCCGGCGCCGTCGACGATGGTGGTGTTGTCCTTGTCGATGGTCACCCGCTTGGCGCGGCCCAGGTCGTTCAGGGTCACCGTCTCGAGCTTCACGCCCAGGTCCTCGGCGATCATCCGGCCGCCGGTCAGGGTGGCGATGTCCTCGAGCATGGCCTTGCGGCGGTCGCCGAAGCCGGGCGCCTTGACCGCGGCGGCGTTGAGCGTGCCGCGCAGCTTGTTGACCACCAGGGTGGCCAGCGCCTCACCCTCGACCTCCTCGGCGATGATGAGCAGCGGCTTGCCCGAGCGGGCCACCTGCTCGAGCAGCGGGAGCAGGTCCTTCATCGAGCCGATCTTCTTCTCGTTGATGAGGATGTAGGGATCCTCGAGCACCGCCTCCATGCGCTCCGGGTCGGTGACGAAGTAGGGCGAGAGATAGCCGCGGTCGAACTGCATGCCCTCGACCACTTCCAGCGTGGTCTCGAGGCCCTTGGCCTCCTCGACCGTGATCACGCCTTCCTTGCCCACCTTCTCCATCGCCTCGGCGATGATGTTGCCGATGGTGGCGTCGCCGTTGGCGGAGATGATGCCGACCTGGGCGATCTCCTTGTGGTCCTTGGTGGGCTTGGAGAGCTTCTTCAGCTCGGCCACCACGGCCTCGACCGCCTTGTCGATGCCGCGCTTGATCTCCATCGGGTTGTTGCCCGCGGCCACCAGCTTCGCGCCCTCGCGGAAGATGGCCTGCGCCAGCACGGTGGCGGTGGTGGTTCCGTCGCCGGCCACATCCGAGGTCTTGGACGCGACCTCCTTCACCATCTGCGCGCCCATGTTCTCGAACTTGTTTTCGAGCTCGATCTCCTTGGCCACCGTCACGCCGTCCTTGGTGATGGTGGGGGCGCCGAAGGACTTCTCCAGCACCACGTTGCGGCCCTTGGGCCCCAGGGTGACCTTGACCGCATCGGCGAGCGTGTTGACGCCCTTGAGGATGGCCTCGCGGGCCCGTACGTCGAAAAGGATTTCCTTGGCCATGTTCGTCAGTCTCCTACTTCTCGATCACGCCGAGGATGTCTTCCTCGCGCATCATGAGGTGTTCCTGCCCGTCGATCTTGATCTCGGTGCCCGCGTACTTCGAGAACAGCACGCGATCGCCGGCCTTCACGTCGAGCGCCCGGACCTTGCCGTCCTCGAGGACCTTGCCGTTCCCGACCGCGATCACCTCGCCCTCGACCGGCTTCTCCTTGGCCGTGTCCGGGATGATGATGCCGCCCTTCGTCTTCTCCTCCTCCTGCACGCGCTTCACGATCACGCGATCCTGCAGAGGCCGAATCTTCATGGATTTTTCCTCCTGGGTGATGCTGGCACTCGCGATGGGGGAGTGCCAAAGCGGGCGCAATGTAACCGCATCGGGGGGTGTGTCAAGGGCGACCGCATCTTGCCGATCCGCCGAATCCTCGTACTATTTTGAGGAGGAGGTGTGCTTGTCAGACGCGCCGATCCTGAGTTCACAGTCCATCCGGGACTTCTTTCGCGAGCTCCTGACCAGCGCCATCGAGAACCAGCGCGCCCGGGTACAACCGTTCACCGAGCTGTATCTCGTGAACCTGCTTCACGAATTCCTCGCCTCCGAGGCCCTCTACGTCCAGGCCGAGGATGGCACCCTGCAGCAGCGGCCGCTCGCCTTCCTGCTCAAGGAGGCGCTCGAGGAGGCAGGCCCTTCCCGGCTGCGCCTGCTTCGTCGGCTGGGCGACACTTCGCTGTTCGTTTCCGGGTTCTTCCCCGACTCGCTGGCGCGGCGCTCGTCGCTGGTGGACGTGGACTACTACATCGCCATGGGCGGCCGCGCGTACGACGCCGTGGCGCGCCATGCGCTCGAGAGCAGCCTCTGGGAGGAGCTCTCGGAGAAGTTCCGGCTGCTGGTGGACCTGCTCAACGAGGTGTCGGAGCGGACGCTGAGCTCCACCAACGCCGGCGTCGTCCGCCTGTACGAGCGCTGGCTCAAGACGGGCAGCGGCAGGCTGGCCACGCTGCTGGTGCAGAAGGGCGTCGTGCCGCGCAAGGGATTCGTCCAGTGAGTGCGCTGCTCGGGCTGGCCCAGCTCCAGCAGCTGCTCCAGTCGGTGCACGGCGTGCAGGCGGCGCCCGTGCGCGAGTTCCTGGTCGATGGCGCCTTCCGCGAGAGGCATGCGCCCTTCGCCAGCCCGCACGAGGCGCTGCTCCTGCGCGAGAGGGGAGAGGAGCTGCACGTCGCGCTCTTCCTCGACGACGGCGTCCTCGCCCAGCTCGCCCGCTCGTCCTCCGAGCCGTGGTCCCGCGAGCGCCTCTCGGGATTCTGCGCAGCGGCGGAAGGCGTCTCGCACTTCCTCTACGTGACCCACCGGGCGGGGCAGGGCGGGCAGGTCTCGCAGCTCGAGCTCGAGGCGCAGGGCGAGCTCGACAAGTATCTCGCCGTCCTCTTGCAGCTCTGGGCCACCGGCCGGCGCGCCGCCTCGCCCGCGCTGCGCCGCAACCTCTTCGAGCGCAGCGTGCTGCGCCCGGGGCTCACCCCGCCGGAGCGCGACCGCTACCGGCTGGCCTCGGCGCTGGCGGCGGCGTGCGCCAGGGCCTGGGAGGCGCGCTACGTGCTGGCGGGACGGCTCGATGCGCTCTTGCGCGATGCGCGCCGCCTCTACCGGCTCTCCGGAGGCGAGAAGTTCTCCGCCCTGGCCCAGGGCGAGTTGGCCTGGGCCGCCTGAGGGCCGAAGCAGGACGGCACTGGCCATTTCCGGGGACACCATCGCCGCGCGTGCGCGCGCGCATGGTGTCCCCTGGACCTGGAGCGCCGGAGGCCGCCTGCATCCGAGCGCTGGATCGGCTCTCAGTCGTTCGGGTGGCCCTGGTCGCCGGTGTCCGAGAAGAGGACGCCCGCCGCGCCGAAGTTCGGCGTGCCGAAGCCGGTGGCGAGATCCCAACCCGGCGTCGCGGGGAAGCCGGGCACCGTGATGGTGAGGTTCCAGGTGTTGTCGCCCACGGTCACGTCGTGGAAGAGCACGGCGTTGAGGCCGGCCTTGCCCGCCTTGTAGAGGCGCTTGTTGATGTTGCCCAGCGGCCCGCCGGCGGCATGGTTCAGGTCGGCGATTACGCCTGCCATCTGCGGCGCACCGGCGCTGGTGCCGCCGAAGATGAAGAACGCGCCGGAGGGCGGGAAGCCGGGCAGGAAGCCGAGGTGCACGATGACGCCGCCGACCACGCCGGCGTTGTAGGCCAGGTCGGGCACGCCGCGCATGCCGTGCAGCGCCTTCTCCTGCGACTTGGTGAGGCCGTCGTGCTGGAAGTCGGGCTCGCGGAAGATGGCGCTGACGCCGCCGCCGCCCGCGCCGAAGCCGTCGTTCCACACCTGCTCACCGACGTACGCGCCGTTCGGATCGGCGTGCCCGGCGGTCCCGAAGAACAGGTTGGTGCCGCCCACGCCGGTGACCTGGGGCGAGGAGGCGGGATAGCTGACGTTCTGGAAGGGGAGCACGTCGGCCCCGCCGATGTTGGTGCTGCCCTGGTCGCCCGAGGAGACGAACAGCGTGATGCGGCGCTCGCGCGCCCTCTTGAACGCGGCCTCCCAGGCCGCCACCACGCGCTGGCCGTCGGCGTCGGTGAGGAAGAACTCGGACTCGCCGAAGCTCATCGAGACCACGCTGCCGAGGCGGTTGTCGATGGCGAAGTTGAGGCCGGCGATCAGGTCGTCGTCCGAGTTGCTGGCCGCGGCCACCAGGACGATGTTGGCGCCGGGGGCGATGGCGTGCGCCCACTGCACGTCGAGCGAGGTCTCCTCCGCCCAGCCGAGCATGTTGTCGTCGGTGGGATCGAAGGCCGGCGTGCCCGGCATGGTCACGACCGTGAACGAGGGCGGAGCGGGAACTCCGAACGTGTTGTCGAAGGCGTCGAGGTCGGCCCTGGCGGTGGGGCTGCCGAAGGCGTCGAGGATGACGATGGTCTGGCCGGTGCCGTCGTGGCCGGCGTTGATCAGCGTGTCGGTCTTGTAGGCGGCGCGCATGGCGGCAGGGCCGTAGCAGAACAGGCCCTTGCTCAGATTGAACGGCCGCAGCTCGCAGCCGAACCGCGGCGTCGCGTTCGGGGTCGCCTCGACCCGTTCGGCGGGGATCGCGCCGGGCTGCTGGTAGCCGGCGAACGACGCGGTGCTGGCGAGGAGGACGGCGAGCAATGCTTGCCGGGGGTGCAGGATGAGACGCATGTAGGCTCCGGAGTCGCCGCGTCGATGCGCGGCCGGGCTGCTTGGGTGTGGAAGTGAAGGGCTTGGTCGTCGGTCTGGCGAGCAAGCGCTACCAGACCGCCGAAAGCGCACACAAGCAGACCAAGGCCGGAGATTCTGCAACTCTGTGGTGGCACGGCAATTTCGCCCAGGCGTGGCCCGCCGGAGGCCCTGCGGGTCTGCAGATCATGAGACTGTTCGCCGGAGCGCTGGTGACCGTCGCGGTGGGCTGGGGCGTGGTCCTCGCCTCGCCCACGCCGGTCCGGCACGCGGACAGGATGCATGCGCGGGCGGAGCATGCCTGCCGCGCCCGCGGTCCAACCTGCAGGCTGCTCGTGAAGGCGGGCGCGCCCCGCAATCCGGGCGCGGCCTGCGTCTGCGACTGAGGCTGCCCGCGAAGGGCGGCCTGGCGGTTACGCTGGCGGAACTGGAACCGGAGCTGCCTGCCCGGTCACTTGCGGGAAGGCGAGGCGCCCTGCGGCAACTTCTCGTTGTCGTACTGTCCGGCCAGGGCGGCGCGCACAGGCCGGTCGAAGCGCACCTTGCCCGTCGCGACCTCGCGCAGCGCGAGCACCGGCGGCTTGTCCTTGGCCTCGATCAGCGGGCGCGCCCCCGCCATCAACTGCCGCGCGCGCTTGGTCGCGAGCAGCACCAGGGCGAAGCGGTTGTCGACCAGGGGAAGGCAATCTTCGACGGTGACGCGGGCCATCTACGACTCCTGACGAGTAGCGGGAACGCGGTTGGATACTCGATCCACCGCGTTCCCGCAACTGTTTCGGGCGCTTACTTGCTGGCCTGCGGGGTGGGAGGCGGCTCCAGCGCGTCGGACACGTTCCAGGGAAAGTCGTCGACGATGCCCTTGTCCACGCGGACCAGCTTGTCGAAGCCGTCCGCGAGCGCATAGCGCTTGCCGTCCTTCTCCGCTCCGACCCGCAGGTGCAGGAGCACCTTGTCGCCCTCCCCCAGGAAGGTGACCACCTTCGGCTTGTCCAGGCCGTACTTCTTCAAGTCCTTTGCAGCCGGAACCGGCCCGTCGAAGGCTGCCGCGCGCAGGGAGCTGACCGCGTACAGGGTCGAGGAGGTCTTCCACTTCTTCGCCGGCCCCTGCTTCGGCGCGACCACGGTGAACACCTCTTCGGAGACCCCGCCGTCGGCAGGAGAGGTCTTGCTCCGGGCGATCTCGACCTTCCCCGCAGGCGACTCGAAGATGGCCTTGCGGAGCGCTTCGCGGTCGACGTGGAAGAGCTGCTTGTTCTCCAGGTCGAAGGGCTGCTTGTCGATGTCGGTGAGGATCTGCGCCGCCACCTCGTAGATCACGGGCGAGTCGTCGCGCATCGCGTAGGTCTTTCCCATCGACTGGCCGATCTTCAGCGTGCGCGTCGCCGACCCGGCGGTCACCTTCGCCACCGCGCTCGGCTTGTCCAGCCCGAACTGCGACAGGTTGGACGAGGCCTCCGCGCCGATGCCGGTGGCGCGAAGGTTCTTGAGGGCGCTCGTGACCGTGTCGGCGGTGGCGGTGTCGGCGGCCTGCCCGTTGGTCTTCCAGGCGGTGCCGTTCTTCTCCAGCGTGTAGGGCGAGGCGATGGAGGTCACCTCGACCCGTTGTACATCCGCGCCGTCGGGCAGGCCGGCGACCTTCTTGTCGCGCAGGTCGAACGCGCTCTTGTCGAACGCCGCCTTGCGAAAGCCCTCGATCACCTTCACCGCGGGGTCGCCCTGCTTCTTCGCGTAGAGCGTGCTGTCGAACGGGTTCTCCATCCCGATCTGGAGCCCCTCCTCCTTGCCGTCGTCGAGCTTCACCGACACGTCCAGGGCAGGCTTGTCCAGGCCGAAGGACTTGAGGTCCGTCTCGCCGTCGAGCTGCTTCTTCTGCTTGAGCGTCGCGAGCGAGGTGAGCAGGGGATCGACGATGGCGTCGTCGGCCTTCGCCTGCACGGGCTGCGTGAGCTGCCAGCCCTTGTCGCCCTTCTCCACCTGCACCATCGGCTGGCCGGCCCGGGTGAGCCGGAGCACCTTGACGTGCGCCTTGTCGAAGTCGAAGAACTTCTCCTCCTTCTCCCTGGCCTCCGTCTTCTTCGCCTCGTCCTTGCCGGTCCAGAGCGCCGCGCCGCCGACGACGCCGGCGACGGCGAGCAACACGACCAGCCCCAGAAGCGCCTTGGTGGTCTGTTTCATGGCGGCTACCGGGACTTGCGGGTCTGCCAGACCACCAGGCCGGCGAAGAGCAGCCCGAAGGGCAACAGGTCGAAGGCGAAGAGCGTCATCGTGTTCTTCTGATTGGCGCTGAGGAAGAGCCGGTTCCCGTGCCGGTGCCTGGGCCGGATGGTGATGCGCGACTCTTCCTTCGCCGCCCAGGACACGGAATTGAGGGCGAAGTCCTTGTTGCCGTAGAGGCCGAGGTAGCCGTTGGCCGCGAAGAGCGAGTTGCCGATCACGACCACCCGCGTCTCGGACATCTCCTTGACCGAGGCGGCGGCCAGCGGGACCGGCCCCTTCACGTCCTTGCCCGCGTTGAACTCGGCCTTGCCGTTGGCGATGGAGCTGGTCTCGCCCCAGGCGCGGTCGCCGGTCCTGGCCAGCTCGGTGACCGTCCAGTCGGTGGGCGGCTGCGGCATCCTCGAGACCGAGCGCGCCACGGGGAAGATGGTGGCGAGCGCGAAGGGCGAGTTGCGCGGCTGGGTGATGGGATGGTCGGCGTAGCTCTGGGCGATGGCGATCTCCGGGTTCTGCGCCTCGGGATCGATGACCTCGTCGTTGTCGAGGCGGATTCCCCAGCCCTCGAAGGCGCTCTCCAGTCCGGCCTGCACGCCCGGATCGATCATGGCGACGAGCTTGCCGCCCTTCTCCACCCACTCCTTGAGCAGCTTGACCTCGCCTGCGCTGAAGACCGCGGCAGGGCCCGCGACCACCACCGCCTGCGCGTCCGCGGGCATCTCCTTGTGCTCGGCGAGCAGGATCTCGTCGACCTGGTAGCCCTCGCTCTTGAGGCTGTCGGCGAAGAGCTTGAGGCCGCGCTCGGTGCTGTCGGCGATGGCGTGCTCGCCGTGGCCCATGGTGAAGTAGACCTTCTTGCTGGTCCCGCGGGTGACCTCGATGAGCGCGTTGGTGAGGGCCTCTTCGGAGAGCTCCTTGGTGCGCGACTCCTTGCCGCCGGCCTTGATGACCACTCGCGGCCCGCTCTCGGAGATGTTCATCTGCTTCACTTCCGCCAGGTGCTTGGCGGGATCGAGGAACTGCACCTTCAGCTTGTCGGTCTGCGCGGTGTACTGGTCGAGCCGCGACTTGAGCTCGCCGTAGCCGGCCTCGTTGGCGGAGTAGAAGGCGTCGATGGTGACCGGCCCCTTGAGTCCCTTGAGCACGCCCGCGGTCTGCTCGGAGAGCGTGTAGATCCGGTCCTTGGTCAGGTCCCAGGTCCTGGGCTTCTTCACCGCGATGTAGTTCACGCCCGCCAGCGCCAGCACCAGCACCAGTCCGGAGACGGCGCTGACGCCGCCGTAGAAGGTGCCGCGGCCGAAGCGGTTCTCGCCGCGGCTGGTGGCCAGCCAGAAGACGATGGCGGCGACCCCGAGCGCGAAGCGCACGATCACGCGTGCGCTGGAGAGGGTGCCGGCGACGAACAGCCAGTTGAAGATGGCGCTGAACAGCACCACCATGCCGAACAGGCCGGCGATCCGGCCCCAGTTCTTCAGCTTCATTGCTCTCAGCTCCAGCGGTGGGCCTCGACCGCGCGATTGGTCGCGAACAGGCCGAGGACGATGATCGAGAGGAAGTAGACGACGTCCTTGAGGTCCAGGGTGCCCTTGCCGAAGGAGTCCAGGTGGCTCACCGCGGTGAGGTAGGTGACGAACTCGCGCACCCAGCCCTCGGACTCGGTTGCCGCCCAGCCGATAATCCAGCTCATCAGCAGCACCACGAAGGTGATCAGCGCCGCCACCACCTGCGACTCGGTGAGCGAGGAGATGAACAGCCCGATGGCCATGTAGGCGGCGCCCATCAGGAACAGGCCCAGGTAGCCCAGGCCCACGGAGCGCCACTCCACCCCGGTCGCGTCCTTGGCCACGAGCTGCACCAGGAGCGGATAGGTGACGGTGAGCAGGAGCGCGCAGAAGAGGATGCCCAGCGAGGCCAGGTACTTGCCCCAGACGATCTGCGAGGGCGTCACCGGCGTGGTGTAGAGCAGCTCGATGGTCTTCTGCCGCTTCTCCTCGGCGATCAGCCGCATGGTGAGGAAGGGGATGATGAAGATGAGGATCAATCCCAGGTTCCCGAACAGGCTGCGGAAGATCACGTCCTGGAAGTTGAGGCGGTTGACCAGCTCCGGCTGGTTGAAGCGCATGTACTGCAGCGACGCCTGCTCGTAGGCGCCGAGCAGCCGGAGGAAGAAGTAGGACCCGATGACGACGAAGAGCGTGAACATGACGTACGCGATGGGGGTCGCGAAGTAGATGTTCAGCTCCTTCTTGGCGATGGCGATGGCGTTTTTCATGTCGGTTAGGCCGAAGTGAGCTTGAGGAAGATCTCTTCCAGCGAAGGAGCGGGACCCATGTGCCCGTCCGCGGTGGCTGCGCCGGCGTTGGCCTTCTGCAGCCCCTGCAGCGTGTCGTCCGCCACCACCTTGCCGGAGGCGAGCATCAGCACGCGCTGGCAGGTGCTCACCACCTCGGGGAGGATGTGGGTGGAGAGGATGATGGTGTGCTTGCCCGCGAGCGACTTGATCAGCTCGCGGACCTCGATGATCTGCGCCGGATCCAGGCCCACGGTGGGCTCGTCGAGGATGAGCACCTCGGGGTCGTTGAGCAGCGCCTGGGCGAGCCCGACGCGCTGGCGCTGGCCCTTGGAGAGGTTGCCGATCACCCGGTCGATGAACTTGTCGCAGTTGGTCCGGACGGCGACGCGGTCCACCTCGCTCTCGCGCTGCTTGCGCTTGACGCCCTTGATCTCGGCGACGAAGCGCAGGTACGCGCGGACCGTCATGTCGGTATAGACCGGGGGCGTCTCCGGGAGGTACCCGATGCGCCGCTTCACTTCCATCGGCTGCTCGAAGACGTCGAAGCCGGCGACCCTGGCCGAGCCCGAGGTGGGTGGCAGGACGCCCGTGATCATACGCATGGTGGTGGTCTTGCCGGCGCCGTTGGGGCCGAGAAAGCCGAGGATCTCGCCCTTCTCCACCTTGAAGCTGACGTCGTTGACGGCCTTGAGATCGCGGTAACTCTTGACGAGATGAGAGACTTCAATCATCGATTTTTTCCCCGAGTCCACTGCGGTGGCGGCTGGGAAACAGCGCTCGCACTCTGTCGCTTCCCGAAAAGTTGCCGGAATCTAGAGCAAGGCCAATGGCTGTCAAGCAGGCGGCCCGCAGGTCGGGATAGACTTCTGTCGTGGGCGTGATCGTCCAGAAATACGGCGGTTCCTCGGTCGCCGACGCGGAGAAGATCCTCCGCGTCGCCGAGCGGGTGGCGGCGACGCGCCAGGGAGGCCACCAGGTGGTGGTGGTGGTCTCCGCGATGGGCGACACGACCGACGAGCTCCTGGCGCTGGCGCGCAAGGTGACGGCCGATCCGCACCGGCGCGAGCTGGACATGCTGCTCACCGCCGGCGAGCGCATCACCATGGCGCTCCTGGGCATGGCCCTGCACGCGCGCGGCGTCGACGCGGTGAGCTTCACCGGCTCGCAGAGCGGCATCATCACCGACGGCGCGCACACCAGCGCGCGCATCGTGGAGGTGCGGCCGGTCCGCATCGTCGAGGCGCTGGAGCGAGGCAAGGTGGTGATCGTCGCGGGCTACCAGGGCGTGTCGCGGGACAAGGAAGTGACCACTCTCGGCCGCGGCGGCAGCGACACCACCGCGGTGGCGCTGGCGGCGGCGCTGGAGGCGGAGGTCTGCGAGATCTGCTCCGACGTGGACGGGGTCTACACCGCGGACCCTCGCATCGTGCCGGCGGCGCGGCGCCTCTCCGAGCTGTCGCACGAGGAGATGCAGGAGCTCGCGCTCGCCGGGGCGCGGGTGCTCAACGCGCAGGCGGTGGAGTTCGCCCGGGACCGGGGCATCACCATCCACGCGCGCAGCACCTTCGCGAAGGGGCCGGGAACGCAGGTGCAGCGCGCGCCGACGCGCGAGCTGCGCATCTCCGGCGTGGCGCTCGATCCGGACATCCTGGTGGTGCGCGGGCGCGATCGCTCGGCGCTGGAGGTGCTGCAGCGGCACGGCGCCTGGCCGCGCGAGAGCCGCGACGGCCATGCCATCGTGCCGCTGGAGAACGTGCACGGGCTCGCCGCGCTGCTCGCCGATCTGCGGCCGGTGGCGGAGGTGGAGGAGGGGCTCGCCCAGGTGAGCGTGGTGGGCGCGGGCATCGGCGCCTCGAAGGAGCCGCTCGATCGTGCGCTGCGGGCGCTGGGCCTCGTGCCGCGCGAGGTGCTGATCGCCCCGCTGCGGATCGCCTTCCTGGTGCCGCGGGAGGCCTCCCGGGACTGCGTGCGGCGCCTGCACGCCGAATTCGTCGAGAAGGGCTGAGGCGCGTTCCCGCTGCGCCGTATAGGGGGTACGGCGCAGCGGGAACGTCCTCTTACGTTTTCTCCGGCATGTCGGACTTTGCCGGTGGAACACCCAGGCTCTGCCACCGGGGACATCTTTCTTGCCGGCTTGCCGGGGCCACCGTCGGATGGTGCCGCCGGGCCCGCCCGTTCGGCGACGGGCGGGGCCGGCGCCCCCCCAACAGCGATTCACTCGATACGGGAGGTGGCACCCCCGACATGCAGAGCGCGGGTCAGATTTCAGACCTGACGAAGGTCAGAGTGCAATCTCGACGCCGTCCTGCGCCGCGACGATGCGCTGCTGGATCCCGCGCGCCTCGTCCGCCACCGACTCGCCGTTCACGCTGGGCGAGAAGTGGGTGAGGACGAGGGCGGCCGCTCCCGCGTCCGCGGCGATGCGGGCGGCCTCGACGCCGGTGGAGTGGCCGCGCACGTGCGCCAGCTCGGCGCGGGCGTGCTCGTAGGTTGCCTCGTGCACCAGGGCGTCCACGCCGCGGCCCAGCTCCACCGCGGTCGGGCAGGGGACCGTGTCGAGGGCGTAGGCCATCGACTGCCCCCGCTGCGTCGGACCGACCAGGCCGTCGGGCGCGATGCGGCGTCCGTCCGGCAGCGTCACCGCGCGCCCCGCCTTCAGCTCCGCCAGCAAGGGCCCCCGCGGCACTCCCGCGGCGTCCGACTTCTCCACGTCGAGGCTGCCGGGCCGGTCCGGCAGCGACACCCGGTAGCCGTAGGTGGGAACGCGGTGGGCGAGCGGGCGGCTCTCCACCAGGAACTGCGAGCCGTCGATGCGCACCTCGCCGCCATTTCCGTGCTGCTCGAAGACGTGGACCTGCATGTCGCCCGTGCCCAGCGAACCCGCGCGCGCCAGGTGCTCGAGCAGCGCGGTGATGCCCTCCGGACCCGCCACCACCAGGGGCCGCTGCCGCCCTTCGAGGCCGAGCGTGCCGAGCAGGCCGGGTAGGCCGTTGAAGTGATCGCCGTGCAGGTGCGTGACCAGCACCGCGTCGAGCCGCGCGAGCGACAGGCCTGCGCGCAGCGCGGCGAGCTGGGCCCCCTCGCCGCAATCGCAGAGCACCCATCCGCCTTCGCCGGCCACCGCCAGGGCCGAGGCGCCTCGCTGCAGGGTGGGCCGCCCCGCGCTGGTGCCGAGCGGAACGAGCCGGAGCCTCACGGCTGCTCCAGCACCACGGCGCCGCGCCCGCGCATGCGCAGCAGGTCGCCACGCAGGTCCGCGGCGCCGGAATCGAGCAGCGTGCGCCACCGGCCCTGGGGCAGCTTCGCTTCCCCCGGGTGCGGGTCGAACGACGCCGCGAGGAGCACGGAGCCGCGGCGAAGGAGCAGCAGCCTGCCTTGCGCCGACGCGCGCACCGCCGTCCGTGAGTCGTCCTGCAGCGCAGGGTGCTCGCGGCGCAGGGTCAGGAGCGCCTTGTGCCAGCGCAGCGCGGCGGCGTCCTTGCGCGCGCGATCGATGCGGCTCTTCCTGAACGTCTCCTCCGCCAGCGGGTCGGGCACCTCGCCAGCCCAGGAGAACGCCTTGAACTCCTCGCGCCGGCCCTTGCGCACGGCCTCCGCCAGCGCCGGGTCGGAGTGGGAGACGAAATAGAGGAACGGCTCTTTCGCGCCCCACTCCTCGCCCTGGAAATAGAGCGGCAGCGCGGGCTGCAGCGCGACCACCGCCGCCGCCGCGCGCAGGCCGCCCTCGTCGGTGAGCGCGGCCAGGCGCTCGCCGCGGGCGCGGTTGCCGATCTGGTCGTGGTTCTGCGCGCAGGCGACGAAGTGGCGCGCGCGCAGGTGCGCCGCCGGGGTCCCGTGCTTGCGCCCGAAGCTCGGCTTGTGCTGCCCCTCGTAGAACCAGCCGCGCTCGATGGCGGCGGCCATCTTCGGCATCGGATCCTGGAAGTCGGCGTAGTAGCCCTGCGACTCGCCGGTGAGGGCGACGTGGATGGCGTGGTGCAGGTCGTCCGCCCACGAGGCGTCGAGGTGGTCCCGCTCGATCAGCCCGGCGTCGTTGAGGTCGCTTTCGGCGATCGCCAGACCGCCTTCGCCGTGCACCGCGTCGGCGATCTCCTGGAGGATGTGGCGGGGCGAGTCGTCGAGGATGCCGTGCACCGCATCCAGGCGCAGCCCGTCGAATCCGCCCCCCGCGCGCGAGACCCAGCGGAGCGCGTTCTCCACGAAATAGCGGCGCACCGGCGCGAGCGAGAAGTCGAGCGCGTCTCCCCAGGGCGTCGTGTGCCTGGAGGTGAAGTACGGACCGTATTCGCCGAGGTAGTTTCCCTCCGGGCCGAGGTGGTTGTAGACGACGTCCAGGAACGCCGCGAGGCCCTGCGCGTGCGCCGCGTCCACGAACCGCGCCAGCGCCAGCGGTCCCCCGTACGCCGCGTGCGCCGCGAAGGGAGCCACGCCGTCATAGCCCCAGTTGCGCGCGCCGGGGAAGGCGGCCACCGGCATCACCTCCACCGCGGTGTAGAGCGCCTCGGCAAGCTCGGGCAGGTGGCGCGCGGCGGCGTCGGCGGTGCCCTCCTGCGTGTAGGTGCCGAGATGGATCTCGCAGAAGACCAGCTTCTGCAGCGGGACGCGCGGGCGCGGCGACCGCGGCGCGATCGAGGAGAGGTCCACCACCTCGCTGGGGCCGTGCACGCCTTCGGGCTGCAGCAGGGAGGCCGGGTCGGGCCGCTCGCGCCCGTCGGGAAAGCGGTAGAAATAGCGCGCGCCCGCCCGCACGCCCTCCGCGCGGCCGGTGAAGTAGCCCTCGCCGTCGCGCGAGAGCGGCAGGCTGGGGCCGTGGGCGAGCCGGATGCCGAGCGACTGCGCGTTGGGAGCCCAGACGCGGAAATGGGTGCCGCCCGCATCCGGCACGGCGCCGAGCCACGGTTTCCAGGCCATGCGCAACCGTAGGGCGCGCCCGGCGGGGACGCCAGCTACTTCGAGGGTTGCGGCTCGAACTTGAACGGATACGCGACGCGGAGCTTGCCGCCGGACTGCGGCTTGTCGAACTCCCACTTGCGCACGGCGGTCACCACGCAGAGGACGAGGTCGCGGTCGGCGATTCCGTCGGCCATGGCGCCGATCACCCGGCCGCTCGGGCCGATGTCGAAGCGCGCCACCATCTTCCCCGAGAGCGTGGGCCGCTCCCGCAGGCGGGCGGCATAGCAGTCCCGGATCTCCGAGCTGTTGTCGCGGATGTAGTCGCCGATGGCGCGGCGCTCGTCGCCCTGGGGAATGGGCGGGCTCGCGTCTTCCTCGGCGTCCTCGCCCTCCACGGTCATCGAAGGGGCGGGCCGGTTCTGGGCGGGCACCGCCTGCGCCAGCCGCGCCGCCGGGGCGGCGAAGGCGAAGAGGAGCGATGCGGTCAGGATGCGAAGGGTCATCTGTGCTCGAAGGAAAGCGCGTCCGAAATCGATCGGGCGCCTCGGGTCGCATCGAGACTAGGGGCAGCCCGCGGCAAGGGTCAATTCCGCAGTGCGGCGCGAAGCCGTGTGCGCGGAATGCACACCAGGGCGGCGGCGGTTAGGTTGTCTCAATGCGGCGAGCCCGTTTCTACTTCCTCGTACTGGGACTCACCCTGCTGCCGCAGATCGTGGCCGCCTCCGACCTGGTCCGCTGGCTGGCGGACCACGGCGAGCTGGAACTCGGTCTCTCGGTCCCGGGCGTGCTCCTCCTGCTCAACCTGCCGATGATGGCGGAGATCCTCCGCCGCAAGAAGAGCGCGCGGCTGCCGCGGTTCTTCGCGGCGCTGCTGCAGGCCCCCTGGACGGCGTGGTGGCTGGGCAGCCTCTTCTACGCCATCCTCCGCGCGGGCTGGACGGTGGCGCACCTGGGCCCTTCGCCCATTCCGGTGTGGCTGGCGCTGGTGCCGTACGTCCTGGCGCTCTACGGCTGCTCGTTCGGCGCGCGCGTGCTGCGGCGCGAGAAGGTCACGGTACCGGTGGCCGGGCTGCCCGCGGGCTGGCGCGGCGCGCGCATCGTCCAGCTCTCCGATCTGCACGCGGGCCGGCACATCACCCGGCAGCGCCTCCAGGCCATCGCGCAGAGGGCGGCGCGGCTCAAGCCCGACGTGCTGGTGGTGACCGGCGACATCGTGCACAACTCGCCTGCCTTCGCGCGGCAGGCGGCCGAGGCCATCGCCTCCATTCCCACGCGGCACGGCACCTACGCGTGCCTGGGCAACCACGACTTCTGGGCGGGGCCGGACGCGGTGGAGCGCGAGCTGGAGAAGGCAGGCATCCGCGTGCTCCGCAACGACGGCGTGCTGCTCGAGCGCGGCGGCGAGGGCCTCTGGCTCTGCGGCGTGGACGACGTGTGGAGCGGCCTCTTCGACCTGCCCGCGGCGCTGCGCAATCGGCCGGAGGGCGCGGCCACCGTGCTCCTCGCGCACCAGCCCAACACCTGGGCGCTGGCGCAGCAGCTCGGCGTCCAGCTCCAGCTTTCGGGGCACACCCACGGCGGGCAGCTCGCCCTGCTCTGGCTGCACCGCTCCCTTTCGCTGGCGCGGTTCATCACGCCCTTCGTGGCCGGGCTCTACCGGGTGGGACGCAGCTACCTCTACGTGAACCGGGGGGCCGGATCGGTGATGCCGATGGTGCGCCTCGGCGCCCGCCCCGAGGTCACCGAGCTGACCCTGATGCCTCCCGACGAGGTCACCGACGATCTCGCCTTCGCCACGCCCTAGCCAGCCGTAGCGGGGTTTCGCTGAAGAACTTCGTTTCTCGGCGCCCTGCTAGAGTGCGCCCGTGCGGATCCATCTCTTCGAGCTGACGGACGCGGCGCGGGAAGCGGACCAGAGGCTGGTCGCGATGGAGGCGCGGGCCCGCGACGAGCTGGCGGCGAGCGCGCAGCGGAAGGCGTCGGCGCTGGGCCTGATGCGCGGGGCCACACCCATTCCGCTGGTGCTCTCGCCCTGCTCGCTGCCGCGGGAGGAGCTGGCGGCGCTGGGGCGTGGCGCCCGCCTCCTCACCAGCGCGCTGGTGAAGGTGGCGCGCCAGCTCATCGAGCATCGCCGGGACAAGGCGCGGCTGCTCTTCCAGCACCTCTCGCCGCTGGAGAGCGAGGCGCTGGCCCGCCGGTGGCGCGAGGCGGAAGAGCTGCTCCACTCGCGCATCGACTGGTTCGTGGACGGGGCGGGCACGGTTCGCGCGCTGGAGGTGAACGCCACCATCCCGGCGATGCAGGTCTACTCGGACGCGGCGGTGGGCGGATGGGTGGACGCGCTCGCTCCTGGACGGACCGCGGCAGGCAACTTCAAGAACGCGAGCTGGCTGCTCGACGCGCTCCTCGCCGCGGCGCGCGGGCGCGAACGTCCCCTGCGCGTGCAGCTCCTCCACCGCGAGGGAGATCCGCAGCTCACCGAGCTGCGCGCGCTCGCGGGGATGCTCCGCGACCGCGGCGTGGAGGCGCGCACCTGCACGCCGGCAGACGTGGCGCTCGACGGCGATCCGCACGGGGTGATCTACCGCCATCTCTTCGCGCGCTACGTGGAGCCGGGCTCTGCCCTCGCGCGCGCCTTCCTCGATCCCGAGCGGCATGGTCTCTGGAACCGCGTCGACGGGTGGCTCGAGACCAAGGGCCTGTTCGCCGAGCTGTCCCTGCAGGGGCGGGCGCCGTTCCTCACCGCGGACGAGCAGGATGCGGTGGCCGAACTGGTGCCGTGGACGCGGCTGCTCGACGACATCGACGATGCCGCGCTGGGAGACGGCGACCGCTACGTGCTGAAGAAGTCGCACGACTACGGCGGCAAGAGCGTGGTGATCGGCCGCGAGGCCGGCCCCGCGGCGTTCGCCCAGGCGCTCGCCCGCGCGCGCGCGGACGAGGCGGGGAGCTGGGTCGCGCAGGAGCTGGTGGACGCGCCGGCGATCGAGCGGTTCCTCTGCGCCGGAGCGGGCGCCCGCAGGCTCTCGCTGCACCTCGACATCAGCACCTATGCGTCGCTGATCCCCGGCGTCCCCGACGCAGGAAGCGTCTGCCGCGCGGCGCCCGGCCGCGTGGTCAACATCGTCGGCGGGGGAGGGGTGGCGCCGCTCTTCGCCGACGAGGTGCTCGCGGACCTGCTATGAGCCGCTGCGCTCGCCCGAGCGGCGTTTCGCGATCTCCTCGAGGAAGCGGACCGCAAGCTGGTGGCGCAGCAGGTCGACGCAGGGATAATCGGGGCCGTGGCAGAACTGGTGGTGAAACCCGCAGAGGTTGCCGTGCCCGTCGCGGCAGGAGGTGTCGAACCCACCCTCGCCGCACGGGTCGTCGATGTGCGCGGCGACTCGGGCGGTGCAGTCGGCGCTGAACGCCGGGCCGTCGTCGTTGGCGGGGGAGGCAGCGTCGATGAGCACCTTTTCCGCCATCCGGTCCTCCAAAGAGCCCGGAGGAGTGTAACAGCATGAGCCCGCAGGTCACGTTCAAGAGCAGCGGAGACAAGGCGCCCCAGGCCGACTCGGAGGTCGACTCTGCCGGCAAGCCAGTCCCTCCGCCTCCCCGGTTGTGTGACGCAGTGCGTACCCCGTACGTCCCGAGCCATGGCACGAAGTCCGCGGCGCTGCCGCAGCCGCCGGTCGGCCTGGAGGATCTGGGGCCCGCGGCGGCGGTTCGCGTGGTGGGACCGGAGCGGGAGAAGTGGCTGCAGGGCATGCAGAGCAACGATCTGGCCGCGGCGCCCTTCGGCGGAGCGGTGGCCGGCGCGTTCCTGGGAGGCAAGGGACGCCTGGTGGCGGTGGGGCTGCTCTGGCGTCGGCGCGACGAGGTGATCGTCAGTACCGACACTGATCGGCTGGACGCGCTGCGCGCCCACCTCGACAAGCTCCTGATCATGGAGGACTGCGAGGTGCAGGAGGCTCCGGGGTTGCGCCGGCTGCGCTACTGGCCGGGCGATGTGCCGCCCGCAGGCGTTCCGGAGCACGTCACCGGGGTGATGGAACCCCTGGGGCTCGAACTGCTGCTGCCCGAGAGCGAGGCGCAGGCGCTGCTCGAGACCTTGCGCGAGCGGCCGCGGCCGGACCAGGCCGAGGCGTGGCGGGTGGCCATCGGCGTGCCGCGCTGGGGCGCGGAGCTGGGCGAAGAGACCACGCCCATCGAGGCCGGCATCGACCGCATGCTCTCGTTCGCCAAGGGCTGCTACGTCGGGCAGGAGGTGGTGGCCATGGCCACCTATCGCGGTCGGGTGGCCTGGAACCTGGTGCGCCTCGAGGTCGAAGGAGCGGCGCCGCCGCCGGGGACCGCCCTCGGAGAGGGCGGCAAGGGCCGCGTCACCTCCGCCACCCAGGTGGGCGGCACCGCGCTCCTCCTCGGCTACGTGCAGAAGGCGCTGATCGTGCCGGGCTCCACAGTGCAGCTCCCGGACGGGCGCGCGGCGCGCGTCCTCGGGCTTCCCTTCGGCTCGCTTCCCGGCGCAGGAGTGTGCGCATGAAGATTCTCGCCGCGATCCACGATCTGATGTTCTCGTCGAAGGTGCAGGCGGCCGCGCAAGGCCGGCCCATCACCTGGCTCAAGCGCGGCACCAAGGTGGCCGAGGAGGTGGCGCGCGAAAAGCCGGACGTGCTGCTCATCGACCTCGCCTCGCCGCAGCTCGATGCGGTCAACGCCATCCGCGAGATCAAGCAGGGCGGCGGCCCGGTGGTGATCGCTTACGTGGATCACACGCGCGAGGATCTGATCGAGGCCGCCCGCGGCGCCGGGTGCGATCAGGTGCTGAGCAAGGGCGAGTTCGCGCGCCGTCTGCCGGAGCTCCTCGCCGGCATCTGAGCGCTAGAGAAACACCGCGGCGATGGCGGGGGGGCCGTCGTCGTCGGGCACTTCGGGGCCCGCGAGCACCAGGTGCGCCAGGGTGGCGGCTCTCACCCGCATCTGGGCGGCATCCAGGTCGGCGAGGGCCGCGTCCGGGCGCAGGCGGCAGGTGACGAGCACGTCGCGCGCATCGCGCAACGCCAGCTCGAGCGAAGGGTCCTCCCAGAGGTGCAGGAGCGCGCCGCGCGGCTGGAGCAGATCGAGGACTTCGCCCCGCTCCACTCCCACCAGGCCGAAGACGGAGAGCGGCTCCACCAGGCAGCGGACCGCGTCCTCCCAGGACGCCGCGCCCACCGGCCGGAGCGCGCAGCATTCCGTCAGCGCCGCCATCCGCGAGAGCCGCGCGCGCGCCTGCGGCCCGGGAAGCGCCGGCGATGGCGGCAGGACCAGAACCGCCGCGCCGCCTCCGCGCCTGCGCAGGATGCGCGCAGCCTTCGCCGCCGCCGCCAGCGACGGGTCGTCCTCGGACGCGGCGAGCAGGAAGAGCAGCGCGCCCCCGTGGAGCTGCTTGAGGCGCGGGAAGAGGTCGTCGCCGAAGGGCACGGCGTCGCAGGACAGCGACGGGAGGTCGAGCCGCGCCGCTGCGCGGGTGGGAGCGGCGCCGAAGGCGACCACGGTGCCCACAGGCTGCATGCCGGAATTGCTAGCACCGGCCCGGCCGCCCCGGAAGCCCCCTCGGGCGAGGGCGTCGGCAAGCGCACGCGCCGGCGCCTCGCGCGCAACCATCGGGAACCTTCAATAGCGGTAGAAGCCCTCGCCGCTCTTCTTCCCCAGCTTGCCGGCGCGCACCATGCGGCGCAGGAGCTGCGGCGGGCGGAAGCGTTCGCCCAGCTCCGAGGTGAGGTGGTCGGCGATGGCGAGGCGCACGTCGAGGCCCACGTGGTCGGTGAGCTTGAGCGGCCCCATCGGGTGGCCGTAACCCAGCTCGATGGCGCGATCGATCTCCTCGGCGGAGGCGACGCCCTCCTCGAGCATGCGGATGGCCTCCATGGCGAGCGCGATTCCCAGGCGGCTGGTGGCGAACCCGGGCGCGTCGCGCACCACCACCACCTCCTTGCCCAGGCGGGCTCCCACCGCGCGCGCGGCGGTGACCACCATGGGGTGGGTGCGCTCGCCCTGCACGATCTCGAGGAGCTTCATGGCCGGAACCGGGTTGAAGAAATGCAGGCCGACCACTCTCTCGGGCCCCTTCGCCGCGGCGGCGATGGCGGTGATGGGCAAGGACGAGGTGTTGGTGGCGAGGATGGCCTCGCTGCGCGCCACTTTCGAGATGCGCGCGAAGAGGTCCCTCTTGAGCTGCAGGTCCTCCGGGGCGGCCTCGACGATCAGGTCGGCCTCCGCGGCATCCGTCTCCAGATCGTCCGCCGTGGCCAGCCGCTCCAGGGCCTGGTCGCGCTCCTGCGCGGTGCAGCGGCCCTTCGCGACCGCGCGCTCCAACGAATCGCGGATGCGGTCCAGCGCCTTGCGCGCAGCGCCCGGCGCCACGTCGAAGACCGCGGTCCGATAGCCGGCGCGCGCCGCGACCTGCGCGATTCCGGTGCCCATGGTCCCGGCTCCCACCACCAGCACGCGCTGAACGTCGATGGCCATCATGGGGTCGTTACACTCCTCCGTCGGCCACCAGCCTGCAGGTCGATGCGCCGCCGCTCTGCACGTGCAGCACGCGGGAGGCGCTGCCCGGAGCGGAGATCACGTAGTCGCCTTCGTTGAGCGAGGGAAGCTGGCAGGGGATCACCCGCTGCTCGCAGGCGCGGTTGAGGCACTCCTGCGTCAGGGTCTCCTGGCAGACGTCCTGCTCGACCGTGAGCGTGATCTGCGCGTTGCGCAGGAGCGCCGTGCAGCTGGGCACGCCGGAGCAGCCGCGGCCGCACGACTCGCGTACGTCCACCACCAGCGAAAGGCCGGGCGCGGCGGGCGCCGGCAGGCAGACCTCGCTCACGTCCACCACGCCGGTGTCGCAGGTGGAGTCGGTGCAGGCGGCGGCGCTGAGCGCGGCGGCGATGGCGAGGCGGCGGAGCACTGCACTTCCCTTACAATGAGGCGAGCAGGCGGGAAAGGTAGAAGAGCACGTCCAGCGCAACCAGGGACAGTGCGCCGGCTGCCGCGACGGAGAGCGGCGCCCGCGGCCGGAGCCGGCGCGAGACGGCGCCCGCCACGATGCCGGCAGCCGAGGCGGTGATCAGGTCCCCTGCGTAGCGGAAGGAAGCGCCCGAGACGGTGCGCGCGATCGAGAGGTGGTGCGCGACCGGGTCGTAGACCAGCACCGGAAGCTGCAGCGTTCCGGCGAGCAGGTAGGCCACCGCGAAGGCGGAGATGCCGGCGAGCGCGCTGCGCATCAGAGCGGATGCCGGGCGGTGACGTAGAGGCCGATCACGGTGGCGACCCAGAGGAAGGCCGCGCCCGTGCAGGACACCGCCGCCAGCGGCCAGCGCGGCTCCTCGTCCCGGCGCCCCGCGAGCGCCGCTCCGATCACCAGGGCGATGGCCAGCGCGGAGAGGTGCTCCTTCAGGTCGAAGAGCTGCGCAACGCCGGGCGCGTGGAGGTCGAAGTCCGCCGCGCGCACGCGAACGCGGTAGGCGGGGTAGAGGGCGAGGCCGCTCAGGGCCTGGACGAGGACGGCGGCGGCCGCGATCCAGCCCAGCCGCCGCAGAGCGCGCGCCTGCGGGCGGCCCAGCGCCGCGAGCACGGCGTGGGCCGCGTGGTGGGTGGCCGCGAACACCGCGGTGAAGCCCAGCACCGCGTGGCAGACGAGCAGCGCCCGGTCGCTCACGTCGCCAGCACCGGGAGCGGGTGGCGCCCGCGGTATTCCTGGACCGCCGGGCAGCCCGGGTCGGGGCTGCCGACGGCGCGGCACCCTCCGCGGCAGAGCGCCAGGTATTCGCAGGATGCGCAGGGCTCGGGCGCGCGCGCGGGATAGCCGCGCACCTCCGCAAAGGCCTGCGGCCACGCCCGGGCCATGGCGCCGGGCTCGCGCGCATCGGCGGCAGAGCGGGCGAGGAACGAGCAGCCGGTGAACTGTCCTTCCGGCTGCACCGCGGCGAGCACGTCCCCCGCCACGCAACCCTGCACGCCGAAGAAGGCCGCGGCGCTGGCCGAGGGGCGGTGCCAGAACACCATCGGCGCGAACGAGCAGTCGAGCTTGACGCGAATGCGGTGCCGGAAGACCAGCCGCCGCGCCATGGGAAAGAGCTCGCGGCACTGCTCGGGCGTGAGCTCCTCGTCGAGTGCGGCGCCCCGGCCCACCGGCTTGAAGCGCAGGAGCTCCAGCTCGTTGAGGCGCAGGCGCTTCACCAGCTTCGCGACCTCCGGCACCTGCGCGAACGAGCTGCGGCTCACGACGCAGTTGACGCCAACCTCCGGCTTCACCGCGCGCAGCAGCCGGAGCGCGCGCTCGGCGTGGCGGTAGCCGTCGAAGCCTCGCGCCTGCTCGTACGCCGCGCCCACGCCATCGACGCTGACGTTGATCTGTCCGAACACCTCGCACCTGCGCGCCGCCGCCTCGTCGAGGCCGAGGCCGCTGGTGGTCAGGTTGGGGGTGATGCCCACCTTGCGCGCGTGCGCGGCCACCGCGAACAGGTAGTCGAGCTCCAGCGCCTCGCCACCGCCCAGGGCGACGTGGAAGACGCGCATGGCGGAGAGCTCGTCGAGGATGCGGCAGGCTTCCTCGAGCGAGAGCGCCGCGCCGGAGGGCGTGGCGTCGACGTAGCAGCCCCGGCACCCCGCGGCACAACGGCGCGAGAGCACCACGTGCACTTCGCGCGGGGCGCTCAGCGGCCCCTCGCCGTCGAGCCGCCAGAGCGGGGACTCCGGGTGTCCGAGCTCCCGCATCATCTGGCGGTCGACGTGCAGGAGCGCCCGAGGGCGCTCGATCTCCACGATTCCGCCGAATCGCTCGGGCCGCCACCGCCCCACCTTCACCGCGGATCCCGCCGCAAGAGCGCCCCCAGCGCCACCGCCAGCGCGCTCGCGAAGAGGGAGCCAAAGAGCAGGAAAGTGACGTCCACGCCCAGCGAGCTGGAGTTGGGGTTGCAGCCGAACGTCGCCGAGAGGACGCGGCCGCGGCGGAGCTTCATCCCTCCATGCTACTGCGTCCGGCCGCTCGTGGCATGGGGTCCGCCGCCGTGGCCGCCTCCGCCGCCGGAAGGAGCGGCGCGCGAGGCGCCGCCGCCCGGAGGAGCCGCGCGAGGGCCGCCGCCCCCGCCGCCGGGAGGGGCTGCGCGAGG
>DASSQZ010000255.1:0-3162 GCA_035702105.1 Myxococcales bacterium | reverse complement strand
GTGTCCTTGTTTTCGTTCATGGGGCGCTCAGCTGCCCTTCCCGAGGAAGTCCTTGATGGAGTTGTAGATGGCGTCCTTGTTGGCGATCTCCGAGAGCGCCACGTTCTCCACGCCCTCGAACGCCTCGCGCAGGTCCTTGATGAACTGGCCGCTCCCGTAGGGGCTCTCCACCTGCCCATAGGCGAACTGGTTCACCTTGGGAAGGACCTCGCCCTTGAGCAGGGTGATGCAGGTGCGGGTGTCGTCCGCGCTCCAGTTGTCGCCGTCGGAGAAATGGAACGGGTAGATGTTCCAGGAGCCCGAGTCGTAGTCGGCGTCCATGATCTCGCGGCAGAGCTTGTAGGCGGAGGAGATCATCGTGCCGCCCGACTCGCGGGTGTGGAAGAAGGTCTCGCGGTCCACCTCGCGCGCCACCGCGTCGTGGATGATGTAGCGCGTCTCCAGGCCCTTGTAGTTGGAGCGCAGCCAGGTGTCGATCCAGAAGCTCTCGATGCGGACGATCTCCTTCTGCTCGTCGCCCATCGAGCCGGAGACGTCCATCATGTAGATGACCACCGCGTTGGACTGCGGCAGCTCGGTCAGCCGCCAGCTCCGGTAGCGGCGGTCCTCCCGGGTGGGCACCACGATGGGGACGGCCGGATTGTAGGTTCCGGCGGCGATGCTGCGCTTGAGCGCCTGCTTGTAGGTGCGCTTGAAGTGCCGCAGCGACTCGGGGCCGGTGGTGTGGACGCCGGTGTACTTTACTTTCGGGGTTGTCAGGTTCTTCTTGCCCTTGCTCTGGATGCGCGGCAGCGCCAGCTCCTCGCCGAGGATGTCCGCCAGCTCGTCGAGCGAGAGGTCCACCTCGAGCGAGTGCTGCCCTTCGCCCTGCCCCGCCTTGCCCTTGCCGTCACCTTCCACCGCGCCGGGAGCGAGCACGGTGCCGGGCTGCCCGTCGCCCTGGCCGACGCCACCCTGGTCCTTGTGGCCGTAGCGGAAGTGGGGGATGTCGATGGAAGGGACCGGGATGGTGATCAGGTCCTTTCCCTTCTTGCCGATCATCTCGCCCTTCTGGATGTACTTGCGCAGGTTCTCCTTGATGCGGCCGCGGATGATCTCGCGGAAGCGGCTGTGGTCCTGCTTGATCTTCAACGGCACGGCTGCGCCTCCCGGCGAGCTCTGAGTGTAGTGCCCCGGCGGGGGCAAAGAAAGCGAACACCGCGGTCGCCGGATGGATGCTGCACGCTCGGTGGGATGCGGTACTCTGGCCCGCGGGAGACCTCTTGGCGGAAGCAACCCATCGCCCCAGCCGCGCCGGTTCGCGGCGAGCGCTGCAAGGCACCGGGCGGCGCTGGATTGCGCTCCTCCGCGCCGCGGGCGTCTCGGCCTTCTTCCTCATCGCCGTGGTCGCGTCGATCAAGGGCCTGCCGCAGTGGCGCGCGCTCCTGCCCGTCTCGGCGCTCTACTGCGCGGTCTCGATCGCCGCGGCGGCGGTTTCCCGCGTCCGCGGCGACAGCGCCAGCGGCTACGCCGTGCCGCTCGCCGACGTGCCCATCGTCTACTGGCTGCAGCACCTCGCGCTCGGCGCGGCGGCCAGTCCCACCTACATCGCAGGCTGGTCGGAAGGCATCTTCGTCTACCTGGTGCTCGTCTCCGGGCTCACCTTCCAGCCCGCGGTGGTGTGGCTGACCGCAGCCACGGGCGCGGCGGCGCAGATGCGGCTGCTGGGCGAAGGAAACCTCGCGCCGGACACGCTCATCGCCAGCGTCACCCTGCTCGCGCTCTCCGCCTTCGTCTCGCGCTTCGTGGCCCGGCAGATCGAGGAGTCGGCCATCGGCCTGGTGGAGCAGGAGACCGCCCGCCTCGACGCCGAGACCCGCGCCGAGGCGCTGCGGGTGGAAAGGGAGCACGCCCGCACCTTCACCGACTTCATGGTCCACGATCTGCGCCAGCCGCTGACCGGCGCCATCGCGCTGGTGGACGTGGCCTCGCGCAGCGCCGGCCCGGGTGCGGCGCAGGAGCTGGAGCTGGCGGGCCGCGAGCTCAACCGCCTGCAGCAGATGATCGCGGACCTGGTGGCCCTCTCGCGCATCGAGCAGGGCGTGCTCCAGCCGCGCCTCGCGGAGGAGCCCCTCGCGCCCCTGCTCACGGCCCTTGCCCAGGCGCACGGCGCCGAGGCGGCCGCCCTCGGCATCCGGCTGGAAGTGGATGCGCCCGAAGGCCTGCGCGCGCCCGTCGATGCCCTGCTGGTGGCCCGCGCCATCGAGAACCTGCTCGCCAACGCGGTCCGGCACACGCCGCGCGGCAAGCGCATCCTCCTCTCCGCCCGCCGCGCCGGCGACCGCGTGGTGATGGCCGTGCAGAACGAGGGAGAGCCGCTGCCGGAGGAGATCAAGCCCCAGCTCTTCCAGAAGTTCACCTCCGGCGAGAATGCTCCTCACCACGCCGGCATCGGCCTCTATTTCTGCCGCCTGGTCGCCGAAGCGCACGGCGGCTCCGCCGTCCTGGGCGAAGCCGCCGCGTCGAGTGTCGAGTTCCAGCTCCAGTTTCCCGCCTCTGCGCCCGAGGCGCATTCCGCTGCCTGATCCGCGTCTCACCACCGTCCAGGTCGAACACCACAGGCGTAGTCCCTGAGCCTCCTCGGCGGCGGGGACTAGTCCTTCGCGTCCCCGCGCGCGAAGATGGAGGCCACGAAGTTGAGCACGTCGGTGGAGCAGATCTCGCAGTAGCCGTAGGACTTGATCATCCGGTCCTTGACGATGTCGATCTTCTCCTGCGTGTCCTTGTCCACCACGCTCGAGACCAGGTTCTTGAGCTTGATGCTGTCCTTCTGGTCCTCGAAGAGCTTCAGCTCCAGCGCCTTGTGCAGCCGCTCGTTGGTCCGGTAGTTGAAGGTCTTGCCCTCGATGGCCAGCGCGCCGATGTAGTTCATGATCTCGCGGCGGAAGTCGTCCTTGCGGCTCTCGGGGATGTCGATCTTCTCCTCGATGGCGCGCATCAGCCGCTCGTCCGGCTCCTCGTACTGGCCGGTGTACTTGTTCCGCACCTTCTCCTTCTGCGTGTAGGCCTTGATGTTGTCGATGTAGTTGCCGCACAGCTTGTTGATGGCGTCGTCGTCGGCGCTGATGGCGCGCTGGACCTCGTTCTTGACGATGTCCTCGTACTCCTGCTTCACCGTGGTGA
>DASSQZ010000254.1:0-8843 GCA_035702105.1 Myxococcales bacterium | reverse complement strand
CGAGGACCGCCACCGCCGGGGGGAGCGGCGCGCGGCGCGTAGCCGCCGGGAGATCTCGGCACCACCGCTCCGCCCGGCCTTGCGGGCGCGCCGATGCGGCTGCCGGGGGGAGCGCCGTCGACGCCGCGCGCGCGCGGCTGCACCGGACTCTGCATCCCGGTGCGCGGCGCGCTCTGGACGCTGGCGCGCGGGCGGACGGCGTTGGCCGCGGCCACCGGCCGGATCTGCTGGCCCGTGGCGCGGGCGACGCTGGCGACCGGCGGCCCGAACGCGCCGGTGCGCGCGACGGTGGCGTGCGGTCCGGTCAGCGGCCGGGCCTGGCTCACGATGCCCGAGGTGCGCTGCGTGGGCACGGCCACCGCGCTGATGGGCCGGGTGAAGTGCTGCTCCTGGACCGCGACCCAGGCGGGATGCCGGTAGCCGAAGTAGACGCCCGACGGGCCGAGCGGACACCAGCTCACGTAGCCACCGCCGTAGCGCCAGCTCACCCAGGCAGGCGCCCACACGGTTCCGGGGATCCAGTACCAGCCGAAGCCCACCGCCCAGTTCCAGCGGCCGTAGTGGTAGGCAGCCCAGCCCCAGGGATCGTCGGAGGCGAAGGTCCAGCCCCAGTCGGTCAGGACCCAGCGGCCGTAGTAGTAGGGGCGCCAGCCGTAGCCCACCGCGGGGATCCAGACGCGGCCATAGGGGGCCACGTAGGTCCAGGTGCCGTAGGGGGAGAGCTGCTCATAGAAGACGTCCGGACTGCCGACGTCGCTACCCGCCGGGGGCGGCGCCTCCGCCTGGTAGCCGGAGTCGTACGAATACGAGGGCGCCGCGGTGTCCGCCGGGGGCGGCGGCGGGGTCTCCAGCGGGGGCTGATCGCGAACGGTCTGGCCCTGCTCGACGATGCAGCCCGCTGCGAGCGCGGCGAGCGACAGGATGATGACGTTGCGTAAGCGACGCATGGCTCTCCTCGTCTGCTTGGACGGGCGTTCAGCCGTCGCAATTCAAGGACCCACCACAGTGTAAGGCAGCCACGGGCCGCTGGCCCGGAGGTCCGGGGGCCGGCCGGGCGACCGTCCGCCGCAGCGCAACCCTTGCGTGCGAGCGGCCCGGCCGGCCCGGCGCGATCTCAATGCCTGTAGGCGTGCGCGATGGGAAAGCGCCAGCCCTCGCCGAAGGCGCGGGCGGTGACCCGCAGGGCGGGGGCGGCCTGGCGCCGCTTGTACTCGCTCTGCACCACGAGCTTGAGCACCCGCCGGACCAGGTCCTCGGCGAACCCGCGCTCGATCAGCCGCCGCGCGCCCAGGTGCTCCTCGATGTGCGCGCGAAGCACCCGGTCGAGGTCGTCGTAGGGCGGCAGCGTGTCCTGGTCGGTCTGGTTCTCGCGCAGCTCGGCGGTGGGCGGACGCGTGAGGATGCGCTCGGGGATGACCTCCCCGTCGCGGTTGAACCAGCGCGAGAGCGCATAGACCGCGGTCTTGGAGAGATCGCCGATGGCGGCGAGCCCGCCGGCCATGTCGCCGTAGAGCGTGCAGAAGCCGGTGGCCAGCTCGCTCTTGTTTCCGGTGGAGAGCAGGAGCGCGCCGGTCTTGTTGGAGAACGCCATCAGGAGCGTGCCGCGGATGCGCGCCTGGAGGTTCTCCTCGGTGACGTCGGGCTTGCGCCCGGCGAAGAGGGGCGAGAGGGCCGCGAGGTAGCCCTGGAAGATGCCCTCGATGGCGATGGCGTGGAAGTTCACGCCCAGGCGCCGGGCCAGCACCTCGGCGTCCTCGTTGCTCATCGACGCCGTGTAGCGCGACGGCATGGCGATGGTGGTGACGTTCTCCGGGCCGAGCGCCCGCGCCGCCAGCGCCGCGGTGAGCGCCGAGTCGATGCCGCCGGAGAGCCCGAGCACGGCGCTGCGGAAGCCGGTCTTCAGCGTGTAGTCGCGGATGCCGAGGGTCAGGGCGTCGGCCAGCTCGCGGCAGGTCTCATCGCTGAAGTCCTCCTCGAAGCCGGCCAGCGCCGCCAGGGAGCCCGCCGGGGTGTCGGCGGTCCGATCGGAGACGATCGCCGCTCCACCGCCGCGCGGCCTCGGCGCGGGCGCGGCGCGCACTCGCGGCTCCAGCTCCTGGATGACCAGGTCCTCGCGGAACGCCGCCGCCTCGGCCTGGACCTCGCCGCTGGCGCGCACCAGCAGCGAGCAGCCGTCGAAGACGAGCGAATCGTTTCCGCCCACCAGGTTGCACATGGCGATGGGCAGCCCGTGGCGGCGCGCCGCGGACGCCAGCATGCGCCGACGCACGGATGGCTTTCCCACCGCGTAGGGCGAGGCGGAGATGTTGACGATGGTCTCCGCTCCTCGAGCGGCCAGCTCCTCGACGGGGTCGCGCAGGTAGCGCGGCTGCTTCCAGAACTGCTTGTCGTTCCAGAGGTCCTCGCAGATGGAGATGCCCACCTTGACGCCGGCCACCGTGACCAGCGCGCCGGACTCCGGCGAAGGATCGAAGTAGCGGCCCTCGTCGAAGACGTCATAGGTGGGAAGCAGCACCTTGCGGACGGTGGCGGTGATGCCGCCCCCGTGCAGGAGCGCGGCGGCGTTGTAGAGGCCGGCGCCCGGACCGCCGTGGCGCTCGGGAAACCCGACCACCGCCGGCACGCGCGCGAAGATCTCGTTGCCGGCCAGCTCCTCCAGCGCAGCGCGGCAGCGGTCCACGAACTCGCCCAGCTCGAGCAGGTCCTTGGGCGGGTATCCGGACAGGGTCAGCTCGGGAAAGAGCACCAGCTCCGCGCCGCGGGCGGCCGCCTTCCTCACCTGCTCCAGGACGCGCGCGGCGTTCTGCTCGAACGCCCCGACGGTGGTGTCGATCTGCGCAAGCGCGATGTTCACGGGGGGTGCCGTAACGCCCCCGCCGCGGTTCGTCAATCAGCGCCCGCCGACCTGTACGGTTCCCGTCCTCTGCAGCTTGCCCCAGCCGACGGCGAGGCCGGCGACCGCGTTCCAGACGCTGCGCGCCACGGCCACCCAGAGGAGCTGCCGGTAGAGGACGCGCTGCACGAAGAGCCCTGCCAGGAGCCCCAGGTCCTCGCCCTCGAGGAGGACCGCCACGGCCGAGAGCAAGAGGTCGAGGGCGAAGAAGAGCAGGTAGTAGCCGGCCGTCGCCAGGGCCTGGCCCCGGACCAGCGAGACGAGGAGCAGGACGTCCACCGCCGGGGCGATCAGCGGCACCACGAACTGGTAGACGGCGAACGCCGGGAGGATGGCCCAGCCGAGCACGCCGCCGCCGCGCCGGAAGAGCCGCCCCTTGTGCTTCCAGCACGCCTGCAGCACGCCGTAGGTCCAGCGGAACCGCTGCTTGAGCAGCGCCCGCGCCGTCTCCGGCGCCTCGGTGTAGGCGAGCGCGCGCTCGGCGTAGACCACCCGCAGCCCGCGGGCGATCAGCCGCAATGTGAGATCGGTGTCCTCCGCCAGCGTGTCCTCGTGGAACCCGCCCGCCTCGAGCACCGCCTCGCGCCTCCAGGCGCCCACCGCTCCGGGCACCACCGGCACGGCGGAGGCGAGGTCCCAGGCGCGGCGCTCCAGGTTCTGGGCGGTCACGTACTCCAGCGCCTGCCAGCGGGTGAGGCGGTTCACGCGGTTGCCGACCTTGGCGTTTCCTGCCACCGCGGCGACCCGCGGATCGGCGAACGGCGCGGTCAGGTGCAGCACCGTGTCGGTGGCGAAGACCGTGTCGCTGTCGAGGGCCACCACCACCTCGCCGCGCGCCTCGGCGAAGCCGAGGTTGAGCGCGGAGGCTTTACCGCCGTTGGGCTTTCCCAGGATGCGCACTCGCGGATGCCCGTCGAAGGCCTGGTGGAGCACCGCCAGCGTGCCGTCCTTCGAGCCGTCGTCCACGCAGACCACCTCGAGCACCGGCGGCTCCTGCGCCAGGAGCGACTCGACGGTGCGGACGATCACCGACTCCTCGTTATACGAGGGCACCACCACGCTGACGCGAAGCCCGGACGGGGGAAGCCTGCGCCCGGCGCGCCGCGACCGCCTCGCCTGCAGCGGCGCCAGCGCCGCCAGGGCCAGGGCGCGCAGCGCGAGCAGCGCGATGGCCACCGCGAAGAGCGGCCCCAGCGTCCGCGCGATGCCGCCGAGCACCCCGAAGACCACGCCGTCCGCGCTGGCGACGAGCGCGCTGGCGGTGGCCCTGGGGGCGGGGGGCAGGAGCTGGTCGCGGGTCAGGCCGGTCATCTCTTCCGGCGTGGCCATCTGGATTCCCCTTGCTGCCAGGCCATCGAGGATGAGCGGCAGCGCCGCGAGCGTGGCGGATCGGTCGCCGCCGCCGTCGTGGAGCAGGATCACCGAACCCTTGTCCGCCTTCTCCAGCACCCGGGAGGCGATCTGCTGCGGATCGCGCTCGGAGAAGTCCTCCGGGTCGATGTCCTGGCCCAGGGTCAGGTAGCCCATCCCGGAGGCGCGGGCGATCACCCGCGCGTTTCCCGCCTCGTCGACCGTCTCGTCCGAGTGGTAGGGCGGCCGGAAGAGCCTGGGCTGCCGCCCGGTGACCCACTCGAGCAGCCGCTCGGTGACGTTCAGCTCCACCTCGGCCCGCAGCGGCGAGACCCGCGCCAGGTCCGGATGCATGAAGGTGTGGTTGCCGATTTCGTGGCCTTCCTCGAACTCGCGCCGCACCAGATCGGGGCGGGCTTCGGCGTTCTCGCCGATGAGGAAGAAGGCGGCGTGCACGCCGCGCGCGCGCAGGAGGTCGAGGATCTTCGGCGTCCAGCGCGGATCGGGGCCGTCGTCGAAGGAGAGCAGCACCTTGCCCTTGGGCCTGCCGCCGCGGCGCTCGAGGATCCACCCGGAAGGGTACTGCAGGTAGTCCACCGCCTTCACGTGTCCGAGGGCGTCCCAGCTCACCGTGCGCCGTCCGGACTGGGGATGGGCCTTGAGCGCGAACACCTCTCCTTCGCCCACCTGGGCCACGTCGTCCGGGTCGTGCGCGGTGATCTCTCCATCGAGCGCGGCGCGGGCGCCCTGCTCGTCGAAACGGCGCGGCAGGGGAGGCTTGCCGAAGAGATCGAAGATCTTCGGGTCCTCCGCGCCCAGGCGCCAGACGGCCACGCCGCGCAGGTTCAGCCCCTGCAGCGCTTCAAGCTCCGCGGTCATGGCGGGCGCGTCGAGGAAGCTCACCCGGTGCTTCTCGCCGGAGGCGTCGTCGTCGTACTCGAAGAAGCTGCTCCGGGAAGCGGCGTCCCACTCGACGGGAACGTCGTTCTCCCGCGCCAGCGAAAGCGCCTGGGCGAAGCTCAGCTCCTGCGCGGGACGGGCGGTGTCGCCGTCGCGGTCGAGCGGCCAGTCATACCCGTAGGCGCCGAGCGCGACCACGATCTTGTCGGCCGGCGCGCGCCGCAGGTACGCGGCGGCGCTCGAGGCGACGAACTGCGGGGTGGCGATGGGTCCCGGATTGTCTGCCGCCGAGTGCTGATCGTAGGCCATCACCACCAGGAAATCGGAGGCAGCCGCGAGGCGCGCGGCCGGCACGCCGGCGGCGTCGGCGGGGACGTCGACGCTGAGCAGCAGGCCGCGCGGGTGCAGCTGGGCCCAGGCCGCTTCCACGAACGAGGCCAGCTCCTGCCAGCTGGCCGCGTCCAGCTCCTCGAAATCGAGGTTCACTCCGCCGAAGCCGCGCTCCTCGCAGAGCCTGGCCAGCCGCTGCGCCGCGTCCTCGCGCGACTTGTCGGTGGCGAGCAGGGGCCTGACCAGCGCGCGGCGGAACGCGCCCTGCGCGTAGTTCGAGAGCGTGGGCGTGAGCTCCAGGTGCGCCGCCGCCTGCGAGACGCGGGGGTCGTCCTCGACCACGAAGCTGCCGTCCTCGCCGAGGTGGATCCACTCCGGCATGGCGTGGGTGAGCTGGCCCGCGTGCGCCTGCAGCGAGCGTACGCTCTCCTCGTCCCAGTTGACGGTGAAGCCGGCCAGCACCGGCTCGCGCGCGTCCGCCTGCTTGCGCCGCTTCTGCGCCGCATGGGCCTGCGCGAGCAGGTCGTCGAGCCGCCGCTCTTCCTTGCGATACTCGCGCTCCCGCGCCCGGGCCTCCAGCGGATGCGCGGTGGGAAGCTTCGCTGCGGGCGCCGGCTCGGGTCCCTGCGCGCTCCGGGACCAGGGCGCGGGAAAGACCGAGAGCAGGAACACGCCGAAGGCGGCGACCGCGCCGGCAGCGCCCAGGACCGAAGCCAGGCGCACCGCAAATCCGCGCCTGCCCGACTCGTCGCGAAAGATGGCCATTTCGAAACCCTTGGACGCGCCGGCGGCGGCTAAATGCATGCGCGGTGTCGCACGTTTTGATACACCCCTGCCGTGCACGACGACCTGCCCCAGCGCAAGTCGCAGCACCTCGACCTGGTGCAGCGGCCGGAGGTGGAGCCGGAGGGCGTGGACACGCTGCTCTCCTGCGTGAAGCTGGTGCACCGCGCGCTTCCGGAGCTGGCGCTCGGCCAGATCGATCTCACCACCCGCCTCTGCGGCAAGGCCCTGCAGGCGCCCCTGATGATCACCGGCATGACCGGCGGCACCGACCGGGCCGGGCAGATCAACCGCGACCTGGCCGCCGTGGCCGAGGAAGAGGGTGTGGCCTTCGGGGTGGGATCGATGCGCGTGCTGCTCGACCAGCCCGGCCTGCTCGGCACCTTCGCGGTGAAACCGGCCCGGCCGCCGCTGCTCTTCGCGAACCTGGGCGCGCAGCAGCTCGTCCAGCGCGGCAGCGGGGCGGCGATGCGGCTCATCGAGCTGCTCGACGCCGATGCCATCGCCATCCATCTCAACGCCGCGCAGGAGCTGGTGCAGGCGGACGGCGATCGCGACTTCCGCGGCTGCCTCGACGCCATCGCCGCGCTGGTGCGGGAGGCGGGCAGCGACCGGGTGCTGGTGAAGGAGACCGGCTGCGGGATCGGTCCCGCCGTGGTGCGCGAGCTCTGGGACCGCGGCGTGCGCTCCATCGACGTGAGCGGCGCCGGGGGGACGAGCTGGCCGCGGGTGGAGCAGCTTCGCGCCAAGGAGCCGCAGGCGCGCGCCCTGGGCGAGCTGCTCAGCGACTGGGGCATTCCCACCGCCGCCTGCGTCACCGCCGCGCGGGCTGCGGCTCCCTCGCTGGGGCTCGTCGCTTCCGGAGGCCTCCGCTCCGGGCTCGACGCGGCCCGGGCCATCGCGCTCGGCGCCGACGTGGCCGGGTTTGCCCTGCCGCTGGTGCGCGCGCACCAGGAGGGCGGCATCGGGGGCGCCCGCGCCGCGCTCCGCGCCGCGGTGGGCGCGCTCCGCGCGGCGTGCCTGCTCTGCGGCGCTGCCGACGCGGCCGCCCTGCGCGCCTCGCGGCCGGTGATCCTGGAGCCCCTGCGCGGGTGGATCGAAGGGCTCGCCAGATGAGCCGCGGCAGCGCGCCGGGCAAGGTCATCCTGCTCGGCGAGCACAGTGTCGTCTACGGCCATCCCGCGCTGGCCGCCGCCATTCCCCGCTACGTCAGCGTGGAGGTGACCCGCGCCGACGAGGCCCGCATCGAGCTGCCCGGCGGCATCCAGGTGCCGTTTCCGGTGCTGGACGCTGCCCGCGAGATGGCCCAGGCGGCGGGCTTCTCCGGCGCCTTCCATGCGCGGGTGCAGAGCGACATCCCGCTCGGCAGCGGCCTGGGCAGCTCCGCCGCGCTCGGGGTGGCGCTGGCGCGCGCCTTCAAGCCCGGCTGCGGCGCTGCGGAAGCGGCCGCGCTGGCCATGCGGCTCGAGAGCGTGCTCCACGGGGCGCCTTCCGGCGTGGACCCTGCCGCCTGCGCCCGCGAAGGGGTGATCTTCTTCACCCGCGGCGAGCCTCCGGTGGTGGAGGCGGTGCGCGGTTCCGCCTGGATCGTCGTGGCGCTCACGGGCATCGCGCGGGGGACGCACAGCACCGTCATGCCGCTCGCAGAGCGCCGCAGGACCGACCCGGGCGTCGATCCACTGCTCGCGCGGTTGGGACAGCTGGCCCGCGAGGGGCGCAAGCTGTTCGAGGAGGGTGCGCTCGAGCCGCTGGGCGTCCGCCTGGACGCCGCCCACCGGATCCTCGCCGAGCTGGGGGTCTCCTGCGCCGAGCTGGACGAGGCCGTCGGCGCGCTGAAGCACCAGGGTGCGCTGGGCGCCAAGCTCACCGGCGCCGGAGGAGGCGGAGCGGCCATCGGGCTTGCCCGCGGCGAGGCGCACGCGCGGGAGATGGCAGCGCGCACCTCCGGTTTCGCGGTAAAGGTCGGTGCGTGAAGGCCACCGCGCAGGCGCACGCGAACATCGCGCTGGTGAAGTACTGGGGCAAGAGCGACGACGCGCGGCTCCTGCCGCAGGCGCCCTCGCTCTCGGTCGCGCTCGACAAGCTGCTCACCACCACCACCGTCGAGCTGGGCGCCGCGGTGGATTCCTTCGAGTTGGACGGCCGCCGCGAGGACCCGACACGGGCGCGGTCGCTCCTCGACGCTGCCGGCATCCGCGGCAAGGCGCGCATCGTCTCGCGCAACGCTTTTCCCACCGCGGCCGGCCTCGCCTCCAGCGCCAGCGGGTTTGCCGCCCTGGCGGTGGCGGCGTCCGCGGCGGCGGGGCAGGACCGATCGGTCGGGGAGCTTTCGGCGCTGGCGCGGCTGGGCAGCGGCTCGGCCGCCCGCAGCGTTCCCGGCGGCTGGGCGGTGTGGGAAGGCGAGTCGGCGCGGCAGGTGTTCGCGCCCTCGCACTGGGACCTGCGTTTCTGCATCGCGGTCTGCGCCGCCGGGCCCAAGCAGGTGGGCTCGCGCGACGGCATGCGCACGACCCGGGACACGTCGCCCTACCACGCTGCATGGATCGATCAGTGCCGCCGGGACCTGCCGGAAGCGCTGGCCCGGCTC
>DASSQZ010000253.1:0-9815 GCA_035702105.1 Myxococcales bacterium | reverse complement strand
GTGGCGGCGCGGCCGTCGCGGATGTCGATGCCGCAGGCCACCCGATCGGACCCGAAGCGCTCGACCGCCGCGCGGGCAAGGTCGGGCTGCTCCACGGCAGCGGTGCCGAGGATGACGCGCGCGGCGCCCGCCTCCAGCGTCTCCTCCGCCGCGGCGGCGTCGCGGATGTCGATGCCGCAGGCCACGCGATCCGGCCCGAAGCGCTCGACCGCCTCGCCCCCCAGCTCGGGCCGCTCCACCGCGGCGGTGCCGAGGATGACGCGCGCGGCCCCCGCCTCCAGCGTGTCCTCGGCTGCGCCGAGGTCGCGGATTCCCCCCCCCACCTGCACCGGCGCGGGAGCGGCGGCGGAGGCGATGCGGCGGATGAGCGCGAGCTGGCGAGGTCCGCCGAAGGCGGCGTCCAGGTCGACGACGTGGAGGACGCGGGCGCCCTGCTCGACGAAGGCCCGCGCCTGCGCGGCGGGATCCTCGGCGTACACCCGGGCGGTGCTGCGGTCGCCCTTGTGCAGGCGGACGGCCCGGCCGCCGAGCAGATCGATGGCGGGGTGGAGCAATGGAGTCATGCGGCGCCCGCGGGGAGCGCCAGGAAGCGGCGGAGGAGCGCCTCGCCGTCCTGCGCGCTCTTCTCCGGATGGTACTGCACGCCGAAGAGCATTCCCTTGCCGACGGCTGCGGCAATGCGCACCGGCCCGTGCTCGACCACCGCCTGGACCACATGGTCCGGCGCCTCGCAGCGGTAGGAATGGGCGAAGTACGCCCAGCCCTGCGGGTGCAGCGCGCCCTCCGAGACGGGCACCAGCTTCTGCCAGCCGATGTGCGGGGCCTGCACGCCCGCCGGCAGCCGGGTGACCTTGCCGGGCAGGAGCCCGAGCCCTTCCCTGCGCCCGTCCTCCTCGCCCTCCTCGAAAAGGAGCTGCATCCCGAGGCAGATGCCGAGCACCGGCGCGCCTCGCGCGAGCG
Source organism: Myxococcales bacterium (assembly GCA_035702105.1). Classification (GTDB taxonomy): domain Bacteria; phylum Myxococcota; class Myxococcia; order Myxococcales; family 40CM-4-68-19; genus 40CM-4-68-19. The sequence continues at coordinate 8,855 of DASSQZ010000253.1, read as the reverse complement.
CCTCGCGCAGCGCGGAACGGAAGGGCGCCACCCGCTCCATGCCCAGCCCGAACGCGGCGACGCCCGGCAGCACCACCCGGGGCGCCCGGCCCAGGGCGGCCGCATCGGTCACCAGCGCCGGATCGCCTCCGGCGCGACGGAGCGCCTGGACGACCGACCCCAGGTTCCCGAGGCCGAGATCGACCACCGCGACGTTCACAGCACTCCCTTGGTGCTCGGCACCGTGCCGGCGAGGCGGGGATCCAGGGCCACCGCCTGCCGCAGCGCGCGCGCGAACGACTTGAACACCGCCTCCGCGCCATGGTGGAAATCGCGCCCGGTGAGCAGGTCGATGTGCACGTTGGCGCGCGCCGCGTCGGCCATCGCCTTGAAGAACCCCTCCAGCACGCTCAGGTCCATGGCGCTTCGCGGCCCCTGGTCCAGGGCCACGTTCCAGTGCAGAAACGATCGGCCGGAGAGATCGATCACGCTGCGCGCCAGCGCCTCGTCGAGCGGGAAATAGAAGCAGCCGGCGCGCGCGATGCCCTTGCGATCGCCGAGCGCCTGGTCGATGGCGGACCCGAGCGCGATGCCGGTGTCCTCCACCGTGTGGTGCTGGTCGATGTGCAGGTCGCCCTGGCAGCGGATCTGCGCGTCGAGGGCGCCGTGCTTGGCCAGCGTCTGCAGCATGTGGTCGAAGAAGGGGATGCCGGTCGAGACCTGCGCCTCTCCGCGGCCGTCGAGATCGACCTGCACGTCGATGGCGGTTTCCCTGGTCTTGCGCGACACGGTTCCGCTGCGGCTCATGCCCTGACCTCGCTGGTGTCGGCGAGCAGGCGCGACAACACGCGCGTGGTGTCGCCCGCCGCCTCCACGTGAGCGTAGACGATCGGCGCGCTGGCGTCCTGCGCGGCGCGCGCGGCTGCCCGGTCGTCGGCGGTGTCGCCGAGGAAGAGCGCCTGGGAGCCGCGGGGGGCGTTGCGCAGCAGGGCGTGGGTGAGCCAGAGGAGGCCGGCGGGGTCGGGCTTGCGCGGCCGCTTGCCGTCCGCCACCCAGCAGAGGCCGGCCGCGATCTTCAATCCGCAAAGCCGCTGCGCCAGCTCCGCCTCGCCCGGGTTGCGGCCGGTATAGAGCGCGAGCGGGAACTTCGCCGCCACCGCCTCCAGCACGCGGGTGTCGGGCAGCACCTCCTCGTTCTCCCAGAACCCGCGCTCCGGCGCGTCGGGCAGGATTTCCCGCGCGTCGAATCCGAACAGCTCGCGGCAGCGGGAACCGCCGTAGAGGGCGCCGCAGATTCGCGCCACCCGCTCGTGGGGGACCTGCACGGCCGGATACCGGGCATAGAGCGCGCCCACCCCGCCTCCCGCAGCCGCGGCGAGGAACTCGTCCAGCTCCGGCGCCTGGCCGCGCGCGCGCAGCAGGAGCAGGAGCGCGATGGCGCGCGACATCTCCCAGTCGTCGTTGAACCCGCCCGCAGCCTTGAACGCGGGGACCTCGCGGTGCCGATCGAACGGGACGGCGCGCGCCGCTTCCTCACCCACCAGCGGCGCGATGGCCCTGCGGGCCCCCTCTTCCGCCACCGCATGGTAGCTGGGCCGGGCGTCGAGGAGCACTCCGTCCACGTCGAGGATGACCCCGCGCACCCGGGAGAGCAGGGTCACGGCCCCAGCTCCGCGCGCATGGCGTCGAGGAAGGCGCGGTTGGCCGCAGGCGCGCCCACGCTCACGCGCAGGGCGCTGCCGAGGCCCGGGGCGGAGGAGACGTTGCGGATGAGGACGCCGCGCCGGAAGAGGGCGCCGTGCAGCTCGCTCGCGGTGCGGCGCGTCTGCTCGAAGAGCAGGAAGTTGGCCCCGGAAGGATGGACCCTGACGCCCAGCTCGCCCAGCTCCCGCGCCATGCGCTCTCGCTCGTCGACCACCTGCTGCACCCGTTCGGCCACCAGCGCCGGCCGCTGGAGGAGGGCGCGCGCGACCAGGCAGGCCGGCGTGCTCAGGTTGTAGGGAAGCTGCACCTTGCGCAGCTCCGCGCAGAGCGCCGGCGCCCCCAGCATGCAGCCCACCCGCAGCGAGGCGGCCGCCATCGCCTTCGAGAAGGTGCGGAAGAGCACCAGCCGGGGATGTTCCCGCAGCAGAGGCGCGAAGTCCTGGCCGGAGAAGTCGCGGTAGGCCTCGTCGATGCCGAGAAGGCAGGGGACCTCGGCCGCGAGCCTGCGGGCATCGCCGGGCGAGAGCGTCGTTCCAGTCGGGTTGTTCGGCGAGGCGAGCAGCACGAGCTTCGCATCGCGCGCCGCCTCGACCAGGTCCTGGACCGGGAAGCGGAAGTCGCCGGAGCCGGCGCGCAGCGGCAACTCCACCACCCGTGCGCCCAGCGCTCTCGCCTGCAGCGCGTAGAGCGAGAAGGAAGGAGCGACCACCACCACCGCGTCGCCCGGCTCCACGCAGGCGAAGAGGAGCAGCTGGAGCAGCTCGTTGGATCCGTTGCCCACCAACACGCCGGCGGGATCCACTCCGTAGATCTGCGCGAGATCCCTGGCCAGCCGGGCGCCGTCGGTGATGGGGTACTTCGACCAGTCCAGCGCCTCGAGCTGCGCGCCCAGCTCGCGCTTCAGCTCGCGCGGCAGGTCGGAGGGGCTCTCGTTCAGGTGCAGGGGCACGCGCGCGGGATCCCGCGGCGGGCCGTAGGCCGCGAGCGGCCGCACCGTGCTGCGGACGAACTCCTCGGGGGGCCGGCTCATGGCTTGCGCGCCTCCACCGCGCGCGCGTGGCCGTGCAGGCCTTCGGCGTGGGCGATCGACTCGATGTGGCGCGCATCGGCGGCGAGCTGGCCCGCGCCGTACTCGATCACGTTCTGCCGGCGGAGGAAGTCGGCGACGCCGAGGGGCGAGCCGAAGCGGGCGGTGCCGCCGGTCGGCAGGGTGTGGTTCGGGCCGGCGAGATAGTCACCCACCGGCACGGGCGCAAAGCGCCCCACGAACACGGCCGCGGCCCGCGGCACCCTGGGGAGCGCCGCCGCGGCGTCGGACACCAGCAGCTCCAGGTGCTCCGGCGCCAGCTCGTCGGCAAAGCCGAGGGCCTCGTCGAGGCTTCGCGCCACCACCAGCGCTCCGTGCGCCTGCAGCGACTCCGCGGCGATGCGGTTCGGGTGCTCGGAGAGCTCGCGCTCCAGCTCCTCGGCCGTGCGCCGCGCCAGGGCCTCGTCGGGCATGACCGCGAGGCTGAGCGCGAGAGGATCGTGCTCGCCCTGCGCCACCAGGTCCACCGCGACGTGCCGCGGGTCGGAGCTGGCGTCCGCCACGATCACCACCTCGGTCGGCCCGGCGAGCGAGTCGATGCGCACTTCGCCCGAGAGCTGCCTCTTCGCCTCGGTGACCCAGGCGTTGCCGGGGCCGACGATCACGTCCATGCGCGGCACCTGCTCGGTGCCCAGCGCCAGCGCCGCCACCGCCTGCGCGCCGCCGGCGAGGAGGATGCGGGTGGCTCCGGCGATGCGCGCGGCCGCGGCCACTTCCGGCAGGATGCCGCCGTCGCGGCGGGGCGGGGTGGCGACGATCACCTCGGCGACGCCCGCGAGCCGGGCCACTCCCGCGGTCATGATGACGGTGGAGGGGTAGGCGGCACGGCCGCCCGGCACGTAGCAGGCGGCGCGCCGCAAGGGAATGGTCAGGCAGCGCAGGACGCCGCCATCGGGCAGCGTCTGCTCGTACGACGCCGGGATCTGCGGAGCGTGGAATGCGCGCACGCGCTGGTGGGCGAGCTCGAGCGCGGCCCGCACCGGCGCCGGGCACCGGGCGGCGAGAGCGTCCCAGCGCCCCTCGTCGAGGAAGGGGGACTCGAGCCGCGCGCCGTCGAAGCGCTCGGTCAGCGCGCGCAGCGCCACGTCGCCGCGCTCGCGCACGTCGGCGACGATGCCGTTCACCGCCGCGGGGACCTCCGCGCTCGTTCCCGCGCGCGCGCGCAGCTCCAGCGCCTGCACGCGCTCCGCCGGGTCGTCGAGGTGCAGGATGCGGATCATCCGAGCTTCTCCAGCAGGGGCAGCAATTCTTCCACCTTGAGCCGGTACGCGGCGCGGTTGACCACCAGGCGGGCGCTCACTTGAAGGAGCTCCTCCACGACGGCGAGGCCGTTCTCCTCCAGGGTGCGGCCGCTCTCCACCAGGTCCACGATCGCGTCGGTGAGCCCGCTCACCGCGGCCAGCTCCACCGAGCCGGAGAGGTGGACCAGGTCCACCGGAACGCCCTTGCGCGCGAAGTGCTGCGCCGCGAGCCGCGGATACTTCGACGCCACCCGCAACGAGCGCCCCAACTCGGCGGTGAGGCTGGATCCGCGCGGAGCGGCCAGGCAGAGGCGGCACCTGCCGAACCCGAAGTCGATGGGCGTGAGCAGGTCGGCGCCCGACTCGAGCACCTGGTCGAGCCCGCAGACCCCCAGATCCGCGGCGCCCCGCTCCACGTACATGGGCACGTCGCCGTCCTTGAGCACCACGAAGCGCGCTGTTTCTCCGGCGGGGATGAGCAGCTTGCGCGAGACGCCGGGCTCCTCGTCCGGCACCACCCCGGCGCGCGCGAAGCGCTCCAGCACCGCCTTCTGCAGCCGGCCCTTGGGCAGCGCGATGGTCAGCATGCGAGCGGCACCAGCGCATCCAGCTCCAGCGAGAAGCCCACCGCGGGCCGCGGGTCGCCGAAGCGGCCGAGGAGGTTGTCGTACCTGCCGCCGCCGCCCACCGGCCGCGGCGAACCGGAGGCGTAGAGATTGAAGACGATGCCGGTGTAATAGCCGAGCCCGCGCACTTCTCCGAGATCCACCTCCAGCTCGGCGCCCAGGCTGCGCGCAGCGACCAGGGTCGCCGAGAGGCTCTGCAGCGCCATCCGCGCGTCGTCGGAGGGAGCCAGCGCCTGCGCCCGCGCCAGGAGCTCGCCCGCCTCGGTCTGCAGTCGCGGCGGCTGCGCGAGCAGCAGGATCGCCTCGCGGGCCCTGCCGGGAGTCACCTCCCGCTCGCAGAGCCCGCGCAGGGTGGGCAGGTCCTTGCGATCCACCGCATCGATGAGCGCAGCCGCGAGGCGCGCAGAGCAGCCCGCCGCGGCTGCCAGCGCGGAGAAATATCCGGTGCTTCCCACCGAGATCCTGCCGCGGATCCCCAGCGCGTGCAGCGACGCCGCCGCCAGCGCGAGGATCTCCGCGTCCGCCTCGGCGCCCGCCGCGCCCACCAGCTCGCAGCCCGCCTGCAGCCGCTCCGCGGGTGGGCCGCTCTCCTGCGCCACCCGGCGCACCACGCTGCCGCGGTAGTAGAGGCGCAAGGGCGACCTGCCGGCGAGCCGGGTGGCCGCGATGCGGGCGACCTGCGCGGTGAAGTCGGCGCGCACCGCGATCAGCTTGCCGGTCCGATCCAGGGCGCGGAACGCCTCGGGTCCGAAGACGTCCGCCGCCTCGATGGCCGGGGGAATCACCTCGTCGTAGCCCGCGGCCTCGAAGCGCTCGCAGAGCGTGGCCTCGCACCGCCGCAGGCGGCGGGCGGCCTCGAAGAGGAGGTCCTGTGTTCCGGGCAGTGGCGTCGCGGGTTGCACGAAGGGCGGATTCTCTGCGGCGGAGGCAGGACGCGCAAGCAGCATGCTATAGGCGCGCCATGTACCGCCTCGTCCGGCCGCTCCTCTTCCTGCTCGGTCCGGAGACCGCGCACGGGCTGGCCGGAGGCGTCCTCCGCCTGCGGCGGGCGCCCAGGACCGTGCCGGGCGCAAATCCTGCGCTGCGGCAGACGCTGTGGGGGATCGACTTCCCCACGCCGCTGGGGCTCGCCGCCGGCATGGACAAGGGCCAGGCGCTCGCGGGTGCGTGGTTCGCGCTGGGCTTCGGATGGGTGGAGATCGGGACCGTGACGCCGCAGCCGCAGCCCGGCAACGACCGCCCGCGGCTGTTCCGGCTGGTGCGCGAGCGGGCGGTGATCAACCGGATGGGCTTCAACAACGACGGCGCCGCGGCGGTGGCGGAGAGGCTGCGGAGGCTGCCGCGCCTTCCCGGTCCCCTCTGCGTCAACGTCGGGCGCAACAAGATCACGCCGAACGAGCGCGCCGCCGGAGATTACCTCGCGGCCTTCCGGGCGCTGGCGCCTTTCGCGCAGCTCGCGTCGATCAACGTCTCCAGCCCCAACACCCCGGGCCTGCGCGCGCTCCAGGCGGAGTTGGGGGCGCTGGTCGCGGAGGTGGTGAAGGCGCGCGACTCGCTTCCCAGGCGCATCCCGGTGCTGGTGAAGCTCTCTCCCGACGAACCCGACGATCGACTGGTCGAGATGGCGCGGGCAGCGGAAGCCGCCGGATCCGACGGCATCATCGCCACCAACACCACCCTGGATCGGGCGGCGGTGCAGGGCCATCCGCGCGCGGGAGAGCAGGGCGGGCTTTCCGGCGCTCCGCTCAGGGACCGCGCCCAGCACGTCTGCAAGCTGCTCTACCGGGCGGTGAAGGTGCCGATTGTCGGCGTGGGCGGCATCTCCACCGCCGAGGACGCCTACGCCCGCATCCGCGCCGGCGCCTCCCTGATCCAGCTCTACACCGCCCTCATCTACCAGGGCCCCGGCCTCCCCCGCCGGATCAGCAAGGGGCTGACGGAGCTCCTCTCCCGCGACCGCCTCACGCTCCAGCAGGCCATCGGGGCCGACGCCGGGAAGTAGGCCGCTCGTTCCGCCGCGTCCGCGGTCCAGCCCAGGCTGCTCCCCGGGCGCTCAGGTCCGCGCCGCCGCCAGATCGCCTTCGCCTTCGTCCTCCTCGCTGCGCTGCGGTTCCAGGGCGCCGAACATCGCCCGCGCCGCCGCCATGACCGCGAGGGCGACGGCGAGCCCCACGAAGATGTCGATCAGGTAGTGGTGATCCAGATAGACCGCGCTGAAGCAGACGAGCAGGAAGTAGGGCACCGCGATCAGCCGGAACCTGCGCAGGCGGAAGCCGTAGATCATCGCCAGGAAGGGATAGACCACGTGCAGGCTGGGGATGGCGCCGAACACGTCGGCGCTCTTGCCGTAGAACCCCTGGAAGATGGGGAGCCCGACAAGCCGGTCGAAGCGGATGGCGCCGGCCGGCGAGGCGCGGACCGACATGTCCACCTTGAACCCGTGCGCCGCCACGTACCAGGGCGGGGCCGCAGGATAGAAGTAGTAGAAGGAGAACCCGACGAAGTTCGCGATCACGAAGATCCAGGTGAAGCGCACGGCTCGCCGCGTGTCGCCCTTGGCGTTGAGGTAGATGCTGAGCAGCACCGACTCGCCGATGAAGAACATGGGCGTGTAGGCCAGCCCGCAGAAGAAGTCGAGCACGGGGGCGGTGTGTCGCTGCAGCCACTCGTTGGGCGTGAGCCCGTGGATGCCGAACCAGCGCAGGTCGAATTCGTAGGGCTCGCGAACGTGGATGACGGGCGAGCGGATGTAGTCCTCGTACCAGCGCATCGAGTCGTAGACGAGGGCGTAGAGGAGGTAGGGCAGCCCGACGCGGGCGAGCCTGCGGCTGCCGTCGCTCCACAGCGCGAGCACGGTGGAGATGCCGGCGATGAGGAAGTGCTCCGGGCCGAGCCCGCCCAGGGCCTTGATCACCGCCAGGTAGACGACGGCGAGCGCGGGGATCCAGATGCGGAAGAACGGGTGCGCGGTCCGAAGCTGCTCGGGGTGCGGGCGGAGATCCAACTCAGGCTCCCTGTTGGGCCGCCGCGTCGGCGTCGGCGGGAATCGCGGCGCTCCGGCGCCGGTCGCGCAGCGAGAGCACCGCCGGCAGCGCGAAGAGCGCGGCGGAGAGGCAGGTGATCTCGCCGATCACCGCGGTGAGCCCGAAGCTCTGCACTGCCTGGTTGTCGGCCGTGACCAGGGTGGCGTAGCCGATGATGGTGGTGGCCGAGCAGAGCGCCACCGCGCCGCCCGAGGTGGCGAGCGCCTCCTCCACGCTGCAGGTCTGCCGGTACCTCTGGTAGAGGTTCACGGCGTAGTCCACGCCGATGCCAAAAGTAATCGGAAGCACGGCGAAGTTCACGAAGTTGAGCTTGAGCGAGAGCAGGGTCATGGCGCCGGCGCCCCAGAGCACGCCGAGCGAGAGCGAGCCGATGACCCAGCCCGCGTCGCGCAGGCTGCGCATGACCAGCAGCGTGAGCAGCGCCACCGCCACGAAGCTGAGCGCGGCGGTGAAGCGGCCGTCGTTGGTGATGGCCTGCACGATGTCGGTGGTGAGCACGATCTGCCCGGCCACCAGCGCGTTGGGGTCGACCCGGAGGGCCGTCTCGCGCACCGTCCGGGTGTGCTGCATCTGCGCGCGGCCGTTGGCGCTGTCGGTGCTGAGCGTCGGGTAGACCAGCACCACGCGCCCGCGCTGCCCGTCCTTCTCGAAGAAGGCGCGGGTGAGGTTCTCGGGAACGTCCTTGAGCGAAACCGGCTCGAGCCTGGTGTTCTTCCGCAGGCGACGGATCTCCGCCGGCAGCTTCGCCTCCGGCTGCTTGTCGAGCATGGAGAAGATCTGCCGCAGCAGTTCCAGCTTCTGCGGCTGGTCGTGGGGGAGGAACTGCTGCAGCGTGACCACCGACTCGATGGTGCCGTCCGGTCCCTCCTCCTCCTTCACCTTCTGCATTGCCGTTGCCACGGCCTCCGCCTCCTGCGGCGAGCCGGTGAGCACCACGGTGGGGGTCTGGTACGACTGCAGCACCGCGTCCACGTGCTTGTCCCAGTATCCCTGGCCACGGCTCTCGCCCGAGCGGCTGCCCAGCTTGGTGAAATCGTACTGGATGGGGTCCTGGGCGAACTTGTACCCGGCATACACCGACAAACCCGTCAGCGTGGCGGTGATGATCACCGGCCAGACCGGCCGTTTGACGATGAGCTGCGCGAAGGGGCCGGCGATGAAACCCACCACCCTG
>DASSQZ010000252.1:0-37693 GCA_035702105.1 Myxococcales bacterium | reverse complement strand
CTCGCCCACTCTCCCGCGAGCGGGCGCAGCGCCACCGCCGCGTCCCCCGCCGACTCGATGTGTCCGCCGGCGCGGTGGATGGTGGCGGAGCAGGCCAGCACGATGAAGAAGGCCACCACGTCGGTGACCACGCAGCCGAGGCCGACGTCGAGGCGCGAGAGCGGATAGTCGTCGAGGCGCACGCCTTTCTCGACGATGGCGGACTGCAGGTAGAACTGCATCCACGGCGCGATGGTGGTGCCGACCAGCGTCACCACCATGGTGAGCGCCGGACCGGTCAGGGCCAGCGTGGGCCGCAGGGAGCCGCGGGCCACCTCGCCCCAGTCGGGCTTCGCCAGGACGCCGGCCACCAGATACGCGACGTAGAACACGCAGGCCACCAGGAACACGCGCTCCACGATCTTCGCGGTGCCCTTGAGCACCAGGAGCCAGACGGTGAGCGCCACCAGCGGCACCGAGTACCAGCGGGGGATGCCGAAGATCTGCAGCGCCTCGGCCACGCCGGCGAACTCGGCCATGGTGTTGCCGACGTTGGCGATGACCAGCGCGAGCATGACGTAGAAGGTGGCCTTGACCCCGAAGCGCTCGCGGATGAGGTCGGAGAGGCCCTTCCCGGTGACCACGCCCATGCGCGCGGTCATCTCCTGCACCAGGATCAGGGCCAGGGTGATGGGGATCAGCGTCCAGAGCAGCGAGTAGCCGAAGTCGGCGCCCGCCTGCGAGTACGTGGCGATGCCGCCTGCGTCGTTGTCCACGTTGGCGGTGATGATCCCGGGGCCGATCACGGCGAGCACCGCGACGATGCGCGCCCAGCGCGACTTGAAGAGCGGCCGGACGCTGGTCGGCGTGGGCCGGACGCCGGAGGCTGCAGGAGAGGAATCCGGGCGCGCCGGCACGTCAGCCATGGAGGACCTTTTCCAGCACGTCGTCCACGGTCACCACGCCGAGGATCTTGCCGTCCTTCTCCACCGGCAGGGAGAAGAGGTTGTACTTCGCCGCCAGCTCGGCGACGTGGCCGGCGGAGTCGTCGGGCGCGAGCGGCGCCGGGTGCTCGTGCATCAGCGCGTCCACCGGCGCCTCCGGCGCGGCGAGCAGCAGGTCGCGCAGCGAGAGCACGCCGAGCAGGCGCCGGTCGCGCTGGAGCACGAAGCAGTCGTGCACCTGCGCGATCTCCTTCGCCTGTTCGCGGATGGACTCCAGCGCCGCCCCCACCGACATGGCGGGCGAGAGGCGGAGGAACTCGGTGTTCATCATGCCGCCGGCGGAGTTCTCGTCGTAGTGCAGGAGCTGCTGCACCTCGCGCGCCTCCGGCGCCTCCATGGCGGCGAGGATCTCGGCCGACTCGTCCCTGGGCAGCTCGGCGAGGAGGTCCGCGGCCGCGTCGGGCTGCATCTCCTCGACGATGTCGGCGGCCCGGGCCGGCTCCACCATGTGCAACAGCTCGCGCTGGAGGTCCGGCTCGGATTCCTCCAGCGCGTCGGCGGCGGCCTGCACGGGCAGGTCGCGGAAGAGCACCGCCCGCTCGCGGCGATCGAGGTCTTCGAGGATCTCGGCCAGGTCGCTCGGGTGCACCTGGCCGAGGGCGCGGCGGGCCAGGTCCAGGCGCACGTGGGCGCTGCCCGCCGAGAGCGGCTGCACGTACTTCCAGGGCAGGAACTTCTCGGTGCGCAGGGCGCGGCTGCGGGGCAGGACCACGCGCAGCAGCAGATCGACGCCCAGCTGCCATCCCATGCGGCGCACCAGCCCGCGGAACCCCACGTCCACGTGCGCAACCCGCAGCTCGCCGCGGGCGCGCAACAGGTGAAGGTCGTTGACCCGCTCCACCTTCGCGTCGTCGGTGTCGACGATCTGCCGGTCGAGGACGTCCTGCGCCAGAGGAATCTCGCTGCCGACGAGCTTGACCGGCTGCAGCGCCTCGGCGCTCCGGGTGAGCCGGGTGCCCGACGGCTCGCAGGAGGCGACGTCGGCCCACTCCACCCGGCGCACCTCGCCGCCGGGAACGCGGACGCGCAGCGCGGTGATGCGCGGATAGGCGGGGTCGGCAGCGTCGGCGAGAAAGTCCACCACCCGGCCGAGGCGCTCGCCGCCCGCGGACCAGGCGGGCCGGCCGAGCAGCTCGGAGAGGAAGACGAAGGTGCCCTCGCGCTGCCCGTTGCGCGCCAGGGCCGACTGTGTGTGCTCGCCCAGCGCGGTCTCCAGCGAAGAGGTAACGCAATCAATCGCGGGTAGCAGACGCGGCAGGGCCGGTCAAGGCGTCCTGTGGTAGACACGCGCGCGATGGCAACGCCTCCTCCAACCCTCGCGGACGAGCTGAAGAGCCTGCGCATCGACCGCGAGCCTGCCCGGCGATCGCTGCCCGGCTGGCTGGTGCCCGCGGCGGTGATCGTCGGGCTGGCGCTCCTCGCCGTGGTGGCCTGGAAGACGCTGGGCGGCCGCCTCTTCGCCCGCGAGGTGGAGACCACCCAGGTGGCGCTGGTGACTCCGGCGCAGGGCGCGCAGCTCCTGGTGGCAACCGGGTACGTGGTGCCGCAGCGGAAGGCGAACATCTCGCCTCGCATCGGCGGGCGGGTGGCGAAGATCTTCGTCGAGGACGGCACGGTGGTGAAGGCCGGCCAGGTCATCGCCGTGCTGGAGGACGCGGACTACCGCGCCCAACTCGCCCAGACGCAGGCGGACGTGAAGTCGGCGCAGGCGCGCGAGAAGAAGGCGCAGGTCGACCTGCAGGACGCGCAGCGGCAGTACGACCGCGAGCAGATCGTGCAGGGGAAGGGAGTCTCCACGCCCGCGGCGCTCGACGCCGCGACCGCGCGGCTGGGCAGCGCCAGGGCGGCCCTCGCCGCCGCGGAGGCCGAGGTGGCCGCGGCGCGGGCGCGGGTGGAGGTGGCGCGGGTGAACCTGGACAACTGCTACGTGAAGGCGCCCTTCGCCGGCCGCATCACGCAGAAGCTCACCGACATCGGCGAGATCGTCTTCGGCTTCACCAGCGCAGGGAACGCGGGCAACGGCGGCATCGCCTCGCTCGCCGACTTCAGCAGCCTTCAGGTCGAGGCCGACGTCTCCGAGTCGCAGGTGGCCAAGGTGGGCATCGGCACGCCCGCGGAGATCGTGCTCGACGCCTTCCCCGAGCGCCGCTACCGGGGAAGGGTGGCGGAGGTGCGCCCGCGCGTCGACCGCGCCAAGGCCACGGTGACGGTGAAGGTGGCGTTCGTCGACGACGCGAAGGACGTGCTGCCCGACATGGGCGCGAAGGTGACCTTCCTGGCGAAGGCGCTGGACGCCGCCGCGCAGAAGGCCGCGCCCACGCCGGCGGTCTCGCCCGACGCGGTGGTGGAGCGCGGCGACGCCAGGGTGGTGTTCGTCCTCGACGCGGACGGCTCGGTCAGGAGCAGGCCGGTGGTCACCGGCCCGCCGCTGGGGAACCTCTTGACGCTGCAGCAGGGGCCGCCCCCGGGCACGCGTCTGGTGCGCTCGCCTCCTCCCGATCTCAGGGACGGAATGCGGGTCAAGGAGAAGCAGTGATGGCAGAGACCGTGCCCGTTCCCCGCGCCGCCGCGCCCATCATCGAGATCCGCGGCCTGCGCAAGGTCTACCACCGCGACCGGCAGGAAGTGACGGTGCTCGACGGCATCGATCTCGACGTGCCCGACGGCGCCTTCGAGGCGCTGATGGGCCCCTCCGGGTCGGGCAAGACGACGCTGCTCAACCTCATCGCCGGCATCGACGCGCCCACCAGCGGCACCATCCGCGTGGCCGGCGAGGAGATCGGCAGGCTGGGGGAAACCCGGCGTGCCGAGTGGCGCTCGCGCAACATCGGCTTCATCTTCCAGTTCTACAACCTGATGCCGGTGCTCAGCGCGGCGGAGAACGTGGAGCTGCCGCTGCTGCTCACCCGGCTCAAGCGCGCGGAGCGCAGGCGCCGGGTGGAGGTGGCGCTCAAGCTGGTGGGGCTCTCCGACCGGCTCGACCACACCCCCGGGCAGCTCTCCGGCGGCCAGCAGCAGCGCGTCGCCATCGCCCGCGCGGTGGTGGCCGATCCCAAGATCATCGTCGCCGACGAGCCCACCGGCGACCTCGACCGCAAGTCGGCGGAGGAGGTGCTGGGCCTGCTCCGGACGCTCAACGAGACCCTGGGCAAGACCGTGCTGATGGTCACCCACGACCCTCACGCCGCCGAGGCGGCCAGGGTGCACCGCCGCCTCGACAAGGGGCTGCTCACGTGACGCTCACCGGGCTGGCGCTGCGCAACGCCTTCCTGCGCAACAAGACGCGCTCGTTCCTCACCGTCCTCGGCGTCGTCCTCTCGGCGGTGGCGTTCCTCTTCCTGCGCACCATCCTCACCGCCTGGTACTCCTCCAGCGAGGCGTCCGCCGCCGACCGCATCGTCACCCGCAACGCCATCTCCATCACCCAGGTGCTGCCGCTCTCGTACGCCGCGCGCATCCAGCAGGTGCCCGGCGTGACCCGCGTCACCTGGAGCAACTGGTTCGGCGGCATCTACAAGGACCGGAAGAACTTCTTCGCCCAGTTCGCCATCGACGCGCAGTCGGCGCTGGAGGTCTTCGACATCCGCTTCGATGCCGGCAGCAAGGAGGCGTTCCTCGCCGACCGCAACTCCTGCATCGTGGGCAAGGGGCTCGCCGACAAGTTCGGCTGGAAGATCGGCGACACGGTTCCGCTCTTCAGCGAGATCTTCCCCGGCGACTGGCGGTTCCGCGTCGCCGGCATCGTCGAAGGCGCCGACGACGCCAGCATCGCCAACACCATGTACTTCCACTGGGCGCGGCTCAACGAGGGCCTGCCCGACCGCATCAAGAACACGGTGGGCGTCTTCACCGTCAAGGTGCAGAACGCCAACGACTCGCCCCGGGTGATCAAGGACATCGACGCGCTCTTCGCCAACAGCGACCGGGAGACGCACAGCGAGACGGAGAAGTCGTTCCGGCTCCAGTTCGTGCAGGGCTCCTCGGCCATCCTCACCGCGCTCGAGGCGGTGTCGGTCGTCATCCTGGTGATCATGGCGCTGATCCTCGGCAACACCCTGGCCATGGGGCTGCGCGAGCGGACCAGCGAGCTCGGCGCCATGCGCGCCATCGGCTTCCTGCCGCGGCACGTGCGCAGGCTGGCGCTGGGCGAGGGCGCGCTGCTCGGGCTCACCGGCGGCATCCTCGGCTGCCTCCTGGCGCGCCCGGTGCTGCACGGCGTGGGCCAGGTGGCCGCCAGCATCGGCTTCCTCTCCAACGTGACCTACACGCTGCCCACCGCCGCCGGCACGGTGGCGGTGGCCGCCGCTCTCGGGGCGCTGGCCAGCGCGATGCCCGCGGTGCAGGCCGCGCGCATGCAGATCGTCGACGCGCTGCGGAGGCAGGAGTGATCCCGCTCTCCTACAGCGTGCGCTCCATCCTGCGGCGCCGCTTCTCCGCGCTGGCCACCGCGGGCGGCCTCGGCCTGGTGGTGTTCGTCTTCGCCGCGGTGCTGATGCTGGCGCGCGGCGTGGAGGAGACGCTCAAGTCCACCGGCTCGCGCGAGAACGCCATCATCCTGCGCAAGGGCTCCACCTCCGAGCTGACCAGCTTCCTGCCCCGCGACGCGGCCAAGGCCTTCGCGGCCGATCCCGCTGTGGCCATCGAGGGCGGCCGCCAGGTGGCCTCGCCCGAGCTGTTCGTCATCTTCCAACTCCAGCGTTCGGACGGCTCGGGCAGCGCCAACGTGGCCTTCCGCGGCGTCACCCGGGACGGCTGGGAGCTGCTCCGCTCGCGCTCGCTGAAGGTGGTGGAAGGGCGCGCCCCGCAGTGGGCCACGAGCGAGATCATGATCGGGCGGGCCACCGTGGGCCGCTACAAGGGCGCGCAGATCGGACAGGCCATCTCCATCGCCCGGCGGCAGTGGCTGGTGGTGGGCGTGTTCGACGCGGGCGGCAGCGGATTCGACAGCGAGATCTGGGGCGACGCCGACCAGATCGCCGACGCCGCCCGCCGCACCGGGTACTCCATCCTCACCGTCCGGCTGAAGAACCCGTCCGAGTTCCCCGGCCTGCGGAACACGGTGGACGCCGACCCGCGCTGGAACCTCGAGGCCAAGCGCGAGGACCGGTTCTACGAGGAGGCGTCGGGCCCGATGGCCACCTTCATCAGCGTGCTGGGAACGGCCATCTCCATCTTCTTCGCGTTCGGGGCGACGCTGGGCGCGATGATCACCATGTACGCGCAGGTGGCGGGGCGCGTGCGCGAGGTCGGCACGCTGCGCGCGCTGGGGTTCAAGCGGCGCTCGGTCCTCTGGAGCTTCCTGGTGGAGAGCTTCATCCTGGCGCTGATCGGCGCGGTGGGAGGCTGCGCGCTCGCCTCGCTGCTCTCCGCCACCACCTTCACCACCACCAACTTCGGCTCCTTCACCGAGATCAAGTTCCGCTTCCATTTCGCCCCCGACGTGGCCTGGAAGGCGACGCTGTTCGCGGTGCTGATGGGCCTTCTCGGCGGCTTCTTGCCCGCGGCGCGGGCGGCGCGGCTCCAGATCGCGGAGGCGACGCGAGGATGACGCCCACCCGCGCACAGGCCTGGGACCTGCTCTGCGAGTTCACCCGGTCGGATGCGCTGCGCAAGCACGCCCGCGGCGTGGAGGAGGCCATGCGCGCCTACGCGCGCTGGTTCGGGGTGAGCGACGCAGCGGAGATCGAGAAGTGGGGCATGGTCGGGATGCTCCACGACTTCGACTACGAGCAGAACCCCACCGAGGAGACGCACCTGCACGTGGGCTGCCGCATCCTGCGCGAGCGCGGCTGGCCCGAGGAGATCGTCGAGGCCGTCGCCTCGCACGCCGACTACATGAAGATTCCCCGCGACACGCCGCTGAAGAAGGCGATCTACGCCTGTGACGAGGCGGTGGGGTTCATCGGCGCCTGCGCCAAGGTGCGGCCGAGCAAGAAGCTGGCCGACCTGCCGCCGGAGTCGGTGGTGAAGAAGCTCAAGGACAAGGCCTTCGCCCGCAGCGTGGACCGCGGCTACGTCTACGGCGGCGCCGAGGCGGTGGGACGGCCGCTGCTCGAGCACGTGGCCTTCCTCATCGAGGCGCTCAAGCCCATCGCGGGCGAGATCGGGCTCTGAGTCATCGGGGCCGCAGCACCACCGCCCGCATGGTTCCGTTGTCCAGGCCCGTGCCCACCAGATCGCCGGCCTCGTCGATGCCGCCGAGCGATTCGATGGTGTACGGCGTACCGTCGGTGAGCGCGTTGACGTCGAGCGTGCGGCCGGAGGCGTGGAGGATTCCCCGCTGGGCACCGCCGCCGTTGAAGGCGTTGCCGACGGCGATGCCCTTGCCGTTGATGGCGCCCAGTTGCGAGAAGGGAAATCCGGGCAGGGCGCCGGCGTCGGCCATCCGGCCGTCCTGGTAGACGAAGCCGCGCCTGCCCGCTCCGGAGGAATCGGTGGAGTAGCCGACGATCACGCCGGCGTCGTTGATCGCCGTCGCGATGCCGAGGTTGCCGCCGAGCGTGCCGAGATCTTCGATCGCGCCGGGGCCGTGGAAGATCACGGCATGATTGCTGCCGGCGTCGAGGCACGATTCGCCGACGATGGTGCCGGACGAGTTGATGCCGTACGCGACCGAGCAGCCGAAAAAGCCGCCGCCGAGCGACCCGAGGTCGACGATTTCGCCGTTCTTCCAGACCACGGCGCGCTGGATTCCGTCGGCGCGTTGGGCCCAGCCCACGATGACGCCGTCGCGGTTGATCTGCGAGACCTGGCTCGATCCTCCGCCCAGCGTTCCGAGCGCGACCCTCCTGCCCGCTTGCCAGCGGAAGCCCTCCATGGCGCCGGTCCGGGCGTCGGAGCGGAAGGTTCCGGCCACCACGCCGGCCTCGTTCACGCCGCCGGCGAAGCCGAAGGGGAGCCCGAGGGCGTGCATGGCGCCGTCCCAGAAGTAGACGTCGTTGTTGCCCCCGACGTTGCCGGTGATGAAGCTGCCGTTCGGGCTGATGGCCGAGGCCTCGCTCCACCACGCGCCGGGCACCACGCCCAGGTCCACCACCGCGTAGCGGAGGTTGTCGAACCGGGCCACCGCGGCGGTGTCCGACTGCACCTTGAAGACGCAGGAGCTGCCCGCGCAGGCGCCCGACCAGGCGGCGAGGCGCGAGAGCGGATCCGGCGTCGGGGCCAGCGCGACCGTGGTTCCCTCGCGAAAGGACGCGGCGCAGGTGCCGGGGCAGTCGATGCCGGGCGGAGCCGAGGTGATGCGGCCCGCGCCCGAGCCGCTCAGCGCCACCTCAAGGCGGTGGAGGGGAATCGGCGCGAAGACCACGGCGACGCGGCCGTCGGCGACGACGTGCACCGTGCAGGCGGCGCCGCTGCACGGTCCGGAGAAGCCGGCCAGCGAGAAGCCGTCGGCGGGCATGGCGTCGAGCACGACGTCGGTCTCCGCGGCGAAGACGGCCGAGCACACGCGGGGGCAGTCGATCCCGGCCGGCGTGGAGACCACGGTGCCGGTGCCGGAGAGATCGACGGCGAGCGTGGCGACGCGCTGGGTGAACGTCGCGGTCACCTGCGCGTCGCCGGCGATGGCGAAGGCGCAGGCGCCGCCGCTGCAGGACCCGGAGAATCCAGCGAAGGCCCACCCCGGCGCCGGCGCGGCGGTCAGGGTCACGGGAGTCTGGTCGGCGAACTCCGCCGCGCAGCCCTGCGCGCAGTCGATGCCCGGCGGATCGCTCCGCACGCTTCCCGCGCCGGCGATCGAGACGGTCAGCGTCCGTTTCGGCGGCGGCGGCTCCTGCCGGCCGGCGAAGCTCGCGCCCACGGTCACGCTGCCGTTCACGGCCAGGTCGCAGGAGGCGACGCCGCTGCACGGCCCCGACCAGCCGCTGAAGGTCGCGTCCGGGTCGGCGACCGAGACGAGGTGGACGGTGGTGCCCGCGGGCACGTCGAACGAGCAGTTGTCGCGGCAGTCGGCGGTGAGGGCGCCTCCGCGCACCGCGCCGGGACCGAGGACCGCGACGGTGACCGTTGCGTTGGAGGTGGAGATGCCCGGCGAGCCCGCGCCGGAGCGGCCGCACGCGGCGATGGCGACGGCGAGGAGAGACAGGTGACGCATGGGATTGCCCCCCGGGTGAACCTGCGCACACCCGCAGGCAGGGGCGAGAGAAGTGCGCCCGCCTGCACGGCCGGAGCAGGGAAGCGCCGCCGGTGTACGATGCGGCGTGCGCTCGCGCCCCGGCGACGGCCTGCTGCTGGTCCTCCTGCTGGTGGCGTACGGCTGGCTCTTCGTCTTCTTCCCCGGCATCAACAATCCCAACGAGCTGGTGCGCGTCTATGCGGCGCGGGCGCTGGTGGAGGAGCACACCTGGTCGATCGGGCGGCGGGACCTGCACGGCGGCGTCCTGGCGGACGGCGGCCCCGTCTACTCGGACTGGGGCTACGTCAACGACAAGGCGCTCGCCTGCGACGACCCGCGCGCGCACCCGCCTGCGTGCGCGGGCCGGCTCTTCGCCGCCAAGGCGCCGGGCGCGTCGCTCCTGGCGGCGCCGGTGCTCGCGGTCCTGCGTGCGTCCGGCCCGCTGCGGAAGACCGAGGCGGTGTTCGCGCTCCGCTGGGTCTGGGTCATCGTGCCCTCGGTCCTCTTCTGGATTGCGCTGCGCCGCTGGATGCTCGACTCGGGCGTACCGGAACCCGCCGCCCTCGCCTGCACGCTCTGTGGCGCCCTGGGGTCGCTCTCGCTCACCTACGGGCAGATGTTCGCCGGGCACCAGCTCGCGGCGCTGGCGCTGGGCGCGGCCTTTCTCTGCGCCTTCTGGAAGACGTGGCGGCCGGCCTGGTTCGGCTTCTTCTGCGCGCTCTCGGTGGCGCTGGAATATCCGTCGGCGCCCGCGGCCGCCCTGCTCTTCGCGGCGGCGATGCTGCAGCACCGGCGCGGCCTCTGGCGGGCGGCGCTGGGAGCGCTGCCCTGGGCGCTCCTGCTGGCGCAGTTCCACTGGAGCGCGTTCGGCGCGCCCTGGGCCACTCCCTACGGCCACCTCGAGAATCCCGGGTTCGTCCGCGACATGGGGCCCAACCTCTTCGGCTTCTCCATGCCCACGGTGGAGCGACTCTACGGCTCGTTCCTCGCGCCCTGGCTCGGGCTGTTCTTCTGGGCCCCGTGGACGGCGCTGGCGCTGCTCGCGCCGCTCTGGTTGCGCCGGAGCCTGCCGGGTTGGGCGGCGTTCGCGGTCATTGCGTATTACGTCGTTTTCCAGCTCGCACAGTCGCTCTGGCGCAGCGGATGGGTGGTCGGCCCCCGATACATCACCCCGTTGGTTCCCTTTGCGGCCATCTGCGTCGCTCTCGCGGCGCGATCGGCGCCCCGGTGGTGGCCCACCGCCCTGCGCGGCCTGGGCGCGGCGGGCATCTCGGCCACCGGACTTGCCTCCGCCGTGTGCCAGGGCTTTCCCCTCGAGGTGGAGAACCCACTGCGCGAGGTGGTCTGGCCGCTGCTCTCTCATGGATATGCCGCGCCCAACCTGCTGCAGCGGACGGGCGTCCCGGGACTCTGGAGCGCCGCGCCCTACTTCCTCGCCCTGGCCATCGGCATCGCGCTGCTCGTGCGCCGCAATGCCGCCGCGCTCGCGGTCTGGCTCGCAGTCTCGGCCGCGCAATGGGCCGCTCCGGCGCGCAACGACCTCGGCGCGGCGCGCTTTCTCGCCTCGCAATGGGAGCCGGCGCCGCCTCCGGGCGCGAGCCCGTTCTGACCGCACACCTTTCCGCGCAGACGAACGTCTGGCGGTCCGCGGGCGACCCTCGTGTTAACGGTGAGAGGCCGTGTCGAATCTCGCTCCTACATCCGCCCACGGCGGCGACGAAGAGATCGCGACCGGGACGGGCACCCGCATCGCGAGGGTGCTGCGGACGGAGATCGGATCCCTGCACCCGCGTCTGTCGCTCGCGCAACTGGCGGTGCGGGCGCTGCCGCAGCTCGCCTTCCCCTACCTGCGCACGGCGCTCTACCGGCTCGCGGGGATCTCCATCGGCAGGCGTAGCCTGGTGGCGGGCCGCCTCGATCTGATCGGCACGGGACGCATCGAGCGCCGCCTCAGGATCGGCGAGGACTGCTGGATCAACGCGCCCTTCTTCGCCGACCTCACCGACCAGATCACGCTCGGCGATCACGTCACCATCGGCCATCACGTAGTGCTGGTGACCGCGGACCACGAGGAGGGGCCCTCCGCCCACCGCGCGGGCGCCGTCGATCCGGCGCCGATCGTGATCGGGAACGGCTGCTGGATCGCCTCACGCGTGACCATCCTGCCGGGCGTCACCATCGGCGATGGGTCGATCGTGGGCGCCGGCAGCCTGGTCACGCGAGACGTGCCGCCCGACACGCTGGCCGTCGGCGTGCCGGCGAGGCCGCTGCGCAAGCTGGGAGCGCAGGAGCTCAAGGCGCTGCGTTCAGGCGGCATCCGGTAACCACGCCCATCGCCTCGCTGGCCAGCCGCACCGTGGTCGTGACGGCCGCCATCCGGCCCAGCCCGGGCGGGTTGAGGAAGCTCGAGCGGTGCACTAGGTTGGAAGGGTCGCAGGCGCGGGCGGAGCGATGACGCAGTTCGAACGGATCGCGATCGGCATCGCGGCGGCTCTTGCCGTGCACTTGCTCCTCCTCGTCTGGATCGCGCCCCGGAAGCAACGCTCGTACGGAACTCAGCCGTTGCAGGTGCGCCTTCTCCACACGGGCTCCACCGGCAGCGCGCAGGCTGCCGAACCCCTCGATGCCGCTGGAAGCAAGCGCCCAGTGGCTCTCCCGGTGCGACGCAGGACGGCGCGGCGCGAGCGCCCCGACGCGAGCGCGCCGGTCCTGCCGGCACCCGAACGGACCGACACGACCGCCGCCGCGACCGGAAGTCCGCGGCTCTCGCTCATCCTGAAGGAACCGCTCTCCATCTTCGACTCCGGAACGCGAGCGCGCGCCGAGGGTCCAACGCAGGAGAGGCCTCCCGCGGAAGAGATCGCCGAGCAGAAGGCGGCCGTCGAGCGGCGGATCGGCAGTTGGGTGGCCGAAGCGAAGGCGGCGCAGCGGCTGGAGGTTGCGGACGTGTATTGGCGCGAGGCTGCGGCTGTGCTCGAGCGAGGGTTTCACCCGGACGCGGAGATGTTCGAGCACAGTGCGGGAAGCACCCCGGCGGCTCCACCGGGTTCAGGCTCGAACCTTCCGGCCGGCAACTCCTTGCAGGAACGCCTGAACGACGATCTCGTCGCGCTGCCCAACGAGGCGCGAGGTCTCGAAAGCGTGAGCCTCGCCGGCGCGCCGCGGGCCACCATCCGCCTCGGCAACGTCGTCGGGCTGATCGTGGCCCGCAACCAGCGCCGCGTCAAGGCGGTGGTGAGCATTGCTCACAGTAAGGACGGCAGCGTCTCCGCGGTCACGCTCGCGGCGCGAAGCGGAAACGCCGCCTACGACAGGCTTGCCCTGGAGAACGCGCGCCTGCTCGATCGATTCCGGGATCCTGAACGGCGCATCTGCCGATCCGTCTGGGTCTTCGAAACCGTCTTCACGACCCTTCCGACGAGCAGGCTGCGCTCGCACGTCCAACTCGCGGCGCTGTACTAGCAGAATCGCTTGCATGGCCTGCGTGGCCGCCTGCCGTATCCGGAGGTCGATCGCGCATGCTCCGGGCCGGACTGCTCGCCGCGCTCTTCGTCGCCTCCTGCTCGTCCCAGCCGCCGCAGGAATGGCGAGCGGTCGCGTCGTGCTCGTGCGCGTCGACGGACGGCGGCGTTGCGACCTGGGGATTCAATTTCGGGTTTTGCGAAAACGAGGGGGCGGCTCGCGCTTCCTGCGACCGGGGTCCCGCGCTGGGAGCGGACGCCGGCTGCCTTGGTCCGCCGGGGTGCCGGTGCCTGGTGACGTACGGCGGGCGCTGCGACTGAGGGCGCCGTCAGGTCGACGCGTCCTCGTCCAGCCACCGCGCGAAGGCGTCGAATGAGGCTTCGCGGCCGAGGAAGTCCTTGACCAGCTTCGCC
The DNA here is from genome assembly GCA_035702105.1 of Myxococcales bacterium. Classification (GTDB taxonomy): domain Bacteria; phylum Myxococcota; class Myxococcia; order Myxococcales; family 40CM-4-68-19; genus 40CM-4-68-19. The sequence continues at coordinate 24,722 of DASSQZ010000252.1, read as the reverse complement.
GCCGGACCGCCGCCGCCCGGCTCGAGGATGGCGCGGCGGTAGCGCCGGGCCGGCTCGGGATTGAGCAGCCCCTCCTTGCGGAAGACGCCGAAGAGGTCCTTCGCGATCACCAGCGACCACATGTACGTGTAGTAGATCGCCGAGTACCCCTCGAGGTGGCCGAAGCTCTCCTGGAACCAGGTGCCCGGCACGTGGCGGAAGGGCGTGTAGCGCTCCTGCATCTGCGCCGACAGCGCCGTCGTATCCAGGCCGGCGGGATCGCGCTCGTGCAGCCGCAGCGAGGTGGCGGCGTAGAACATCTGCTGCCGCATGCGCAGGCCCTTGCCGAACTCGTCGGCGGCGCGCATCCGCTCCACCACCTCGGCCGGAATCGGCCGCCCGGTCCCGGCGTGCCGCGCGAAGCGCTGCAGCACCGAGGCGTCCCAGCACCACTCCTCCAGCATCTGCGAGGGGGCCTCGACGAAGTCCCACTCGGTGCGGACGCCGGAGATGCCCGCCCAGCGCGTGTGCCCGCCGAAGAGGTGGTGGAGCAGGTGCCCGAACTCGTGGAAGAAGGTCACCACCTCGGCGTGCTCGAGCAGCGCCGGCTCCGCGCCGGGCCGGGGAAAGTTGCAGACCAGCGCGCCCTCCGGCACCGCGCCGCCCTGAACGCCGGAAGTGACGGTGAACTGCGCCGCGTGCTTGTACTTGCCGTCGCGGGGGAAGAGGTCGAGGAAGAAGCGCCCCACCACCCTGCCCTCTTCCCGCACCTCCCAGGCGGTCACCTCCTCGTGCCAGACCGGCGCCTCCGGCAGCTTGCGATACTCGATGCCGAACATGCGCGCCGTCGTGTCGAGGAGCCCGTCCAACACCCGGGAGAGCTCGAAGTAGGGCCGCACCGAGAGCGAGTCGAACCCGAACTGCTCGGCGCGCACCCTCTCCTTGAGGGCTTCGGAGTCCCAGGCGTCCACGCGCACCGCGGAGGCGTCTTCGCGGCGCTTGCGGGCGAGCAGCGCCTGGTAGTCCCTGGCGGCGCGCGCCTCCGAGGCGGCGGCGATCTTCTCGATGAAGTCGGAAGCGGCCCGGGCGCTGCCGATCATCTTGTCCTCGGTGACGTACGCCGCCCAGCTCTCGTACCCGAGCAGCCGCGCCAGGTCGTGCCGGCGCTGCAGCATGCGGTCGAGCACTTCCAGGTTTCCCGGATGGGCGCGCTGCCGGTAGACCTTCCAGAGCCGCTCCCGCGCCGCGCTGCTGCGCGCGTAGGTCATGAAGGGGATGTAGTCGGGGTAGTCGGTGGTGATGGTGCCCGAGGCGTGCGCCCTCAGGTAGTCGTCGGGCAGGCCCTCCAGCTCGCCGGGCTGCACCTTGATGCTGCGCACGTCGTCGCGGATGTTGCGCTGGAACTCCTGGCCGATGCGCACCAGCTCCTCGTTGAGCGCCCGCACCCGCGCGCGGGCGGCCTCGTCCTTGTCCACGCCGGCGCGGCGGAAGTCGCGCAGCACGCGGAAGAGGTACCAGCGGGTGGCCTCGTCCTCGGCCGAGGCGTCCACCTGCGAGAGCGGCCGGTAGATCCGCGGATCGAGCGCCAGCGCGGTGCCCAGCGCCTCCGCCTCCTGCTCGCAGCGCTCCGCGGCGTCGCGCATGGCCGCGTCCGGGTGCACCGAGCGCAGGAGCGAGGCGCGGGCGCTGGCATCGGAGATGGCCGCGGTCGCCTCGTCCCACGCCCGCAGCGTGTCGAGGGAAGGCGGCATCGATTCCAGCCGCGCCACCGCGCCGCGGGCCGCGTCCAGGCTCTGGGTGGAGGCGCGCAAGAGCGCGTCGGGCGTTCCGGGCAGCGGGGCGGTCATTGCCGCTGTTTATGCAGCGAGCAGCTTCTCGCGCAACCCCTCGTAGGTGCGCAGGGCCGCCTGCAGCGTCACCCTGTCGCCCGCCTCCAGGCAGCAGGCGCTCACCGGGTCGAAGAAGGTCTCGCCGCTCCGCTTGACCACGTGGAGGATGAGGACGCCGTTCTCGTCGCGAAGCTGCGCCACCGTCTTGCCGGCGATGAGCCCGCCGCGCACCTCCACCTCCGCCACCACCATCAGCCGCCCGCCCACCTCGAACGAGTTCTTGATGCTGGGGTCGAGCGCGGCCATGGCCAGCGCCGGCGCCGCCAGCGCCGAGGTAGAGAACGCCTGCGCCTCGAAGCTGATGCGCGCCTTCTCCACCAGGTCGTCGTCGAAGAGCCGCATCACCACGCGGATTCCCGGGTGCAGCTTGCGGGCGTCGAGCGCGACGTTGAGGTTGGCGAGGTCGTCGTCGGTGGCGCAGACCACCGCGCGCGCCCGCCGCACGTTGGCGCGCTCCAGGGTACCGGCGGCACGCACGTCGTCGATCAGCACCGGCACCCCTGCGGCGCGCATCTGCGCGATGAAGGGCTTGCTCTCGTCCTTCTCGATCAGCAGCATCGGCACCGAGAGCTTGCTCAGCTGCTCGAAGACGCGGAACCCCACGCGGCCGGCGCCGCACACGATGACGTGATCCTGTAGCGTCTGGGCGAGCACGGCGAACCACTCCTTGTCGTTGCGGGTCTTGGCGAAGAACAGGTAGGCGAAGCGCACCAGGCCCTCGGCCACGGTGGTGATGCCGAGCGGCGGGATGAGCACCGCCAGAAGCTCCACCGCGCCGTTGTCGGGAATGTCGATGATGGGCTGCGCGAAGAGCAGGAAGTAGGCGGCCACGATCGAGCGGCCCAGGCCCACCGGCCTTCCCGCCCGCAGGAGCAGGAAATGCAGGAGCGTCCCGCCGCCGAAGACCAGCACCACCAGCATGACGAAGGTGGTGCGGAAGCGCTTGAGCAGCGCCCAGAAGTAGAGCGCCTGCGCCTTGATGACGCGCTTGCGCGGAAGGAAGTCCATCGCCGGGGAGAGTCGCACGGGCGGCGCGCGAGGTGAAGGGCCGCCGGCCTTCAGCGGCGGCAGCGGCGGGACTCGGCGGCCAGCGCTTCCAGCCGGGAGGGGCCGTCGTTGAGGAGCCGCGGGGCGTGGTGAAGGGCAAGGCGCTCCAGGGCGAGGTCCTGGGCGAGGCGGAGCCGCTCGTCCCGGGGGATGCCCTTGCGGACCTGGCGCAGCGCCGCGGCCACCTCGGCGGGGTCCGGCGAAAGGCCCTGCTCGCGCGCCCAGCCTGCGAGGAGCGCCCGGCGGAGCCCGGCCTGCGCCTGCGCGGGCGAGCCAGCGGCGGTGCCCAGGCGGCGCCGGCGGACCAGGGACGATGCGGGAGGTTCGCGGGGCGACGGCGCCGGCCCGGCCTTCGCCGAGCGCGCCGCGTGCAACACCTGGCGCGCGTCGTCCGCCTTGAGATCGAGGAGGCGGAAGCGCGACCGCAGCCGCCCAGGCACGAGCTCGAGCACCCGCTGCAGCGTGCGATCCTGGTAGAAGATGCGCGCGGAGGCCGCGATCAGCGCCCCGGCCTCCCGCGGCGGGAGCGTCTGCTGCGCCGACCAGCGCACGTTGACCTGGGGGACGGTGAGCGGGCGATGCCCGTGCTCCGCGCCGGCGTGCAGCAGCGCCACCTCGGCGTCGTCGATCAGCGCGCCGTCGCGGTACCAGCGGAAGATCCGCCCCACCCCCACCATGCCGAACGGGTGCAGCTCCGCGGCGCGGAGCGCGCCCATGCTGGCGCCGCCGAACACCGGAACGCCCGCGTCGAGCGCGTCGAGGATCTCGCGGTGCCAGACGCTGGGCTGCGACTCGAACACGCCGTCCACCAGCGCGATGCCGCGCGCGCCCGACTCCAGCGCGCGCCACACGTCGCCCTGCCGCGCCGGCGGGAACACGCGAAGGCCGGGCGCCTCTGCCGCCGGCAGCGAGGGGCCGAGGAAGGCGGCGATCACAGGAGCCCCGACAGGCGCAGGTCCGGCGCCACCGCCTTCACCACGTGGAGCGGCTCGCGCGCCAGCTCCGCCACGGCGATGCGCCTGCCGCGCAGCGCCTCGCGCAGGCCCCGCACCCGCGGCATCTGCCGCAGCGTGCGCCGCGGCCGCGCCCGCTCGCAGGCGGCGCGCAGGGCGCGCATCGAGGACCGGTCCGCGGGCGCCACGTCCTCGCGCGCGCCGTGCACGTCGGTGAGGCGCGACTGGGCCGCTTCCAGCAGCGCGCCGCGCACCGCCTCCTCGGGCGTGAGCCGGCAGGCATAGCCGGCGGTGACCGGCACCGGGCCGTCCTCGAGATCGACGAGGATGGCGCCCGCCACCGCGAGCGCTCCCGAGAGATCGAAGACGTGCGCCTCGAATCCCGCCGCCCGCAGCCTCCGCCAGAGCGGCAGCCGCGAGGCGTCCAGCTTGCGCGCCGCGATGGCCCGAGGCGTCCAGCCGCGCGAGAGGGCCCGCGCGAGCTGGTCGCGCTCGATCAGCTCCAGCAGTGCATGGCGCAGCGCCCGCTCGCGCAGGGGATGCGCCCCCATGCCGTTGCTGGTCCAGCGCATCGAGAGCGGCCCCAGCGGCGGCCCTCCGCGGGGCAGGCAGTGGACCACCTGCGCAGGCACCAGCACCTCCGCGCCGGAGAAGAGCTCCCGGGCGCGCACCCAGGCGATGCGCGTCCGCGGCGACCAGAGCCGCGGCGCCACCCGCTCGCGCGGCGCCCAGGCGCCGGGCAGCTCGCGCAACGAGCCGTAGACCAGGTCGGCCTGGCGCACCCGCTCCGCCGCCCACAGCTCCGCGGCCTCCGACAGCGCCGTGGCCCGCGCCTCTTCCCAGGTCTCCCCCTTGCCGTTGCAGACCTGGAGCACATGGCCCAGCGGCCGGATGGCGCAGGCCACCTCCACCCCGCACCGATCCAGTCCGGTCACCCGTGCCACCCGCGTCACGCCGATGGCGCGCAAGAGTGCATCCACCGGCGCGGCAACGTAGCATGCGCTCCATGCCTCCGCTGAACAGCGTCGAGTCAGCCGCGCGCATCAACCTGCGCTGGATCGTCCGGCTGCGCTGGGGCGCCGTGGCCGGCCAGGTGATCACCATCCTGATCGCGCGGCAGGTGGTGAAGGAGCCGCTGCCGCTGGCGCCCCTCCTCGCCGTCTGCGCCATCCTCGCCATCGTCAACCTGACGGTGCAGTTCTGGCTCAATGGCGGAGGGCGGCCCGGCGATCGCGCCTGCGCCCTGAACCTGCTCGGCGACATCGTCGCGCTGACGGCGCTCCTGGCCGCCTCCGGCGGCCGCGACAACCCCTTCGCGGTGCTCTACCTCGTGCACATCACCATCGGCGCGATCGTGCTTCCCGGGCGCTGGAGCGTGCTGCTCGCGATGTGCAGCATCGCCGCGTTCAGCGCGCTGCAGCTCCTGCCCGCGCACCCGCTGCTCCTGCGCGGCGACCCGTCGCTGATCGAGCTGCGCGGCCGCTGGATCGCCTTCGTGGTGGCGGCTGCGTTCATCTCCACCTTCTCGCTGCGGATGAGCGAATCGCTGCGCCGGCGCGACGAGCAGCTCGAGCGGGCGCGGTCGGACGCCGAGGCCGCGGAGCGGCTGGCGGCGCTGGGGACCCTGGCCGCCGGCACCGCTCACGAGCTGAACACCCCCCTCGGCACCATCCAGATCCTCGCCGGCGAGCTCTCCGCCCAGCTCGAGGGCGACCGGCGCACCGAGGCCGACGAGATCCGCCGGCAGGTGAAACGCTGCAAGGAGATCATCGGCAACATGCTGGCGCCGCACGGCGGAGCCGACGTGGAGGAGCCCAAGGAATTCGAGGCCGCGGCGGTGCTGGAGGCGGCCGTGCGCCGCTGGCAGGAGGGGCGGCCGGGGCCGAGCCCGCAGCTCAGCGTGGCCGGCGACGTGGCCCGCGCGCGGGTGCGCCTGCCGGTGCGGGCTTTCGAGCAGGCGATCGCGAACCTCCTCGACAACGCGGCGGAGGCCACCGAGGGCCGCCCGGCGCGGGAGGTGCGGGTTTCGCTGGACCGGGCCCACGACGAGGTCGTGCTCACCGTGGCGGACAACGGGGTGGGGGTTCCCGAGGCGCTGTTGCGGCGCATCGGGGAGCCGTTCTTCACCACCAAGGAGCCCGGAAGGGGCACCGGATTGGGCCTCTACCTGGCCCGCCACGTCGTGGAGCGGCAAGGGGGCGAGATGCGGGTGGAATCCAGCGAAGGTCGGGGGACCCGCATCACCCTGACCGTGCCGGAAGCCTGATTCGTGCCTCTGGCGCCGCCTCATGCTAGAAAGCGGCGCCATGCGCATTCTCATCGTGGACGACGACGAGCCGTTCCGCCTCGCGCTGCGCAATGCCTTCCTCCGCCGCGGGTACGAGGTCGACCTGGCTGGCTCCCCCGCGGAGGTCGAGACGGCCATCCGCGACCAGCCGCCGCAGTACGCAGTGGTCGACCTGCGCATGCCGGGCGGCTCCGGACTGGATGTCGTGCGCGCGCTGCGAGCCCTCCCCAAGCCTCCGCAAGTGGTGGTGCTGACCGGATACGGCACCATCGGAACCGCCGTGGAGGCCATCCGGCTGGGCGCGTTGAACTACCTGAACAAGCCCGCCGACGCCGACGAGATCGAGGCCGCCCTGCAGGGCAAGCGCCCGCCCGCCATGGACGACGTGCCCTCGCTCGACCGGCAGGAGTGGGAGTACCTGAACCGCATCCTCGCCGACTGCAACGGCAACATCTCCGAGGCGGCGCGGCGGCTGAAGATGCACCGCCGCACGCTGCAGCGGAAGCTGCAGAAGCACCCTCCCAAGGCCTGATCTTCGCGGCAGGCGTGGGGGAAACCGGCGGCCCGCACGGCGGGGCAGGCCGTATAGCAAGACGCGGGCCGGTGTGTTATCCCCACCGGCCCTTATGATTCAGGTCCAGGACGTCACCAAGGCATTTGCGGGCAAAAAGCTCTTCGAGAACGTCAGCACGACGTTCCCGCCGGGGCGGCGCTACGGCCTCACCGGCCCCAACGGCGCGGGCAAGTCCACCTTCATGAAGATCCTCTCCGGCGACCTGGAGCCGGACACGGGCTCGGTCTCGCGGCCGAAGCGGTTCTCGGTGCTCAAGCAGGACCAGTACGCCTTCGAGGACAAGAAGGTCCTCGACGCGGTGCTGATGGGAAACGCGGTGCTCTGGGACGCGATGCAGGAGAAGGAGAAGCTGCTCGCCAAGCCCGACCTGAGCGACGCCGACGGCGCGCGGCTGGGAGAGCTGGAAGGGACCATCGCCGAGGAGGACGGCTATTCCGCGGAGGCGCAGGCCGCCACGCTGCTCGAAGGCCTGGGCATCTTCGAGGCCGACCACCAGCGGCTGATGCGCGAGATCACCGGCGGCGACAAGGTGCGCGTGCTGCTCGCGCAGGCGCTCTTCGGCAAGCCCACCGCGCTCTTGCTCGACGAGCCCACCAACTCGCTGGACCTGGACTCGGTGCACTGGCTGGAGGACTTCCTCCTCGAGTACGAGGGCACGCTGGTGGTCATCTCCCACGACCGCCACTTCCTCAACGCCATCTGCACCCACATCGCCGACATCGACTACGAGTCGATCATCACCTACACCGGCAACTACGACGACATGGTGCGGGCCAAGGCGCAGGTGCGCAGCCGCATCGAGTCGGAGAACGCGGACAAGGCGAAGCGGCGCGAGCAGCTTCAGGAGTTCGTGGCCCGCTTCTCCGCCGGCACCCGGGCCTCGCAGGTGCAGAGCCGCATCAAGCAGCTGGAGAAGCTGTCGCTCACCGACATCAAGAAGTCGAACATCGCCCGGCCCTTCATCAAGTTCGAGCAGAAGCGCCCGAGCGGCAAGCAGACCCTGACCATCGAGGGGCTCTCGAAGAAGTTCGACAAGCGGCTCTTCACCGATTTCTCCGCGCTCATCACCCGCGGCGAGAAGGTGGCGGTGGTGGGGCGCAACGGCGTGGGCAAGACCACCTTCGTGCGCACCCTGATCGGCGAGCTGGAGCCGGACGCGGGCAAGGCGATCTGGGGCCACGAGGCGCAGATCGGCTACATGCCCCAGGACGTGAAGCCCATCATCCCGGTGGGCACCACCTGCTTCGACTACCTGCACGACATCGATCCTTCCGCGGGCAACGAGGAGATCCGCGGGCTGCTCGGGCGCATGCTCTTCCGCGGCGACGAGGGCATGAAGCCCACCAAGGCGCTCTCGGGCGGGGAGGCGGTCCGGCTGCTCTTCTGCAAGCTGATGCTCACCAAACCGAACGTGCTCATCCTCGACGAGCCCACCAGCCACCTGGACCTGGAGTCCATCTCCGCGCTCGGCGAGGGGCTTTCGAACTATCCGGGCACGGTCATCTTCGTGGCCCACGATCGCGACCTGATCGACAACGTCGCCAGCCGGATCTTCGCCTTCCACCACGGAGGGATGGAGGACTACGGCGGCGACTACGAGTCGTTCCTCGAGAAGCACGGCGGGTTCATCGAGGCGCACTGAGCACCGACGGGAACGAAGTTCCCGCCGGAACCGCCACGGTTCTCCCGGCCACGCCTCCCCTCCGCCTCCGCGCCGCTACGCTTTTGGCCGGATCGGCATACACTCTGCGCCATGCCCGACCCCGCGCGCGTCGCCATCGTCGGCCTGGGCCTCATCGGCGGTTCCCTCGCGTTGGCGCTCCGCCGCGCCCGGCCGGAGATCCAGCTCATCGGCGTCGACCAGGATCCGCGCACCTGCGAGCTGGCGCGAGAGGAGGGCGCGGTGGACGCCACCACCTCGCTTCCCCGCGCAGGGCTCGACAGCTGCGATGCGGTGGTGCTGTGCACGCCGGCGCAGCCCCTGCTGGAGATGCTGCCCGAGGTGGCGGCGCGGATGCGCCCGGGCGCGCTGCTCACCGACGTCTGCGGCGCCAAGGAGCGCGTCTGCCACGCCGCCGCGCTCCAGGATCGCGTGGTCTTCATCGGCGGGCATCCGATGGCCGGCACCGAGTACCGCGGATTCGTGGCCGCGAGCCCCTCGCTCTTCTTCGCCTGCACGGTGGCGCTCTGCCCGCCGGTGGGGGCCCACGATCCCGAAAAGCAGCGCGAGGCGATGCGCCTGGTGCGCGACCTCTGGATCGTGGCGGGCGCCGGCAAGCTCCTCGACGTCGATCCCGCGGCGCACGACCGCGCGGTCACGCTGGCCTCGCACCTGCCCTACCTGGCGGCGGCGGCGGTGGCGCAGTCGCTGATCGAGGCGGCGGGAGACGCCGGACTTGCCCGCGAGCTGGCGGCGGGCGGCTTTCGCGACACGACTCGCCTCGCCGGCGACGGCACCATCGGCGGCGCAGCGGCGCTGAACCGCTTCGTGCCCGAGGCGGCGCGGTCGCTGGCGCAGCGGCTGCGAGGGCTGGCCGATGCGCTGGAGCAGACCCCGGAGGCCGCCCTGGGCACGCTCGGGGCCATCGCCGACGAGCGCCGCCGCATGCGCCTGCCGCAGCCGCCGCCTGCCGCCCCGGTCAAGCCGCTGCGAAGCTGAGCTCGTTTGCGGCGCGCCCGCTCCTGCCTTACAAGGCGCGCATGCGCCTGGCCGCCGCCGCTGTTGCGCTGTCTTGCGCGGCGCCCGCCCTCGCGCAGCCGGTGCCCGACCCGCAGCCGGAGAAGGCGCAGCCCGCCCCCGAGGCGCTGACGCCGCCGCAGCTCGTCGCGCCCGCCTCGCCCGGGTACCCGCAGGGAGCCCGCGGCCCGGCGCGGGTGGTGGTGCAGATGGACGTGGACGAGCAGGGCATCCCGGGAAACCTGGCCGTGGTGGGCGCGCCCCAGCCCGGCTTCGACGAGGCGGCGCTCGCCGCGGCGGCGAGGATGCGCTTCGAGCCGGCGCGGCGGGGAGACAAGCCCATCGCGGTGCGCATCCAGTCGGCGTTCAACTTCACCCCGCCGCCCACCGCGCAGGAGCAGGCGGCGGCTCTGCCGGTGAACTTCACCGGGCAGCTTCGCGAGCGCGGCAGCCGGCGCAGGCTCCCGGGCATCGAGGTGACGGCGGAAGGCCGCAGCGCGGTCAGCGACGCGGAGGGCCGCTTCGAGCTGCGCGGCCTTCCCGAAGGCGTGCCGGTGGAGGTGGTGGTCGCCGCTCCCGGCTACCGGCGGCTGACTGCGCGCGAGACCATCCCTCCCGGCCAGAAGCTGGAGGTCGAGTACCGCCTCCAGCCGCTCTACGCGAGCCCGCTGGAGGCCACCGTGGAGGGCGAGCGCGAGCGCACCGAGCTTTCCCGCACCACCGTCAGCAAGGAGGAGACCGACAAGGTGCCGGGCGCCCAGGGCGACGCGCTCAAGGTGGTGGAAGACCTGCCCGGGGTCGCCCGCACCAGCCCCATCGGCGGGGGCGCGCTGGTCATCCGCGGCAGCAAGCCGGGGGACTCGCTGGTCTACCTCGACGGCGAGCCCATCCCGCTGCTCTTCCACTTCGGCGCGCTCTCCAGCACCTTCAACCCGGACCTGCTCGAGGCCATCGACTTCATCCCGGGAAACTTCAGCTCGCGGTACGGCGATCTCACCGGCGGGCTCGTCGAGGTGCGCACCCGGAAGCTGCGCGACGAGCTCCACGGCTACGCCAACCTCAACCTGCTCGAGGGCAGCGCGCTGGTGGAAGGGGCGGTGCCGGAGGTGCCGGGCCTCTCGCTCGCCCTCGCCGGGCGGCGCAGCTATATTGATTATATCATCCGCGCCGCCGTCTCGGACAGCGCCGACCTCGGCCTCACCGTCGCGCCCCGCTACTACGACGCGCAGCTCCGCGTCGACTACCGGCCGAAGGACAGCGCCCACGCCTTCTCCCTGCTGGCGCTCACCTCCGACGATGCGCTCGGTCTCGTGCTCAAGCGGCCCACCCAGCAGGATCCCAACCTCTCCGGCTCCATCGACGCCGAGACCGGCTTCCAGCAGCTTCGCCTCAAGCACGAATGGCGCAGCGGCCCGCTCTCCGTCGCCACCATCGGCATGATCGAGCGGCTCTTGCTCCGCTTCGACGTGGGCACGAGCAACCTGCACCTGCTCGGGCACGACACCTACCTGCGCAGCACCGCGACCTGGGACGTGTCGGAGGCGTTGGGGCTCGCGGGCGGCGTGGACATCGCCAACCGGCGCCTTCAGGTCGGCGCCGTCTTCCGCCAGTCGTTCCTCTTCCGCGAAGGCGACTTCAACACGCAGGGTCCGCGACCGGACGACGCGGTGATCACCTCGCCGCCCGCCCTCTACCATCGCTTCTCGCCGGGCGCCTGGGCGGAGGCGCGCCTTCGCGTCTCGCCGCAGCTCACGCTCACGCCGGGCCTGCGCGCCGACCTCTTCCACTACGGGCCGGCGGAGCCGAACACCACCTGGACGCTCTCGCCGCGCATCACCGCGCGCTGGGAACCGCGTCCGGACTTCGCCCTGAAAGCCGGCCTCGGCCTGTACTCGGAAGGGGCGCGCAACGGCGATGCGGCCTCGCCCTTCGGCAATCCGCGCGTGCTGCCCGAGCGCGCCTGGCAGGCCACGCTGGGCACCGAGGTTCGCCCGCTGCCGGGCCTCTTCGTGAGCGCGGAGGGGTTCTACAAGGGGCTCTACGATCTGATCGTGCGCACCGACGCGACCGAGACCGTGAAGGGCGTCGCCCGGCCCCAGGTGCTCGACAACGCCGGCGCGGGCCGCGTCTATGGCCTCGAGCTCCTGGTGCGCAAGGAGCTGTCGGAGCGGTTCTTCGGCTGGATCGCCTATACGCTCTCGCGCAGCGACCGCGTCGATCGCCCGGGCGAGCCGCGCCGCCTCTTCGACTTCGACCAGACGCACAACCTCACCCTGATCGGCTCGTGGCGGTTCGCCCAGGGCTGGCAGCTCGGCGGCCGGCTGCGGATCATCAGCGGCAACCCCGACACGCCGGTCACCGGCGCGCGCTACCTGGCCAGCTTCGACGCCTACCTGCCCATCTACGGGCCGATCAATTCGGTGCGCGTGCCCACCTTCCACCAGCTCGACGTCCGGCTCGATCGGGTGTGGACCTTCGACGCCTGGACGCTCGACGCGTACCTCGACGTGCTCAACGCCTACAACCACCGCGCCATCGAGGGATCGGTCTACAGCTATGACTTCTCCCAGCACGCGTACTTCGAAGGCCTGCCCGTCGTCCCCACGCTGGGGCTGAAAGGATCGTTCTGATGCGGCCCCGGCAGCACGGGCGCGGAGAGCTGGTTTCGCTGGCCCTGGCGGTCGCGGCGCTTTCGGCTGGGTGCCCTTCGAACCTGGAGCAGCAGTCGCACGTGAGCAAGCTGCGGGTCCTGGCGGTGCGGGTGGACCCCGCCGAGCTGATCCTCGATCCGGACGCGGGCCTGCCGTCGGCCACGCTCACCGCGCTGGCGGTGCAGGCGGATGGCGGCCCCATCTCGGTGCAGTTCGCGCTCTGCACCGAGATCACCTTCGCGCCCTCCCCCACGCTGCCCTGCCCCGGCGATGCCGGCATCGAGCTTCCCGAGAGCGGGCCGGTCTCGGCGCTGCTGGACCTGTCCGACCCGCGCATCCTCGCCTTTGCCCGCGCGGCGCAGCTCGACGGCGGCTTCGACGCCGGCGGCGGCATCGAGAGCACGCTGGACGTGGGCGTGCCGCTCCTGCTCGGCTTCACCGCCCGCGCCGATGCGCAGCGCATCGACGGCTTCCAGACGCTCACCCTGCGCTCCCCGGCGCGAGGCCCGGCGGACCTGAACCCGGAGTTGCTCGATCTGCAGATCGGCGACGGCGGGCCGGTGGCGCCGGGAGAGACGGTGCGGCTGCAGCCGGATGCGGGACCCAAGGACGATCCGGCGAAGAGGTACGGCTACAGCTTCTTCGCCACCGCGGGCGAGATCTCCTCGCTGCGCTCCACCGACACCACCGCCACCGGACAGGCCGCGGAGACGTGGGTGGAGTGGAAGGCTCCGGACGCGGGAGGCGAGGTGCGCTTCTGGGTGGTGGTGCGGGACGGCCGCGGCGGCACTGCATGGATCGAGCGCGCGACCACCGTAACGCCCCGGTGACGGGCGGGCGAGCGCCCCAGACCTGTGTTCACCGTTGAGCGTGCGCATCGTTCTCTCCACGGGGAGGGACTGAGTGGAATTGACCCAGACGACCCAGCGCCGACCTCGCGTGCTCGCGCTCCTTCCCGGGGTGCCCATGCCCCCGAATACCGGGGGAGCGCTGCGCGCCCTGACGTTGCTGCAGGCGCTCGACCGGGCGTTCGACACCACCGCGCTGGCGTGGGGTCGGCCGGGCGAGGAGCCGGCGGCGCTGGCCCGCACGCTGCGGGGCGACACCCGCGTGGTGGAGCGCGCCGGGCCGGTGGATGCGCTCTTCGCCGAGGCGATGGGGTTCGTCCTCGGCTGCCCGGCTGGGTACTGCCGCTACGGCTGGTTTCCCTCGGTGCTGAAGAACCTGCTCGAGACGGAGAAGTTCGACTTCGTCCACTTCGATCATCCGCACACGGCGCTGAGCTGGCCGCAGATCCGCAGGCTCCAGCCGCAGGCCAGGCTGGTGCTCGACGCGCACAACGTGGAAGCCGAGATCGTGGAGCGGCTGGCGGAGTCGGCCCCGCGCTGGCAGCGCAAGGGCCTGCGCTGGCAGGCCGGGCGGATCCGCGAGCTGGAGCGCGAGCTGGCACGCAACCTCGACCTCATCCTCACCTGCTCCGCCCGCGACGCGGAGGCGTTCCGCGAGATGGGGGCCCGCAAGGTCCGGGTCGTGCCCAACGCCATTCCGCCGCTCTCGCCGCCGCTGGTGGCCCACCGGCGCGACGTGGTGTTCGTGGGCTCGCTGGACTGGCGGCCCAACGCCGACGCCGCGCTGGTGCTGGCCAGGGAGATCTGGCCGCGCTGCCGCGCGCTCCTGCCCGGCGCGCGCCTGGTGATCGTGGGGCGGAACCCGCCCCCGCACGTGCAGGCGCTGGCGGCGCACGACGTGCTGGTGATGGGCAGCGTCCCCTCGGTGCAGCCGTATCTCGACGGCGCCTTCGCCACCGCCATTCCGCTGCACGCCGGGTCGGGCACGCGCATCAAGATCCTCGAGGCGTGGGCCGCGGGAGTGCCGGTCGTGGCCAGCCGCATCGCCGCGGAGGGCCTGCCCTACACCGACGGCAAGGACCTCGTCCTCGCCGAGGAGCCGGGAGAGTTCGCGCGGGTGCTGGTGCGGCTCTGGCGCGACCGGCCGCTGGCAGAGGAGCTGGCGCAGGCCGGGCGCAGGACGGTGGAGCCGTTCACGGCCGACAAGATCGCGCGGGAGCTGGCGCGGGACTACCTGGAGCTGCTCGAGCCTGCGAGCGCGCGGCCGTACAGCGACGCGTACGCGCCGGCCATGGCTGCCGCGCCGTAGCCGCGGGCGCGCTCCACGGCCCTCGCCTCCGCGCGAGCGCGCACTTCCCCGTCCCGTACGCCGGCGAGCGCCTCCGACAGCGCGGCGGGATCGCCCGGCGGAACCAGCACGCCGGCTCCACCGGCGAGGAGCTGCGGCAGCTCCCCCACCGCGCTGGCGACGATGCAGCGGCCCAGCGCGAGCGCTTCCAGCGCCACCAGCGGCAATCCCTCGGTCAGCGACGGCAGCGCAACCACGTCGGCCGCCGCGTAGACCTCGCGCGCGTCTTCCAGGTAGCCGAGGAAGCGCGCGTCGAGTCCGGCGGCGGCCCGCGCCAGCTCCTCGCGCAGCGGGCCGTCGCCGGCGATCAGCAGCGTGGCGGCCTTCCCGCGCAGCGCCTCGAACAGGACGCGGTGGCCCTTCTCCGGCGAGAGCCGGCCGACCGCCGCGACGCAGAGCTTCTCCGGCGCGACTCCGAACCGCTCGCGGGCCCGGTCGCGCTCGCTCGCGGAGATGGCCGGGACGGGCGGCAGGCCGTTGGGGACGAAGCTCACCGGCGCGGCCCGCACCCACCTGCGCAGGCGCGCCTCCAGCGAGCGCGAGACCGCGACCACCCCGCGGGTCGAGTTGCCGAGCACCCGCGCAACCCCCTCGTACATGCGCACGGCGCCGCCGCTGCGGGTGTCGCCGTGGAAAGTGGCCACCACCGGCACCCGCGCCAGCCGCCCCGCCACCACGGCCACGAAGAGCGCCTTGAAGTCGTGCGCGTGGAGCAGCCGCACGCCCTGCTCCAGGACCGCGCTCGCCACCGCGCGCGCGCAGCGCAGGTCGATGCGCGACCTGCTCTCGAAGCGCAGCGCCGGCAGCCCGCGCCTGCGCGCCTCTTCCGCCAGCACATCCGGCGTCCCCGGCCGCGCGATGGTCCCCACGATGGGCTGGTAAGGGGCCGAGGTGCAGGCGGAGAGCGCCAGCAGGGCGCGGTCCGCTCCGTAGAGCGCGCTGCCCTGGCGCAGGTGGAGGACGGGAATCACGATCGCGCGGACAGCTCGCGGTAGAGCGCAGCGTAGGCGTCCACCATCGGCTCGATGGAATGCCGCAGCGCGCGCTCGCGCGCCGTCTCGCCGAGCTTGCGGCGCAGGGCGGCATCGTTCACCAGCCGCTCCAGCGCGGAGGCCAGCGCCGCGCCGTCGCCGAGCGGCACCAGCAGGGCCGTCTCCTCGTTGCCGTGCACTTCCCGCACCGCCACGAGGTCGTGCGCCACCGTGGGCAGGCCTGCGGCCATCGCCTCGAGCATGCTGAGCGAGCGGCCTTCGCTGAGCGAGGTCTGCGCGTAGACGTCGAGCGCGGGCAGGAGCCGCGCCGCACCGGGGATGAGCCCGGGGAAGTGCACGTTGGCGTGTCCGCGGGCCGCCGCCTTCAACTCCGGCTCCATCGGCCCGGCGCCGATGAGGTGCAGGTGCACGCCGGCGCGGCCGGCGAAGCGGTCGAGGAAGGCGCGCAGGAGCCGGTCCGGGCCCTTGATCTCGCGCAGGCCGCCCACGTAGCCGATGGCGATCTCTTCCGGCCCGATGCCGAGCTCCGCGCGGGCGGCGTCGCGCCGGGTGAAGCCGGAGCCGTCCAGGGGAACGCCGTTGGCGATGACCGGCACGCGCGCGCCGCTCGGCGCCCAGGCGAGGATGTCCTGCTTCACCTTCTCGCCGCACGCCACCAGCGCATCGGTGGCGCGGGCCGCCAGCGAGGCCGCCTGCCGCTTCTTGCCCTCCGGCGTGCGTTGCTCATGGAAGGTGGCCATCACCCGCGTCCTCGGACGCAAGGCGCGGACGGCCACGGCATTGAGCCAGGGACCGAGATCGTGCGCGTGCAGCACCGAGGCCCCCTGCTTCTCCAGCGCGCGGCGGATGCCCATCAGCGCGCTGAAGCTCATGCCGCGGTCGGGCAGGTGCGCAACCTCGATGTCCTGCCTGCGCGCCATCTCCCCGACCGGCCCGTCCGGCCCCAGGGCCACGATGCACGCCTCGATGCCGCGGGGGCGCGACCGCGCCGCGAGCTGGAGCACCAGCTGCTCGAGGCCTCCCAGGCCCAGCCCGTGGATGAGGTGAGCGACCCTGACCGCCATGCGGCAAAGCTAGGCATGGGTCGGCACGCCGGGGAGGGAACCAGGCATGCGCCCGCCTGACAGCCGCGGCCGCGCCGGAAGCCGCCTCAGGCGGCGCCCATCGACATCCTGTCCTGCCGGGACCGGACGATCTGCCGCGCGATCTCGGCCGCCTTCCGCACCTCGGCGGGAAAGCGCAACAGCTCGCGCTCCGACGAGCCGAGCGTGACCACGCCGTCCACCAGCAGCACCTGCCAGGTCAGCTCCTCCACCGTGCGCCAGCTGCGGATGCGCTCGTAGGCCCAGAGGTCCGGCTTCAGCTCCGAGAGGTCCTGCTCGAAGTCGGGATTGGCGCAGACGTCGCGGATGGCCTCGACGATCTCGGGCAGCGCGATGGCGGGCATGAAGGGACGCGGCTCGCCGGCGCTCTGGAAGCGGTAGCAGGGCGTCGCCAGCGTGAAGCGCGCGCCGTCCAGGTCCTGGAAGGCGACGTGGGTAGACTCGTGCGCCTCGAGCAGGAGCAGGTTGTACCCCTCGAGCTCGACCGGCAGGTTGGCGCCCGACTCGAGCACCCCCGAATACGTCGCCTCCATGGCGCGCTGGACCTTGTTCTTGTTGCGCTGGAAGCGCGCGTTCACCTCCTCGTCCTCGAGCAGGAAGGTGACGATGTCGCGCGCCGCGCGGGCAGGGCCGGCGAATTCGTAGCCCTCGCGCGCGAGCTGCGTGCGGAGCACGCCGGTGTGCACCCTGGCCGCGCGCATGGTCTCGGCAAACGTCTCCAGCACCCGGTCCATGCCCGCCGGATCGACGAAGGGGTTGCCGCAGAAGGTGCTCACCAGCGGCTCGAAGTGGCGGTCGTACAGCTCGCGATCGACCACCTCGCCGTCGACGCGGAAGAGGTTGCGCGAGACGTCGTACCTGACCGCCCGGCCCTCGAACACGCAGGAGACGATCTCCGCCGCCACGAAGACGTCGTCCGCGCCGTCGCGATAGCACAGGCAGGTGTGGACCTTGCCGTCGATCTCGCGCTCCTGCCAGTCGAGCAGCTCGTCGATGCGGTGGCGGAAGCGGGTCACCACCTCGGCGCGCCCGGCGAACTCGAGTCCGGCGCGGAGCGAGGGCTGGTCGCCGCTGGTGCCCTTGTTCTTTCGCAGCCCGCGCACCAGCACGTGCCGCAGGACATGGTTCGGGTCGTCGGAGAGCTCCACCGACGACCGCGAGGGCTTCGAGTAGTTGTCGATGTAGAAGAAGCAGTTGACGCGCGTGGGCGAGAGGAGCTTTCGCGCGTCGCAGATGCCGGGAATGGTGACCCGCGGGTTCTTGGGATGATCGAGGTTCGAGTAGCTGCCGCGCTCGAGCAGGTCGCCGAAGCGCTTCTTCCAGCTTTCGCTGATGTCCGACAGGCGGAGGAAATCGCCGGTCTCGGTGCCGAAGCCGTAGACCTGCCCGTCCTCGCCGCGCCAGAGCGAGAGCATGTCGCCGGAGAGGATGTCGATGCGCGACAGCTCGGCGGCGGGCCCTTCGGCAGTGATCGACTGCTCCATCATCGCGGTGATGGTCTCGCTCTTGCCGGTTCCGCTGTCGGCGCTGAACACCAGCGTCTTGCGCAGGCCGTTCTTGAAGGTGACGGTGATCATCGCGCCGTGGACCGGCATTCCGCCCATGGCCTTGACGCGCTCGTTGTGCAGCGTGAGCAGGCTCTTCTTGAAGAAGCCCACGTAGTCGGTGGCATCCTCGCGCGCCACCCACGCCGTCGGCAGCGGGGCGCCGTCCTCGCGCGCGTCGAGCACGTACCCGGTGCGAAAGCCGTCGCCCATGGCGGCGGTGGGGACGCCGAAGAGCAGCACCCCGTCCCAGGGCGCGCCGTCCAGGTTCTCGCGGGCCTGGACCTCCTCGATCTGTGGATAGAGCCGCAGCTCGTCGCTGATCAGGTGGAAGCACGACTTGTGGATCACCACCAGCATCTTGAACGGGCCCACCTGCTCGGCCTTGCAGACGTAGTCGGAGAGGTCGGCGCGGGCGGCGAAGAGCGAGAGCCGGCCGCGGAAGAAGTCGAGCGCCGGCTTCCCCGGAGCGCCGTCGCGGCGGGTGAAGCCGTAGCGATGGTCGGACACGCGCCGGGCGGCGCCGGTGACGTAGGAGGGCCGCGGGTCGAGCGCCGCGGTGGCGCCGGCGAAGGCGCAGCCTTCGATCACCTGCCGCAGCCATCGGGGAAGGGCGGCGTGGGCGCCGATGCCCTCCAGCGCCTCGCAGCCGACGGCGAAGGTGCTGACGGCGGCGACCTCCGCGCGGGGCACGTCGAAGGCGTGCATCAGCTCGTTGATCAGGTCGTTGAGCTTGTGGTCCACGCCGTGGAGCGCCGCCACCTTCTCGCCGTGCTCCCCCGCATCGAGCCGCGCCAGGAGCACCTTCACGGTGTTGGCGCCGTGCCATTCCTGGTAGAGCGCGGCGAGCAGGCGGCGGAACACGTCGTCGATGAGCTGCCGGTCGCGGTACGCCGCCAGGCAGGCGAGCGCGCCGTACTGGTTCTCGGTGCCCTCGAAGCCCAGCTCGGCAAGCGCGGGCAGCCGCCGGTAGACGCGCTTGAGCAGGCGCCGGTAGACGACGCGGAAGGCGCGGCTGAGCAGGAGATCGTCGACGGTGGAGCAGCGCTGCCAGCCGACGAAGATCTTGTCGACCACCGAGCGCCCTTCCTCGATGCAGTAGACCACGCCGCGCTCGCTGGGCTCGATGGGCAGCCCCGCCGGCCGCTTCCCCGGCTTGTACAGGGCGAGCAGCGGCTGCAGGTCGGCGAGGAGCGCGTCGTCGCCGCCGAAGAGGCCGTCGAGCTTGCCGGTGTCGCGGCCGCACTCCTCGAACTTCGCCCAGTCGCGCGCCAAGAGGCCGAGGTAGAGTCGAAGGGCCGTGGCGTACCGCTCGTACGAGGCGTCGTCGCCGGCGAGGTGTCCCCCGAGCGAGATGCGCACGTAGCCGCCGCCGGCCCAGGTCACGTCCACCTTGCGGTGCCGCGCGATGGCCTCGAGGAAGTCGGCCACTCCGCGCTCGTCGCCGCTTTCGCAGAGACGAACGCAGGCGTAGAAGGCGCCGCCGGGCTCGATGAAGGACGCCGCGGGCAGCGCGGCCTGCCTCGCCTTGCCAAACGCCTCCATCCGCCGCTCGACGTCCTCGCAGAGCCGCTTCTCCAGCCGGAGCAGCTTGAGCCGCCGCACCAGCGCGCTCATCGCCTCGGACAGCTCGGGGATGCCCGCGCCCCGCTGCCGGAGCCGGAGCAGCTCTTCGTACCCTTCCAGCAGTGTCTCGAACGCCGCCGCCGGGGCGTCGTCGGCCTGCATCGCCGGAAGCTCCGCCTCGAGCAAGTGGCGTAGCCCCTCCCAGGGCAGGCGCTGCGCAGCCGGGCTGACCAGGTCTGCCGCCAGCGCCTCCAGCGCGCGCGTGTAGCGCTTGCAGGCCAGTCCCGACTCGAGCTTGAGCTGGGTCATGTAGAGCGACATCAGGTGAGGCTGCGAGGCGTGCTCCTCCGCGTGGGCGACGCAGGCAGGGTCGTTCGAGTGGAGGACGCCGGTGCGATCTCCCGATCCCTGCAGCGCCTTGGTGGTGGCGCCCACGGTGTGGATCCGCACCGGCTTTCCCAGGTGGGCCTTGTACTGCTCGTAGATCTGCGCCACCGAGGCATCGCCCTCGCGCGCCTTCTGCCGGCGGGTGAGGATCTTGTGGTAGCTGTCGTCGTCGAGGATGGTGAGATCGTACTCGGCGGCGATCTGCAGGAGCTTGAGGATGGTCTCGCGCCGCCAGACCACGCCGGTGGGGTTGTGCGGGCTGTTCACCACCACCAGCATGCTCCTGCAGAAGAGCCGGAAGATCTCCGGGAACCTGCGCAGCAGGTAACGGAGCCGCTCGATGCGCTCGAGCAGCGCCCCGGGATCCATCTCGTGGCGGTCGTTGAGCGGAATGCGCATCGTCGAGGCGCGGGGAAAGTCCTTCTCGGGAAAGACGTCCTCGTACGTCCAGGACATCTCCGGCAGCACCAGGGTGGGATGGAACGCGCTCCGCCGCAGGATCTGCAGGAGCGCCTCGATCTCCGCCACCGCGACCGGATCGAGCTCGCCCTTCACCTCTTCCGCCGCGCGGCGGGCGCTGCGCAGCGCGGCCTGCAGGGGCGCGAGGAGCAGGCGCACGCGCCGGTCGAGGTCCTGCGCCTTGTCGACCATGGCGCCCTCGACGTAGCCGTGGAGCGCGCCGAAGCCTGCCCGGGCGAAGGCGCTCTTGAGCAGCGCGGCCGCTCCGCCGGTGACGTTTCCGAAGGCGGCGCGGTCCAGCCCCTCGGCCGTCCTCTGCGTCGCTCGCGTGGCCAGCTCCGCCATCCGGTACGAGAGCGTGCGGGCCACGTACCCGCCGCGGCTGGCCAGCTCCTGGCTGGGTTGCCACTGCGTGGGAGCCAGCGCGCGCAGCTCCGACTGCCGCGCGGCGGCGACGATCTCGTCGGAGCTGGAGGCGGGGATGGCGAGCGCGGCCTTGAGGCTCTCCAGCCGCTCGCTGCAGGCGGGAAGGTCGTCGCGCACGAACCGCGCCACCTCGGCGCGCAGCTCGTCGCGGTGGTACTCGCCCACCAGCCGCAGGGCCCCCCGGCCTCCGCCCGGAAGCACCGCCACGCTGTAGAGCGAGGGATCGAGGCCGGAGTAGAAGTACTTCATCCATGCCGCGGCCACCGACCTGCGCAGCCCGGCTCCCAGCCGCCGCTCGTTGCCGGTGGAGACGACCTCGAGGAACTCGACCAGCCGGCGCAGCTTGGCGAGCGAGAGCGCGGCGAAGAAGTCGTTGCGCTTCCAGTCGCAGGCGCGCAGCTCTTCCACGCTGGCCTCGAAGGCATGGCGCAGCTCGGCCGATCTCTGCGCCAGCGCGTCGCGGATGCCGCGCAGCGCCGAGGGCGCGAAGCGCTCCAGCACCCGGCGCAGCGTCTCCTGCGTGTTGGCCGGCCGGCCGGCGAAGCTGGTCTGGATGTTCCGCAGAGTCCGGGCCACGTGGGGAAAGAGCGTGTAGACGATGGTGGTGTTCGACCTGCGCGCGCGCCCGGAGACGTCGATGAGCAGGAGCCGTCCGAACACGCCCGCCCAGGAGCGGTCGCGGAAGACGCCGTGGGGAATGCGCGTCACCTGCGCCACGAAGACCACGTTGGGATGCGCCTGCATCTCCGCGAGCAGCTCGGCGTCCAGCTTGTCGGTCTCGCTCCAGAGCCGGACCGGCACCTCGCTGAGCGGGCCGAACTTGTCGAAGACGTGGTTGCAGATCAGGTCGGTGACCCGGTCGGGGCTCTCGGTGATCACCACCCGGTTGAAGAGCGAGGCGCCCTCGAAGTTGACGAAGCGGGCGGCGTCGGCGAGGAACTGCTTCTCTTCCGCGGCGGTCGAGTAGTGAAGGCTGCCGTCCACCAGCTCGGCGGCGTGATCGAGCAGCGAGGCGAGAGCGCGCCGGTCGCCCGCCAGCGTCTCGAGGTGCGCGGAGAGGGCGGGTAGATCGGCGCCGAACAGCGTGCGGGACACGAGCCCGCGCATGGCCGCGGTCACCGGAGGCGTGCCGATGGAGAGGCTGTAGCGCGTCAGCGCCTCCACCTGCGAAGCGTCGGCGCGCATCCTGCGCAGGCGCCCCTTGAACTCGTCGGCGGCCTGCACGATGCGAAACACCGGCGAGACGCCGGTGGCGGGCATGATCTGATCGAGCAGCGTGTAGCCGAGGCGGTCGAAGGCCTGCTCGTATTCGCGGACCTGGCGCGAGACCGCCTCGCGCTCGCCCACCGACGCCCCCGAGATCTGGTCGGGCAGCGCGAGGATCTTGTCCACCTCGGGCAACAGGCGCGTGTGGATGGCGCCCTCGTGCAGCGAGGCAGCGATCGACTTGAGCTGGCGGATGCGGTCCGCCAGGGCCCGGATCTGTTCCAAAGCGCGGCCTCCTGTCCACGGCGAGGGCGAAAAGCGTTCGCTGCAAGTCCAGCGCCATCCAGTTAATCTCGCGGGATGGCGACATCCTTTCCGGTGGACCAGATCAAGGTCCTGCTGCTGGAGAACATCCACGCCACCGCGCACGAGGTGATCCGGGCCGAGGGCTTCCATCTGGAGACCATCTCCGGCGCGCTCAAGGAGGACGAGCTGGCGCAAAAAATGCGCGACGTCCACCTGCTGGGGATCCGCAGCAAGACCCGGGTGACGGAGAAGGCGCTGGCCGAGGCGCGGCGGCTGCTCGCGGTGGGCTGCTTCTGCATCGGCGTCAACCAGGTCGATCTGGCCGCCGCCAACCTGCGCGGCATCCCGGTCTTCAACGCGCCCTTCTCGAACACCCGCAGCGTGGCCGAGCTGGTCATCGCCGAGGTGATCGGGCTGGCGCGCCAGCTCGGGGACCGCTCGCGCGAGATGCACGAGGGGCGCTGGCGCAAGCTGGCCGCCGGCTCCTACGAGGTGCGCGGCAAGACGCTGGGCATCGTCGGCTACGGGCACATCGGCTCGCAGGTGGGCGTGCTCGCCGAGTCGCTGGGAATGAGGGTCGTCTTCTACGACACCGGCAACAAGCTGCCGATGGGCAACAACAAGCCCTGCGCCTCGCTGCAGGACGCGCTGCAGGCGGCCGACTTCGTCACCCTGCACGTGCCCGCCACCCCCGCGACGAAGGAGATGATCGGCGCCCGCGAGATCGCGGCGATGCGCAAGGGCGCCTACCTGCTCAACCTCAGCCGCGGCAACGTGGTGGTGATCCCCGCGCTCGCCGAGGCGCTGCGTTCCGGGCACCTGGCGGGAGCCGCGGTGGACGTCTACCCGGAGGAGCCCGAGACCAACAGCGAGGGGTTCCAGACGCCGCTGCGCGGGCTGCCCAACGTGATCCTCACCCCGCACGTGGGCGGGTCCACCAGCGAGGCACAGGCCGCCATCGGCCGCGAGGTGGGGGGTACGCTGGTCAAGTTCGTCAATGCCGGCGCCACCACCGGAGCGGTCAACTTCCCCCAGGTGGAGCTTCCACCCAGCAAGGGAACGCACCGCATCCTCAACGCGCACCGCAACGTCCCCGGCGTGCTGCGCGACATCAACCACATCGTCAGCGAGTGCAACGCCAACATCCACAGCCAGGTGCTCTCGACCGACGCCAACGTCGGCTACCTGATCATGGACCTCGACCAGGACGTCTCCAACGACGTGAAGAAGGCGGTGGCGGCCCTTCCCACCAGCATCAAGACGCGGATCCTGTACTGAGCGGGCGGCGGGTCCGGCGCGGGAGCGCCCGGGCTGTGATAGGAGGGCTCGATTCGCCAAGGAGGATGCCATGGCCGTCAAGCCGATTCCCGAGGGCTACCACACCTTCACGCCCTACTTCGTCGTCGAGGGCGCATCCGACTTCATCGAGTTCGTCAAGACCGCCTTCAACGGCAAGGAGGTCTTCCGCTTCCCCGCGCCCGGCGGGAAGATCGGCCACGCCGAGATGCGGGTGGGCGATTCGATCCTGATGCTGGCCGACGCGACCCCCGAGTACGCGCCGTCGCGCATGGTCTGCTACCTCTACGTTCCCGACGTGGACGCGACCTTCCGCAAGGCGGTCGCGGCGGGCGCGCAGGCGAAGCGCGAGCCGGCGAACCAGTTCTACGGCGATCGCGTCGGCACCATCGCGGACCGCTGGGGCAACACCTGGTCGGTCGGCACCCACGTCGAGGACGTGCCTCCGGACGAGATGGAGCGCCGGATGAAGGCGCAGAAGAAGTAGACGGCGCCGGTCCAGGCCGGCGACGGCACCCATGCTCGATCTCGCCAAGGCGATGGACACCGCCCACAGCGCCGTCGAGGCGGCCTCCGCGGCGAGCCTCGCCTGGTTCCAGCGCGGCGTCCGCGTCGAGCTCAAGCCGGATCGGACGCCGGTCACGCAGGCGGACCGCGACTCCGAGGCGGCCATCCTCGCCGTCGTGCGCGCGGCCTTTCCCGGCCACGGCTTCGTCGGCGAAGAGACCGGCGCGCACGAAGGCTCGGCCGCGACGAGATGGATCGTCGATCCGCTCGACGGCACCAAGGGGTTCACCCGCGGGCGCGGGTTCTGGGGCCCGCTCGTCGGCCTCGAGCACGACGGCCGCATCGTGGCGGGAGCGATGGCGCTGCCCGCGCTCGGCGAGACGTACTGGGCGGCGGAGGGACTGGGCGCCTGGATGCGCTCGGGGGACGCCGCCGCCGTGCGGCTGAGGGTCTCGCCGATCCGCGACTGGGGCGAGGCGACGTTCTCGCTCGGCGAGCCGGCCGTCCTGCTCCGGCCGCCGCTCTTGCAGCGTGTCGCGGCGCTCGCCGCTTCCGCGCAGGTGGCCCGCTGCCATGGCGACCTGGCGGGCTGCGCGCTCGTGCTGCAGGGAAAGGCGGAGGCGTGGGTCGAGGCCGGCGTGCAGATCTGGGACATCGCCGCCTTGCGCATCCTCGTC